>CAJOMB010000070.1 GCA_905235615.1 uncultured Bacteroidales bacterium | reverse complement strand
TGGTAGATCATGCGGTCCACAAGGGTGGTTTTGCCGTGGTCAACATGGGCAATGATGGCGATGTTTCTGATGTCCTGCATATATGCGCTTCTAAATATCTTACAAAGTTAGGAATTTTCGGCGAAAGAGACAACTTTGCACCCTGGCGCTGAAACGGATAATTTTTTTGAGGGGGCCTCTGAATGGCCTCCAAGGCCGATTTTACGCCACGCCGGCGGACTCTTGAAGCGTTTTGACCGTTTTCACAAAAATCGGCCCTACAGGGCACCAAGAGGCCGAAAATGCAAATAAACGTTTCATTTTTCGTGACACGGATAAGTTTTCGGAGCTTTGCAAAAAATTTGATGCGCTATGAGAAAACACATTCTTTTCCTTTTGCCCCTTTGCATGCTGGTGGCGTGCAAGGGCCTGAACGGCCCCGAGCCGGACATCCCGACGCCGGGTGATGACGCGGTGTACCACGGAATGATTGAACTGGGACAGAAACTGGACGACCCCTACACGGTTGAAAACATGCAGAAAGCCCTCCAGAACGTCTATTCCTCCAAGGCCGACCGTGTGGACATCACAGAGACGGACCTCTATGTGCGTTTCCTGCCCAAGGATGACGAGCAGTACAAGAAACTGCAGGAACTGGGCCTCTACCTGATGGATCACCCGATGGACTACCAGATTCTCCGGGAAGGAGACTACTACCAGGACCCGGAAGTGGGAGACGAAGCCATCACCTGGCAATATGCCGTGGTGTCCCATGATTTCATCTTCCCGGAAGGCATCACCTACGAACTGTTGGACAAGGTCTTCATCTCCGAGCATGCTCCCGTCACCCGGGCCGATGACTGGGTGGACTGGGACCTGGTGGAGAAAGAAGCCTTCCGCCTTACCGGCAACGAGGAGCTCTGGGAAGAACCCACCAAGGCCGATGGTGCCGGTCCCTCCGGCCGGATTACCATCGAAGACCCGCTTTTCAGCGGGGGAAAACCCTTCGGAGTGGCCGGCGTGAAGGTGGCGGCCAACATCTTCGTGAAGATCGCCACCACCTACACGGACCGGGACGGATACTACCAGATGAGTAAATCCTTCTCCGGGAAACCCCGCTATCGGCTGGTATTCCAGAACACGAAGGGCTTCAACATCGGCTTCAACTTCCTGATTATTCCGGCTTCCGTGAGTACACTGGGGAAAGGAGAGCCTTCCGGACTGGACTGCCACGTGACCCAGGCCGACAGCGAAGGCGCCCTCTTCCGCCGCTGCGTGGTAAACAACGCCGCCTACGACTATTACTCCCGCTGCACGGCGGAAGACCTGGACATCGTCACTCCTCCGAAGGACCTGAGAATCTGGATTTTCCCCTCCCTGGACTGCTCCAGCGCCAGTATGCTGCACCATGGCGCCTTTCTGGACCATGACATCATCAACAAATATCTGGGGCCTTATCTGTTCATCATCAAACTCTTCCTGCCGGACATTACCATCGGCACCAAGCAGATGGACTACATGCAGATCTATGAGAACGTGGTGCATGAACTGGCCCATGCCAGCCACTATGCCAAGGTGGGAAACACCTTCTGGACACCGTACATCGACTATGTGATCAAATCCTTTATCCTGGAAGGATGGGACCCCTACGGCAGCGGGACAGACGCCAAGGCCGGCTACTGCGAAATTGGGGAAATGTGGGGCTACTTTATGCAGGAAACCCTCAAGACAGACCGCTACGGCGGCACCGTGAGACAATTTGGGAACACCTTCTGGTTCAAGCCGGACATTTTCTCCTACCTCTACGAAAGAGGGCTGAGCCGCGGAGACATCTTCCGGGCCCTCACATCCAAACTGAGCGGAATCGACGACCTCCGGGAGGAACTCGTCGCCCAGAACAGCGACAAAGAAAAGATTATCAACGACACCTTCCGAAAATATGGCAAATAGCATGAAACACCTCCTTGCAGCCCTGATGCTCCTTCTGGCCTGCACCGTTGCCAGGGCCCAGCAATGGGCCGTTCAGACCAACCTGATGGACTACCTCAACTTTGGCACCCTGAACATCGAGGGGGCGGTGGCCTTCCACCAGCACTGGAGCGCCACGGCCGTGGCCAAGCTGAATCCCTTCCATTTCAAGAAGGGAGAAGAGCCCCTGAACGCCCGCCAGCAAGTGCTTGGCGCCGGTGTCCGCTACTGGCCCTGGCATGTGTATTCCGGCTGGTGGGCCGGCACCCGCATCCAGTACCAGGAATACAACCGGGGCGGTATCAGGAATCCCACCACGGACGAGGGGGACCGCTGGGGCCTGGGGATTTCCGGAGGCTTCTCCTACATGATTAATCCACATCTGAACATTGACATCGGAGCCGGGGTCTGGGGCGGCTGGGACCGCTATACCACCTACTCCTGCCCGGTCTGCGGCCTGGTGGAAGACAAGGGGGCACGGCCCTTCATCCTTCCCAACGACCTTCTTTTGGCACTGGTCTATGTTTTCTAAGACTGCATTCATACCTTTCTTCCTGCTGGGGCTGTCCCTGCTTTCCTGCTCCGTCAAGGAGAACAGGGACCTCTGCCCCTGCGCCCTCCGGATTGAGCTGAAAGGCGTACCGGGTCCTGTGAATCTCTGGGTAGTAGCCGGAGACTTTGAGGCCCGCTACCGCGCTGGGAAGGACACCGTGATGGTTGTACAGGTGCCCAAAGGGAAAATCCGCCTCCAGGCAGTGGCAGGGGCAAGCATGGAAGCCCGGCAGAACCTGAGGATTCCGGTGGGTTTTGACTGCCCGCCGGTTTACCTCCACTCTTCCTTGGTGGACACCAACCGGGACTCTACCGACGTCTCCGTGTCCCTGAACAAGCATTTCTGCACACTGTCGCTGGATTTTGACGGCCCGCCGGGCTGGGGAGAACCCTACTGGGCGGAAGTAAGGGGCAGCGTGGGCGGGCTTTCGTGGGAAGGAACGCCGGACGCAGGCACCTTCTCCTGCCGCTTGGACGCCGGACTGTCCGTCCGCCTGCCCCGCCAGGACCCGGAAGATGAACTGTGGCTGGACATTACCATGCCGGACCGCGTGGTCCGCAGCTTTGCCCTGGGCACCTACATGCTGGAAGCCGGCTACGACTGGCGAGCCGCCGACCTGGACGACATGCCTTTGGAAATCCGCCTCTCCGTAACGGAGATTCTCCTCCAGAGCCATTTATGGAGCCAGGTGGTTCCCATCAATATGGATATCTGAAAAATTTATTTGGACTTTCAAAAAAAGTGCGTATATTTGCAGTCCCAAATTGATGCGCGGATGGCGGAATTGGTAGACGCGCTACTCTCAGGAGGTAGTGTCCGAAAGGACGTGTCAGTTCGACTCTGATTTCGCGCACGAAAAAGACCGGAAGAAATTCCGGTCTTTTTTCATTGTCTGTCCATCGGCTTAGAAGTACGCAACGGTCTTCTGTTCCACGGCCGTGAGGAGTTTGTTGGCCAGGGAGGAGACGCCGAAGCGGAAGAGCTTCTTATTGAGCCACGGCTCACCCAGGACGGTTTTCACGATGCTCCAGTAGCAGACGGCATCCAAGGCGGAGGCAAGGCCGCCGGCGGCCTTGAAGCCCACTTTCCTGCCGGTGGCCTCGTTGTATTTCTTGATACACTCGCACATCACATAAGCAGCCTGCGGGGTGGCGTTCACCTTCACCTTGCCGGTGGAAGTCTTGATGAAATCGGCCCCGTTCTCCATGGCTAAGAAGCTGGCGTCGGCAATGAGCTCGGGGGTAACCAGAAGGCCGGTTTCCAGGATGACCTTCAGGCAGACGGGACGGCCCGCTTCCCGGGCCACACGGTCGATGCACTCGCGGGAAGCACGGATCTCCGCACCCGCCGTCTCGTAATCTCCGGCCAGGAAACTGTTGAGCGCCAGCACAATGTCAATCTCGTCGGCCCCACCCTTCACGGCCAGTTCAATCTCGTGGAGCTTGACCTCCAAGAAGCTCTGGGAGGTGGGGAAACAACCGGCCACGGTGGTCACGTGCACTTCCTTCGAAGCACGTTCGGAAGCCACCACAGGGGCGAAGTTGGGGTACACGCAAATGGAGGCAGGCAGCGGCCAGGAAGGGTAATCCCTGGCAAAAGAGTTCACCTTCTGCACCAGGGCCTTCACGCGGGCCGGCGTATCTTCATTGGCCAGGGTTGTCTGGTCCATGATGCCAAAGCACTTCTTGTAAAGTTCTTCGCAGGCCACTTCTTCCAGACCGCCGGCGATGATTTCCAGACTGTGCGCAATGGCCTCCGCATCGGGCGTATAGCCGTATTTACTTGAAAGAGACATAGTATTTATCCTTTAATTTGAATCTTAAAACCTTCATTTATCAGCGGCTGCACCAGCTCTTGCATCTCAGCAGCCGTATATTTTCCCAGCCCCTTCATGGGCGTTTCCCGGTCGATGGTGTACACCATCACTTCGCGGGGTCTCAGTTCCCGCACCATCTCCATCCATTCCTTCACCCACTGGGCCGATTCCCAGCCCGGTCCCCGCAGGAACATGGTCTGGAGCACGAAATCTCCCCCGAAGCGCCGGAGCTGCGTCACCACGTCGGCCACGTGGTACTCCCCTGTCGGCTTATTCACCAACGCCACCTGGGCATCCGTGGGGGCATCCAGCTTGAGGATGGGATTGTCCACCTTCCGGAGCGCCTCAAATATGCCCGGCCGGCTCACGCGCGTGGCATTGGACAGCACCGACACCCTGGCCGAAGGGTAATAGCAGTCCCGCAACGCTATGGTGAGGTCTATGATGGCGGGGAATTCCGGATTCAGCGTGGGCTCCCCGTCTCCGGAGAAAGTGATGGAGTCGATGGGCGTTCCCTTCCGGGAGCACTCCTCCAGCTTGGCTTCCAGCGCCCACCGGACATCATCGGCCGATGGGAGCACACGGTCTCCCTGGCCGTCCTTGTTCCAGCCGCACTCGCAGTACACACAGTCGAAGTTGCACACCTTCCCCTCCTGGGGCAGCAGGTTGATGCCCAGGGAGTTGCCTAAGCGGCGGCTGAAGATGGGGCCGAATACGGTGGTTTCCCTTAGCATAGCAGTTCAGATTGCGAGGATGAGGTAAGAGATCCTTCGCTGCGCTCAGGATGACAGGAAAGGTTGGAAATATGCACCAGGCCTGGCTTCTTGCCGGGTTCCAGCGTGCCCAGGACATCCTCCTTGCCCAGGAAACGGGCGCCGTTCAGGCAGGACCAGCCAAGGAGCTCTCCCAGGGGCACGTCATAGGCTTCCTGTACGGCCCGGAGCTCCGCCACCATGTTCAGCTCGTCGTTGGAAGAGAGCGAATCCGTTCCCACACAGACGGGAATGCCGCTCTCCCGCATCAGCGGAATGGGCGGAAGAGTATTGTGGATAAAGCGGTTCGAGAGCGGGCAGATGGCCAGGTAGGGCTCCTCCAGGGCCGCACGGGCGGCGCGGACGCCATCGGCCGACAGCGAACACTCATGCACCAGCAGCACATGGCCCTCCACCGGAAGGGAAAGGCCGGCGGCCAGACGGTCCAGGAAATATTGCAGGGAAGAGGTGCCCGTCACAGGAGGCGTAGGGATGCCGTTCCGGATGCGGTTGTCCCACATGGGGCCGCGGCCGTACCGCATCATCTCCTCCTCCTCCTCCGATTCCTCGGAGTGGAAACTCAGGAAGCCGCTCTTCAAGCCTTCCACGGAAGAGGCCGTCACCAACTCAGGGCTCGTGGTATAGCAGGAATGCGGCGTGGGAGCAGCATCCAGGCCATAGGAAAGCGCCTTTTGCTGCAGGGCTTTCACACTCTCCATCACCGCGTCGCACTCGGAAGGAACGGCGCCGAACACCTCCAGGAAGGTGCGCGTGTACATGGGATGCCGCGCCTTCACCGCAAAGGAATCGTCGCAGTTGGAAATATCGGCCATGGCCACTACGCCCTGACGGTACATCCCGTCCATGGCCTCTTTCAGAAGGGCCACCTTGGTTTCAAAGGAAAAGCCGTCCCTGAGGGCGTTGATCTGGTCTATAAAGCCCGCCATGCCCGTCCCCTTGCGGAAAAGCCCCTTCATGTAGGACAGTTCCACATGGCAGTGTGCATTCACAAAGCCCGGGCAAAGGGCGCCTTCCAGCACGGGCTCCCCCTCCTCGCACAGGCCCGTACGCAGAATGGTGCCGTCATCGGCCAGCTCCACGAAGCCATTCTTCAGGGGAAGGGCCGATGTCAGGGTATAGACCAGCCGGGCGGCGTAACGTTTCATCTGTGCGGGATATAAAAGAGGGAATCCTTGTGGAACTGCACCGTGGCCAGGCTGTCCAAGGGACTCACCGGCTGGGGAAGATGATGCGTGTCCGGGGAAAGCGAATACAGGCTCAGGAAGTCCTTCCGCCAGTTTTCCGCCTTCAGCTCCTTGTCCACCACCTTTCCTTCCGCCTCCAGGCGGTCCCCCACCTTCTCCATGATTTTCTCCATGCGGGCAGGGTCCTGGAGGTAATAGCTCAGGCTGTAGAGGAAATCGTCCGTGTCGAAGCCCTGGCTCTCGAAGATGCCCTCGTACACCAGGGTGGTATCGGCCTGACGGCGGAGCTCCGGATGCAGTTTCAGATATTGGTCCTGCAGGAGAATCTGGTACATGATATCCTCCATCTGCCTGCGCGGGATGCGCTCCGGTCCCTTGTGGCAGGAGACCGCCAGCACTATCAGCAGAGCCATATGAAGGAGACGTTTCATCTTACCGGAGAACGGCCCCGCACTCTGTCTGGAGGGCGGCCAGGACGCGGTTCATGGTGTTTTCCACATCCGTATCCGTAAGGGTACGTTCAGGGTCCTGCAGCACGAAGTTCAGGGCGTACTGCTTCTTGCCGGCGGGAATTTTCTCCCCGCGGTACACGTCGAAGAGGTTCACGCTCTTGATGAGTTTCTTGCCGGCCTTGAGGGCGCTGGAGCGCACGGCGGCATAGGTCACGCCTTCGTCCAGGAGGAGGGCCAGGTCTCTTCTCACCTCCGGGAAGCGGGGCAGTTCCTTGAAGGAGAACTTATCCCGCTTGATGAGGGTGAAGAGGACCTCCCAGTTGATCTCCGCCGCAAACACGGGCTGTTTGATGCCGAAGCGCTTGCACAGGGCCGGATTCAGGGTGCCTATAGTGGCCAGGAGCTTGGGCTCCCTGCCGGGCAGGCTGTAAGTGACGCCCTCGGAGAAGAGATCCGAAGGGGCGCTGCCGCACTGGAGCGTGTTCACGTCTATGCGGTAGCGGGCCATCAGGGCCTCCACATAACCCTTGAGCTGGAAGAAATGGGACTTCTGCGCCGGGTTCCGCCAGGCCTTGTCCGGCGTTCCGCTGATAAAGAGGGAGAAGCAGCGGTGCTCCTCGTAGCCTTCCAGCGTGGTGCCGTCCTTTTCCGGTAGCCGCTGATACACGGAGCCGTACTCGAAGAACTTCAGGGAAGTGGCCTGGCGGTTCAGGTTGTACGCCACCACCTCCAAACCATTCAGGAGCAGCGTCTGCCGCATCACGTTCAGGTCCTGGCTCAACGGGTTCACAATGTGGACGCAACGCGCTGCGGGGAAGGTTTCCAGCTTGGTATAATAGTCCTCCTTGGTGAGGGAGTTGTTCATGGTTTCCACGAAACCATTGGCGGCCAGCCAGTTGGAAATGGCAGCTTCAGGGTCCGGCTGCTCGGAAGGATTCACGCTCATCCGAAGGTTCTGCGGCAACTCAATGTTGTTGTAGCCGTAAATGCGGAGGATTTCCTCCACCACGTCGCACTCGCGCGTGACGTCCACCATGTAGGTGGGAGCCGCCACTACGGCGCCATCGGCCTTCTTCTGAAGGAACTGATAATTAAGGCCTTCCAGGATCTTTTCAATGGTATCATGGCCGATTTTCTTGCCGATGAAATGCTCGATGCGGTTGTAATCCAGTTCAATCTGCACCCGTCCGATGGGCTTGGGATACACTTCCCGCACCTGGCCGATCACCTTTCCGCCGGCCACTTCCTGGATGAGGAGGGCGGCACGCTTGGCGGCATACAGGGCGGCTTCGGGGTCTGCTCCACGCTCGAAACGGAAACTGGCGTCCGTGGAGAGCTGCTGGCTCTTGGCCGTGCGGCGGATGCTCACGGGGTCAAAGTAGGCGCCTTCGATGAACACGTCCACGGTGCTTTCCGTAACGCCGGAATCCTCTCCGCCGAACACGCCGGCGATGCACATGGGCCCGTCGGCATTGGCAATAACCATGTCGCAGGCATGGAGGCTGCGCTCGATGCCGTCCAGGGTACGGATTTTCTCCCCTTCGGCGGCGCGGCGCACAATCACCTTGCCTTTCACCTTGGCGGCGTCAAAGGTGTGCAGCGGCTGGCCGGTCTCGAAGAGCACGAAGTTGGAAATGTCCACCACGTTGTTGATGGGCTTGAGGCCGATGGACATCAGGCGCTCCTGCAGCCATTCCGGGCTGGGGCCCACCTTCACGCCCTTCACCGTGATACCGGTGTAGCGGGGCGCACCCTCACTGTCTATCACCTCCACGGGGATGGACGCGCCCTCCCCTTCGCGGAAAGCCTCCACGGAAGGGATGCAGAGCTGCGCAGGAATATCCTTGCTGCGGAGGTAGCCGTAGAGGTCACGGGCTACGCCTATGTGGGAAGCCGCATCAATACGGTTGGCGGTAATCTCGTATTCAATCACGGCCTCGTCCTTGAGCTGCAGATATTCCTTGGCCGGCGTGCCGGGAACGGCGCTGTCCGGGAGCACCATGATGCCTTCATGGCTGGTGCCGATTCCCAGTTCGTCCTCGGCGCAGATCATGCCGAAGCTCTCCACGCCCCGGATCTTGGATTTCTTGATCTTGAAGTCTCCGGGAAGGACGGTGCCCAGGCGGGCAAAGAGTACCTTCTGGCCGGCGGCCACATTGGGCGCACCGCAAACCACCTGCACAGGCTCCGGGGAACCGTCGTTCACGGTGGTGATGTGCAGATGGTCGGAATCCGGGTGCATTTCGCAGGTGAGCACCTGGGCTACCACCACACCGGCGAGTCCGCCGGGAATCACTTCCTGCATCTGAACGCTGTCCACCTCGATGCCGATGGAAGTCATGGCCTCCGCCACCTCATTCGGGCCAAGGTCACACTTCAAATACTCTTTAAGCCATGAATAAGAAAGTTTCATTGTATATCTTCCAGTTTAAACAAATCTTCTACAAACTCTTTTTTGTCAAAGACCTTCAGGTCTTCCACGCCTTCGCCGATTCCCAAGAACTTGATGGGAATCTTGAAGCCGTCCACGATGCCCACCACCACGCCGCCTTTGGCGCTGCCGTCCAGCTTGGTCATCGCGAGGGCCGTCACATCCGTAGCCTTGGAGAACTCCCTGGCCTGCACGAAGGCGTTCTGGCCGGTGGAGGCGTCCAGCACTAACAGCACCTCATGCGGAGCGTCGGGCACCACACGCTTGATGACATTGCGGATTTTGGTGAGCTCGTTCATCAGGTCCACCCGGTTGTGCAGGCGTCCGGCGGTGTCGATGAGCACCACATCGGCCCCTTTGGCCACGGCCGATGAAACCGTGTCGAAGGCCACGGAGGCAGGGTCTGCACCCATGGGCTGCTTCACAATGTCCGCCCCGGCGCGTTCCGCCCAGACGGTGAGCTGCTCCACGGCGGCGGCGCGGAAGGTATCGGCCGCTCCCACGACCACCTTCTTGCCCTGCGCCTTCAGCATGGACGCCAGCTTGCCGATGGTGGTGGTCTTCCCCACGCCGTTCACGCCCACCACAAGGATTACATAAGGCTTTTTGGAAAAATCGAAAGGCACCACCGGCGCATCGTCCCCCATGAGGTTCGCAATCTCGTCGCGGATGATAGCCGTAAGCTCCTCCATGTCCATGTACTTGTCCTCTTCCACGCGGTCCTGGATATTGTCCAGGAGCTTGAGCGTTGTTTCCACGCCCATATCCGAAGACAGCAGGGCCTCCTCCAGCGCATCCAGCACATCCTCGTCCACCCGGGACTTGCCCGTGATGGACCGTCCCAGCTTCTGGAAGAAGTTCAGGTTGGTTTTCTTAATGCCTTTGTCGAATATTCCCATAGTGTGCAAAGTTACATATTTTACCCGCAGAAAACAAGCAAAAAAGCCGTCCCCGGAGGAACGGCTTTTCAAGCGGCGGAAAGGAAATTTTACTTCTTGTTGAAGAAATCTTTTTCCTTACCCTCTTCCACCAGCTGCTCTACGAACACGTAGGCACCGGTCTTGGGGCTCTTTTCCATACGGATTACCTTCACCATGTGCTTTGCACCGGCTTTTGCATCGAAGGTTGCAACTGCTTTCTTTGCCATAGTTCAAATCGTTTATTTAATCTCACGGTGGAGGGTTACTTTCTTGAGGTACGGGTTGTACTTCATACGCTCCAGACGGTCCGGGGTGTTCTTCTTGTTCTTGGTGGTGATGTAACGGGACATACCGGGAACACCGCTGGCTTTCTGCTCTGTGCACTCCAGGATGACCTGCACCCTGTTTCCTTTCTGTTTCTTTGCCATAATTTCTAAGGATTAAAAGGGTTAAACAAGGCTTACGTATCCTTTCTCCTGAGCGGCTTTGAGGGTGGCGTCGAGACCATTCTTCTCGATGATACGCATGCCCTTGGTGGTGACCTTCAGGGTGATGAAACGTTGCTCAGACTCGGACCAGAACTTCTTGGTCTTGAGGTTGAGGGCGAAGTCGCGCTTGGTGCGCAGCTTGGAATGGGCGACATTGTTGCCGATCATTCTCTTGCGGCCGGTTATTTGACAAACCTTTGACATAATATTTTACTTTTTTATTTGTTATACAAGTTTTAGGAAGCGTTTCCAGCGGATGCTGCCCGGGAAGGACTTGGAGGCATCGGTGGAAAGCCAGATGATGGACGGGGTGCCCACAATGTGGTCTTCCGGAACGAATCCCCAATAACGGGAATCCAAGGAGTTGTGGCGGTTGTCGCCCATCATGAAGTAATAGTCTTGCCGGAAGGTGTACTCACTGGCCGGCTCTCCGTTGATGAGAATCTCTTCTCCCTTGACCTCCAGGGTGTTGTGCTCATAGTCACGGATAATGCGCTCATAAAGCGGCAGGTTGTCCGGGCCGATGGGAACGGTGGCACCTTTCTTGGGGATCCACAGCGGGCCGAAGTAGTCGCAGGTCCAGCGGGTTTTCCCGGTGAAGGGGAAAATGCCGGTATCCTGGCCGGTGGCGGGATATTGGTCCAGATTGGGCGTCACATCCACCACGGAGGAGAACTCTTTGATCTTTCCCAGCATTTCGGCGGTCAGCGGCATGGCCGGATATCCGGGCAGGCGTGAGTCGAAATAAAGCTCCGAAAGATTGAGTCCCAACTCCTCCAGCCTAAGCTGATTGATACGGGAACCGGAAGTGATTACCTGATACGTGAGCTGCCGTCCGGGATAGTCGGGCTCCTGCTGTCCGTTCACCCATACCAGACCGTCCTTCACCACCAGCGTGTCACCGGCAACGGCGACGCAACGCTTGACGTAGTGGTCTTTCTTGTCCATCGGGCGGACGATGATGGGACCGAACTGGGAGATGGTCTTCTCTCTTCCGTAGGTGCGCACCCAGGCGTAGTAATCGTCTGCGGGGCGGCGGGAGAGCACCGTATCTCCGTTGGGGAAGCCGAACACCACGATGTCTCCCCTTCTTACCTCACGGAATCCCTTGAGCCTGCGGTACTTGTTCTGGATAAGAGTGGAATAGGACTCTTTGCCGAACGCCCGGTTGTGGGTGAAGGGAATGGTGAGGGGCGTCTGGGGGACGCGGGGGCCGTAGGTGAGCTTGGATACGAAGAGATGGTCTCCGGTATACAGGCTGCTTTCCATGGACGAGGAAGGAATCTTGAAGGCCTGGAAGAAGAAGATATTGATGAAGGTGACCACAACCACGGCGAAGATGATGGCATCCAGCCAGTCCAGCCAGTGCTTCTCTCCGGGAGCATACTCTTTCTTCCAAAAGAGCCACTTCACCTTTTTGGTGACAAGGAGGTCAAAAATGACGCCCAGGCCCAGAAGCCACCAATAATTCCCCAGCCAGATTACCCAAAGCAAGTACAGGACAGACCAGAAACCCAGTTTGACCCATTTGTTTTGGATGATGTCCTTCCAGCTGCTCATCGTGAAGGCAAAACTACTTGTTCACAGATTTGACAATAGCCTCAAATGCCTTGGGGTTGTTCATGGCCAGGTCGGCCAGGACCTTGCGGTTAAGGCCGATGTTCTGCTTGGCCAGACGGCCCATGAGCTGAGAGTAAGTGAGACCGTGCTGACGGGCAGCGGCGTTGATACGCTGGATCCACAGGGAGCGGAATTCGCGCTTCTTGGCCTTACGGTCGCGGTAGGCGTAGGTGAGACCTTTCTCGTAGGTGTTCTTTGCAACTGTCCAGACGTTCTTGCGGGACAGGAAGTTGCCGCGAGTCTTGGAAAGAATCTTCTTGCGGCGTGCCCTTGAGGCAACAGAATTAACTGATCTAGGCATAAAATTTTTACATTTTTGGAGGCAGTGACCCGGTTAAAGGTGCTTTTGCAGACTGCGTTCCAGTTAAACAATAAGACTTAGAGGACCAGGAGCTCCTTTACACGCGCGATGTCCACCTTCTCCAGGATGGCGAAGTGATCCAGGTTGCGTTTCTGTTTCTT
>CAJOMB010000069.1 GCA_905235615.1 uncultured Bacteroidales bacterium | reverse complement strand
AATTATATGGAAATACCCTCCCTGATGACACGCAGAATCCGGCGGATTTTGCTGGTTTGTAACAACTACGACAACTTTTCGCTGGAAGAGGACGGAAGGCTGGACATGCGCATCGCGCGGGAATACTCGGAGTTGAATATGAGCAACCCGCCCGTGTTCGAGCGCGTATCCTCCACCGGTGAGGCTTTGGACCGGCTCATAGCCGGAGAAAACTGGGATGTGGTCATTGCCATGTACAACGCCGGTGGGGACAATGTGTTCGAGTTTGCCCATCGCGTGAAGGAAACCATCCCGGACACCCCCGTGGTACTGATGACTTCCTTCTCCAAGGAAGTCTCCCGTCAGCTGGAGGACAAAGACCGCTCCTGCATAGACTTTGTCTTTAACTGGAACGGCTCCACAGACCTTATCATTGCCATCATCAAGCTGCTGGAAGACAGCCTCAACGCTCAGGAAGACATTCTCCAAGGCGGGGTGCAGTGCATCATGCTGGTGGAAGATTCTGTGCGCTATTACTCCACATACCTTCCCCTTCTGTACAAGCTGGTGCTGCAGCAAAACTCGGCCGCCATCCGGGACGCCCTCAACGAAGACCAGCAGATTCTCCGCAAGCGCGCCCGTCCCAAGATTCTTCTGGCCACCAACTACGAAGACGCCGTAAATCTGTACAACACCTATAAGGAGAACCTTCTGGGGGTTATTTCGGACATCGGCTTTGTCCTGCACAAGAATGACAAGTCCTCCCAGGAGAAGCTGGACGCCGGTGTAGATCTTTGCCAATACATCCGAAGCGACCACCCCCGTATGCCCATCCTTATGCAGAGCTCGCAGGAGAGCATGCGTCCCGTGGCGGAGAGCCTGGGCGCCGGTTTCCTGATAAAAAGCTCCAAGACGCTCACCCACGAACTGGCCGAATACATCGGCCGGGAATTTGGCTTCGGAGATTTTGTAGCCACCAATGAAAAAGGGCGAGAGATAGCCCGTGCCAACGACCTGCAAGGCGTGGAAAGCGTGCTGGAAGAGCTGCCGGAAAAGGTGCTGGACCAGCTCCGGAGCAAGAACTACATCTCCCGCTGGCTGCTGGCCCGCGGGATCTTCAAGGAAGGCAATGCCATCAAGAACAGCCGCTTGCCGTCGGCCTCGGAATTCCGGAAAATGGCCATTCCGCTTATCCACAATTACCGCGTTTCCCAGAGCCTGGGCGTAGTGGCCCGCTTCAACCCCGACACTTACAATGACACCGTATGGTTTGCCCGCTACGGGGAAGGCTCCTTAGGCGGCAAGGCCCGCGGCCTGGCCTTTCTCAATCACATCCTCTACCAGCACCATCTGTACGACAAATGGGAAGGCGTACACGTAAGCGTGCCCCGCACCCTGGTGCTGGCCACAGATTGCTTCGACCGCTTCATCCTGGAGAACGGCCTCAAATACGTGATCAATTCGGATATCTCGGATGCGGAAATCCTTTCGGAATTCGTTTCCTCCAACCTGCCTCAGGATGTAATGGAAGTGCTCCGCGCCTTTATCCGGGTGGTGCGCACGCCGCTGGCCGTGCGCTCTTCCTCCAAACTGGAAGACTCTTACTATCAGCCGTTTGCGGGCGTTTATTCCACCTACATGATTCCTTCGGTAGAGAATGAAGACCAGCAGTTGCGCCTCCTTGCCAAAGCCATCAAAAGCGTGTACGCCTCTGTGTATTACGCATCTTCTAAGGGTTATATCACCGCCACGGCCAATGTGATTTCCGAGGAGAAGATGGCCATCGTGCTACAGGAGATTTGCGGGGCCGAGGACAACGGCTGCTTCTTCCCCACCCTTTCGGGTGTAGCCCGCAGCGTGAATTACTATCCCATCGGCCACGAAAAGGCCGAAGAGGGCATTGTGAAGGTGGCCTATGGCCTGGGCAAGGCCGTGGTGGACGGGGAACAGGTGCTCCGCTTCTCTCCCCTGTACCCCAAGCACGTGCTGCAAACCTCTACGCCGGAACTGGCCATGAGGGACACCCAGCAGGTGATGTATGCCCTGAACCTGCAGCCGGAGAAATTCAAGACTTCGTTAGACGACGCCGTAAACCTGGAGCGTACAGACACCTGCGACTGCTCCAGATTCTCCTCCTTCTCCCGCGTGGTTTCCACTTACGACTTCCAGAACCAGAGAATGGTGGACTCTCCCCTCGCAAACGGTCCCAAGGCCATTACTTTCTCGCATATTCTCCGGTACGGCACCTTCCCGCTGGCTCCCATCGTACAGGAACTGCTGGATATATGCTCCCTCGAAATGCAGGGTGGCGTAGAAATAGAATTTGCCGCGGAACTCTCCACCGGCGTATTCAACGCCCTGCAGGTGAGGCCCATTTCGGCCGATGGCCTGAAGGCCGACGTGGACTGGAAAAAGGTGGACTGCTCCGGGGCTCTGGTACAGTCTGAAAGCGCACTGGGAACGGGCTGGATATCCGGAATCAAGGACGTGGTTTACCTGAAGCCGGATGCCTTTGACAAGATGAAGACGGAAGAGATGGCAGCCGAATTACGGACCCTGAACGCCCAACTGAGGACGGAGGGCCGGCAGTATTGCCTCATTGGGTTTGGCCGATGGGGTACCAGCATCCCCACCCTGGGCGTGCCGGTGGCGTGGAGCGACATCTCCGAGGCCAAAGCCCTGGTAGAGTGCTCCCTGCCGGATTTCAGGGTAGATCCCAGCCAGGGAACGCATTTCTTCCAGAACCTCACTTCCTTCAATGCCGGCTATGTGAACGTGGATCCTTACTCCCGCCGGGGAGACAGCCTGGATCTGGAACCGCTGAACGCTCTGCCCGCCGTCCTTGAAACCCAGTGGCTGCGGCACGTCCGGCTTCCGGATCCCCTCACTGTCTGCATCGACGGCCGCGCCGGGCGTGCGCTCATCAAGTTGTAATTCCGGCCAAAAATGGCTATATTTGAAAATTGAACAATAACACAAAACTGAAATATGGGAAAGTATAAGAACGACAAGCGGGTGGTGCTCACCCTGGATGCAGGCGGAAACTCGCTGCGCTTCAACGCCATGAAGGGAGAAGAATTCATTCTGGAAACCCTCACCCTTCCGTCCAACGCCAACAACCTGGACCTGTGCTTAGAGACCATGGTAACCGGCTTCAAGAACGTGATCAACCAGCTGGGAGACGCGAAACCGGAGGCCATCAGCTTCGCCTTCCCCGGTCCGGCCGACTACCCCGCCGGCATCATCGGCGGCTTCCTGCCCAACTTCCCCTCTTTCCGCGACGGCGTGGCCCTGGGACCGTACCTGAAGGAAGTCTTCGGCATTCCCGTGTTCATCAACAACGACGGAGACCTCTTCGCCTTCGGTGAAGCCCTGAGCGGCGCCCTTCCCGAGGTAAACGAGAAACTGGCCGCCGCCGGCAGCGCCAAACGCTTCCACAACCTGATTGGCTACACCTTTGGAACCGGCTTCGGCATTGGCTGTGTCATCAACGGCCAGCTGAACCGCGGAGACAACTCCTGCGTGGAAACCTACTGCCTGGCCAATCCGCACATCAACGGCGTCATCCTGGAAGACAGCGTGGCCATCCGTGCCGTCAAGCGCGTATATTCAGAACAGTCCGGCGTGCAGGATCCCACCCTCACCCCCAAAGACATCTACGACATTGCCGAGGGCACCCGCCCCGGCAAGCAGAAAGCCGCCAAGGCCGCTTTTGAAGAAATGGGCCGCGTAGCCGGCCTGGCCATCGCCCAGGCCGTTCAGCTGATGGACGGCATCGTGGTGATTGGCGGCGGCATCTCCGCATCGGCCAAATACTTCATGCCCTACCTGCTGGAAGAGATGCGCGGCACCGTGAAAACTCTCTCCGGAGATGTCCTGAACCGCGTCCAGATGAAGGTTTACAACCTGGACAACCCCGAAGAATTCGCCGCCTTTGCCAAGGGCGAGGCCCGCGAGCTCAAGGTTTACGGCACCGACAAAACCGTCACCTACGACCCCCAGAAGCGAATTGGCATCACTATAGACAAGATTGGCACCTCCACCGCCATCTCCGTGGGGGCGTATGACTTCGCCCTGGCCCATAAATGAAAGAATTCGAGATAGCCTGGAAGATAGGGAAGGAACTGACGGCTGCCCAGCTGAATGAGGCGGCCGCCAAGGCCTTGGGCGTAAAGGCCGATAAGCTGGGCCACGTGGAAGTGGTGCGCCGCAGCATCGACGCCCGGCAGGACATCCTGTACCGCTACCGTGTGCAGGCCTGCCGTATAGGCGAGCCTTACGAGCCCTACCGGGTTGCACCTTACCGGGATGTCCACGACGCCCCCGCCGTCATTGTGGTGGGCGCCGGACCGGCCGGCCTGTTCGCCGCCCTCAAACTGCTCCAGAAAGGCCTCAGGCCCATTGTGCTGGAGCGCGGGAAGGACGTGGAACGCCGGAAGGTGGACATGGCCAAACTTTCCACGGAGGGGGCTTTGAATCCGGATTCCAACTACTGCTACGGCGAGGGCGGAGCGGGCGCCTTCTCTGACGGAAAACTCTATACCCGCTCCTCCAAACGCGGAGACATCCGCGAAGTGCTGCACCAGCTGGTGGCCTTCGGCGCCAGCGAGGACATCCTCATCGACGCCCATCCCCACATAGGCACCGACCGTCTGCCGGAAATAGTGAAAAACATCCGCCAGTGCATCGAGCGCCACGGCGGAGAGTATCACTTTGACGCCAGGGTCACGGACATAGATGCCCGGTCGGCGCCGGGCATGACGAAAGAGCCGGGCATGACGAAGTTTACATTGCGTTGTGCCGATGGTGCCGTATACCAGGCCGATAAAGTCATCCTGGCCACGGGCCACTCCGCCAGGGACATCTACGAGCTGTTCCAGCGCAAGGGCTGGACGCTGGAAGCCAAGGGCTTCGCCTTGGGCGTCCGCGTGGAGCATCCCCAGTGGCAGATCAACCAGATCCGCTATCACGGCAAGTACCAGCCCTTCATGCCCACGGCCGAGTATTCCTTCGTGCAGCAGCAGGAAGGACGCGGCGTCTTCTCCTTCTGCATGTGCCCCGGAGGCATTCTGGTACCCTCTTCCACCGAGGAGGAGACCGTGGTGCTCAACGGCATGTCCAACGCCGCCCGCAACTCCAAATGGGCCAATGCCGGCGTGGTGGTGCAGATTGAGCCCGGAGACCAGCCGGCGCAGTATCAGGGACCCTTCGCCCTCATGGACTTCCAGCGGGACGTGGAACGCGCCATGTACCGCTACGCCCGGGAGCACGGCGCCCGTCATCCCTTCACCGCCCCCGGCCAAAGGATGAAAGACTTCTGCCGGGGCATTGTATCGGCCGATTTGCCCAAGACCTCCTATCATCCGGGGGTTATATCGGCCCCGCTGCATGAGCTGCTGCCGGAGCATGTGGCCCTGCGCCTGAGGAGGGCCTTCCCGCAGGTGGACCGCTCCATGCACGGATATTACACCAACGACGCCCTTCTGTTGGGCGTGGAATCCCGCACCTCCTCCCCCATCCGCCTGCCGCGCCATCCCGAAACCCTGGAGCACGTGGACGTGCCCGGCCTCTACCCCTGCGGGGAAGGCGCCGGTTATGCCGGTGGCATCGTGTCATCGGCCTTGGACGGCATCAACTGCGCCCAAATGTGCTAAAAATCCGATAGACGGGAGACGGGAGCCACGTCCAAGGGTGTGCGAACCCCGGCCTTGTACTGGAACCAGCCGGCCACCGCTATCATGGCGGCGTTGTCCGTGGTGAACTTGAATTCCGGGAGATAGGTGTTCCAATGCCGCTTCTCCCCTTCCGCCACAATACGCGCCCGAAGACCGCTGTTGGCACTTACGCCGCCGCCGATGGTGATTTCCCGAATTCCGCTTTCTTTGGCGGCACGGATAAGCTTCCCCATGAGAATGTCGATGAGCGTCTTCTGGAAACTGGCGCAGAGGTCTTCCTTGTTGTTTTCCAGAAAGTTGGGGTCCAAGGCCATCTGGTCCCGCACAAAATACAGCAGGGAGGTCTTGATGCCGGAGAAGCTGTAATCCAGGCCCGGAATGTTGGGCTTGGCAAAATGGAAGCGCTCCGGGTCTCCCAACTTGGCCAGGCGGTCAATCACCGGGCCGCCGGGGTAACCCAGGCCCAGCATCTTGGAACATTTGTCAAAGGCCTCCCCCACGGCATCGTCGATGGTCTGGCCCAGGATTTCATATTCCAGGGGACTGCTCACCTTCACAATCTGCGAATTGCCGCCGGATACCAGCAGGCAGAGATAAGGAAAGGAAGGTTCCCGCACCGGAACGCCTTCCTGCCGCACGAAACCGGCCAGGATATGCCCCTGCAGGTGATTCACCATCACCATGGGAATGTCCAAGGACAGGGAAAGCGCCTTGGCAAAGGACGTTCCCACCAGCAGCGAACCCAGCAGGCCCGGACCGCGGGTGAAGGCGATGGCACTCAGTTCGGAAGCGCTCACACCGGCCCGGCGGAGCGCTTCCGACACCACGGGAACGATGTTCTGCTCATGTGCGCGGGAGGCCAGTTCCGGCACCACGCCGCCAAAGTCCTTGTGTACCTGCTGCGAGGCAATTACATTGGACAGCAACACACCGTCCCGCAGGAGCGGAAGTGTCGTCGCAGGAGGATTCAATACCCAGAATAAAATCGGCCATATCGTGCTTGATAAATGCGTGCAAAGATACAAAATTATTGCTAAATTTGCCCATCTTTCGCAAGTGCGAAAGATACCCAACTTGGAGCCCTGCAAGGGCGATGGCAAGCCTCCTTCCCCGAGGGGAGGAGGTTTGGTGGAGAGGGTAACGTGGGAGTATAAATAAAAATGCTTACGCTACCCCTCCCTTTTCCCGTTTTCCCTCCCCCGGTGAGGGAAAAGGCTGTCGGCCAAAGGCCTCCGAAATAAGGTGTTTCGCAAAGGCGAAACTTAAATAAATTTTAAATTTGTGGAATTATGCGCCGTGGTGTAAAAATAGCCGCCTGGATATTGGGACTGCTGGTGGTTCTGCTGCTGGCGGGACTGGTGGCCATCCAGTCCCCGGCGGTGCAGACGGCTGTCGGCAAACGGATTTTCGCCTCCCTCCAGGAAAACACGGACGCGGAAATCACGCTGGGGAATATCTCCATCCGCCCTTTTGAAGCCCTCCTGATAGAAGATTTGCTGGTGCTGGACAAGGAGCCCCGCGCCCCCGGCATGGACACCCTCCTGTATGTGCAGAACCTTGCCGTAAAATTCACGCTGAGGGGGCTTCTTACCGGAAAGGAGGCGCATATCAGCCGCTTGAGGCTGCAGGGAGGCGGCTTCAACCTGATCACGGAACCTGCCCCCGGAAGGCCGGACAAACCCGTCACCAACCTGGAGCGCATCTTCCGGCTGGAATCCGGGAAAGAGGAAGAACCGGTCTATCAGTGGGGCAATATCCTTAGCGCCAGACAGGTAGAGATAGAGAACGTAGGGTTCAAGATGGTGAACATTCCGGCGCTGGAAATGAATGCCGAAGCCCCCGTGGAAGAAGGCGTCATAGACTGGAACAATCTCAAGACCGTCCTGGATGAAGGCCATATCCACAACCTCCGGATAGCGGACAACCACATTACGGCGGAAAATGTCAAGCTAAGCCTGACGGAGCAGGAAACCGGCTTCCACGGACAGGAAGTATCGGCCCGCAGCGTAAAGGTGGGAGAAGGCCTGGTATATCTTGAGGACGTACGGATAAACGACGGCTTCAGTTCCGTGAACATGGAGTATTTTGCCATGGAAGGGCCCATTTACGACTATGCGGAATTCATCGACCGCATTGTGCTGGACGGCGTCATAAAGGACGGCTCCTGGTTGGACATGGCCGGAACCCTCTCCCACTTCGCCGGCCTCAAGGACATCCGTTTCCGCGGCTTCCTGAAAGGGAAGGTCAGGGGCACGGTGAACAGTCTGGGACTGGAGAATGTCCTGGTGGAAGACATGGACAACGACGTGCGCGTCTTTACCAGCGGCCGCATCCGGGACATTGCCAACGTGGAAGAGAGCACCTTCTCCTTAGACATCCGCGAGGCCTCCTTCGACCTCAAGGGGCTGGGACGTTTCGTGGAGACCTGGGCACCCACCTCCAAGCTGGACCTCTCCCGCTTCGCCCCCGGGGAACGCCTGAACTTCGCGGGCCGGCTGGAAGGCCCCATGAACGCCCTCAACATCCAGGGGGCCTTCACCTCCGGGATAGGCGACGTTGTGGCCGATGTATACCTGAAAAACGTCATAAGCGAAGTGCAGGACATGGAGCTTGGCGGAAACCTTGTCACAAGCGACCTCCACCTGGGAAAGGTGCTGGGAGTGGAGGCCCTGGGGCCCCTTTCCATGCGTACGCGCTTAGACGCGGTCTTCAAGGACCGCGGGGGGATGGACGTAAAGATGGACACCCTCCGGGTGAGCCGCCTGCAGGCCCTGGGATATGACTATTCCGGGATATCGGCCCAATTCACCTATATCGGAGAAAACTTTGACGGCCAGCTGGTCTCCGAAGACCCCAACCTGCATTTCAGCTTTGACGGAAGGGTGGATCTGGGAGAGCAGAAGGAGCAGCTCTTCCGCTTCAATCTGGACATGCAGCATGCCAACCTCTCCGCCATCCACCTGGATCCCCGGAAATTGGCGGCCCTGAGCTTCCGGGTAGAGTCCGACCTCACGAAGAAAGAGAACGACGACCTGGACGGCGTGGTCCGGCTCAAGGACCTCACGCTCATGAGCGCAGAGGGGACCAGGAAGCCCGGAGACCTGCAGCTCAACACCCGTCGGAACGGAGACATACATAACATGGAGGCCGATTCCCCCTTCCTCACCGCCCGTTTCGAGGGCACGGAGTCCATCCTCCGTTTTGTAAACGACCTCAAGGAAAGGATTGTTTCCACGGAGCTGCCCGCCCTCGTAGGAGAGCACGTGGAACCCGCCCCTACCTCTTCCCGCTACGTGCTGGACCTGAGCATCCTTCAGGCGCAGGACATCCTCACCTTCCTCAAGCCCGGCCTGTATGTGGAGAACAAGACACAGGCCCGCATCAGCATCAGCGAGGACGGGGAACTGGAAACCACCCTGAACTCCGGCCGCCTGGCCCTTTACAACCGCTATATCAAAGACCTCAAGCTGGCCTTGGACAACAAAGGAAGCGCCGTCACGGCCTCCCTCACGGGCGGCATCGTAGAGCTGGGAGACATGCAGCTGAAGGACAACCGCATCGATATCCAGGCCGACGACAACCACATAGACCTTCGTTACCTCTTCGACAACCCGGCCGAAGACATGCGGAAAGCCAACCTGGCCGCCAGGGTGGACCTCCTGCGGGAAGACAACGCCCTGACCATGCTGGGAAGGGTGCTGCCGTCGGCCTTCACTTTTGACGGAAAGACCTGGGACCTGCATTCCGGGGATATCCGCTACCGGAAGGGCGAGGTGAGCGTGGAACAGCTGACGGTGCAGCACGGACGCCAGTCCATCCTCATAGACGGCGGTCTCAGCGGAGAACGGACGGACACCCTGAGGGTGAGCATGAACCAGTTTGACCTGGCCCTCGTGAACAACTTCACGGGCGGAGTGCCCAGGCTGGCCGGTTTCTCCACGGGACAGGCCACCCTCATCTCCCCTCTGCAACCCACGCCCGGCCTTATCGCCTCCATCCGGGCCGATTCCACCTACGTCTCCGGCAAGCCGGTGGGCGTATTGCAGATCGACAGCCGGTGGGACGCGGAAAGCGGCCGGTACATAGCGTCTGTCAGCAATGACCTGAATGGCCAGAGCACCCTGCAGGCCGATGCCTTCGTGAACCCCTCCACCGACGAAGTGGGGGTACGGGCTCTGTTGGACAAGGCCGACCTCCAATATGCCCAGCCCTTCCTGGAAGGCCTGTTCTCCGAGTTCATGGGAGAACTGAGCGGAGAGGTGAACCTGGACGGCCGATTCGGAGACCTTCATGCAAGCAGCAAGGACCTCCAAGTGCAAAACGGACAGATAGTGCTGGACTTCACCCAGGTTCCTTACCAACTCAACGGAGGCCTGGCCCTGGACAACGAGGGCCTGCATTTCACCTCCCTTACCATAGAGGACGGAGAGAGCGGCAGCGGCAAGGTGGAGGGAAGTTTCCTCTTCAACGACTTCACGAACTTCGGCGTGGACGTGCACGTGGACTTCCGTGACATGCACGTACTCAACATGGCACCCGCCCCGGAAAGCAGCTTTTACGGAAACCTGTACGGCGACGGAAAGGTGAACGTGACGGGGACCATTACCTCGCAGCTGCTGCTGGACATCGAGGCCACCACCCGGCAGGGAGACATCCACATCCCGTTAGGCTCCTCTACCGGGGAGAAATCGCGGGAGTTCCTCACCTTCAAGGACCCCGCCTCGCTCCAGGAGCAGGACCCTTACACCCTGCTGATGAGCCGCCCCAAGGAGCAGAAACAGGAAGCGGACCTGATTGTAAAGCTCCGCGTCCATGCCACTCCCGAGGCTCAGGCGTACATTGACGTGGACAATGAGAGTTCCCTGAGCGGTGTGGGCCGGGGCACCATAGACATCGAAAGCCGGGCCCGTCAGGGAGTCTTCACCCTGAACGGAGACTATACCCTCACCTCCGGCAACTTCCACTTCTCCGCCATGAACCTGGTGAGCCGGGACTTCGTGATTCAGGACGGCAGTTCCGTCCGCTTCAACGGAGAAGTGATGAATACAGACCTCAACGTAAACGGCCTGTACGTCACCAAGGCCAGCCTGTACAACCTCACGGCCGATGAAAGCGCCACTACCCGCCGGACGGTGAACTGCGGCATCCACATATCAGGCAAGCTCCGGAATCCGGAGCTGGGCTTCTCCGTGGACATCCCGGACCTGAACCCCACCGTACAGGCCCAGGTGGAGGCGGCCTTCAATACAGAGGACAAAATTCAGAAGCAGTTCATCTACCTGCTGGTGGCCGGCAACTTCCTCCCTTCGGAAGAGTCCGGAATCAGCGTGGGCGGCGGAGACGTGCTGTTCTCCAACGTGTCCAGTATCATGTCCGGCCAGCTTAACAACATTTTCCAGAAACTGAACATTCCCTTGGACCTGGGCCTGAACTACAAGGCCACCCAGGCCGGCGGAAACCTCTTTGACGTGGCCCTGAGCACCCAGCTGTTCAACAACCGGGTTATCGTGAACGGCACGGTGGGCAACCGCCAGATGCTCTCCGGCATCACCACCAACGAGGTGGCGGGAGACATCAACATCGAAGTAAAGCTGAATCGCAGCGGTTCCCTGCGCCTGAAGGGCTTCAGCCGATCGGCCGACCAGCTCTCCGCCTTCCTCGACAACAGCCAGCGCAACGGCGGCGGTTTCTCCTACCAGCTGGACTTCAACAGCTTCCAGGAGCTGTTCCGCTATCTCTTCAGCTCCCGGGCCGCTCGGGAAGAATATGCCCGGGAAACGGCCCTGAGGCCAGTCAACAATGTTGTATTACAAATTGACACCCAAGGAAAAGCCCATATCGATGAATCCCGGTAAACTCTATCTCATCCCCACTCCCTTAGGGGAGGGAGACCCCGCGCAGGTGCTTCCCTCCTCCGTGCTGGAAGTGATTCCCACCCTCAGCTGCTTCGTGGTGGAGGAACTCCGGACGGCCCGGCGCTTCCTATCCGCCGCCGGTCTCAAGGGGAAAATAGACACCCTGGAGTTCCACGAGCTCAACGAGCACACCAAGCCGCCCGATGTGGAAGCCTTCGCCCGCCTGTTCGACGGCGGCCGGAATGTAGGTCTGCTCTCCGAGGCGGGCCTTCCCGCCGTGGCCGATCCGGGTGCCCTGCTGGTAGCCCTTTGCCATCGGCATGGCATCGAGGTGATTCCCTTGGTGGGACCTTCGTCCCTGATGCTGGCCCTCATGGCCTCCGGCCTCAACGGGCAGTCCTTCGCCTTCGTGGGCTACATCCCCGCCAAGACGGAGGAGCGGAGGGCGGCGCTCCGCACGCTGGAGAAACGTTCATCGGCCCAACACCAGACGCAGATTCTTATCGAGACGCCCTACCGCAACGATTCCCTCCTGGCCGATATACTGGACGTCTTGAACGGCAACACGCGTCTGTGCATTGCCGCCAACATCACCTGCCCGGACCAGTTTATCCAAACCCGCACGGTGGCCCGGTGGAAGGAAAAGCCCGTCACCATCGGCAAGCGCCCCTGTGTATTTGTCATTCTGAGCGAACATTTGTCATTCTGAGCGAAGCGAAGAATCTATGAAAATAGCTTTCACCACCCTGGGCTGCAAGCTCAATTATGCGGAGACCGCCACCTATGAGCGAGGTTTCCTCGCCGTCGGCTGGACGATAGTTCCCTGGACGGAGCAGGCCGATGTCTATTTGGTGAACACCTGCGCCGTCACCGAAACGGCCGAAAAGAAGTCCCGGAACCTGATTCGCCGGGCCCACAAAACCGCCCCCGATGCCCGCATCGTAGTCACCGGCTGTTACGCGGAGCTCCGCAAAGACCAGCTTCTGTCCATAGACGGCGTCTGGAAGGTCTTCGGCGCCAATGAAAAATCACGGATTGTCGGCACAATCTGTCATTCTGAGCGCAGCGAAGAATCTGTTACGACCTTCGGGGCATACTCCTCCGGCGAGGAACGTACACGAAGCTTCCTGAAGGTGCAGGACGGCTGCGACAATTTCTGCGCCTATTGCACTGTACCGTATGCCCGGGGCCGGAGCCGGAACCTGGCCATCTGCGAAGTGGTGAAGATGGCAGAGCACATTGCGGCGGAAGGCGTGAAGGAAGTGGTGCTCACGGGCGTGAATACCGGAGACTTCGGCCGGACCACCGGCGAGTCTTTCCTGGACCTGCTGAAGGCACTGAACGGGGTGGAGGGCATTGAGCGCTACCGGATTTCTTCCATCGAACCCAATCTGATTACACCGGGAATCGTGGACTGGATTGCCTCCGGCACCAAATTCCAGCGACATTTCCACATTCCGCTCCAGAGCGGCAGCGACACCCTCCTGAGGCGAGTGGGCCGAAGGTATGACACCGCCCTCTTCGCCTCCCGCATCGATTACATCCGGCAGGCGCTGGAACGGCCCGGCGAGCCCAAGGTCTTCTTCGGCATCGACGTCATCGTGGGCCTTCCCGGAGAGACGGAAGAACTGTTCCTGGAAACCTATAACTTCCTCAAAGACCACATCCGGCCGGCCTTCATTCACGTATTCCCCTACTCCCGTCGGCCGGGAACAAGGGCCGCAGAATGGCCCGACCAGGTGCAGGACAGCGTAAAGACCGAGCGGGTGGCCCGCATGGAAGCCCTCTGCGAAGAGCTGCACCAAGACTTTGTGGAAGCCCACAAGGGACTGAAGGAAACGGTGCTGTGGGAAAGTTCTGTCAAAGGCGGCCTCATGGGCGGCTACACCGGCAATTATATCCGGGTGGAACGGCCTTATGACCCCGCCCGCATCAACACCTTGGAGGATATCATACTATGACACGGCTTACCTTCCTGGGCACGGGCACTTCGCAGGGCGTTCCCATCATCGGATGCCAGTGCGAAGTATGCCAATCGGCCGACAGCAAAGACAAGCGCTACCGCTCGTCGGCCCTGGTGGAATACAAGGGCATGACCATTCTGGTAGATGCCGGGCCGGACTTCCGTTCACAGATGCTGGCCCATGACGTGCGCCATTTGGACGCCATCCTCCTTACCCACAACCACAAAGACCATACGGGGGGCTTGGACGACGTCCGCTCCTTCAATTACATAGACCGCCAGGCGGCGGAGATTTACTGCGAGGAAAGGGTTCTGAAAACCCTCCGGAACGACTATGCCTACGCCTTTGCGGAGCACAAATACCCGGGCGCACCCGAATGGCACATCCACCTCATTGACGAGCGCCCTTTCCGCGTGGAAGCCCTCCACGGCAAGGGAGAATTGGAGTGGGTGCATGACAAGGGGTATTTTTACCGGCAGGCCGACGGCAGTCTGCTTCCTTCCGACAACGCCGTCCGCGAAGCCTCCCACGACGGGGCCGATATCATCCCCATCCGCGGCTACCACGATCAGATGCCCGTGCTGGGCTTCCGCTTCGGAGACATTGCCTACATCACCGACATGAGCGAACTGCCGGAAAGCGAATTTGCCAAGCTGAAAGGCCTCAAACACCTCACCCTCAATACGGTGAGCTATCATCCCCACCATTCCCACTTCTCCCTGGACGAAGCCGTCGCCCTTGCCGGACGCATCGGCGCTGAACACACCTGGCTCACCCACCTTTCCCACGCCTTCCCCCGCCACGAAAAATTCTGCGCAGAACTCAGGGAGATCTGCGCAGAACGTAAGATAAATTCTATTGTACAGCCCGCATTCGACGGGCTCACGATTACAGCTTAGGACCGGCCTTGACGAGGGCCTTGCCGGCGCGGTTGCTTTCGTACTTGTGGAAGTTCTTGATAAAGCGGGCGGCGAGGTCCTTGGCCTTCTCTTCCCAC
>CAJOMB010000068.1:12889-17054 GCA_905235615.1 uncultured Bacteroidales bacterium | reverse complement strand
TACAGGGCATAGGCGAAGAAGGGACTCCAGTTGTACATGGGCACGAAGGTGGAGCTCACGATAAAGTTGAAGATCCACTGGAAGGCCACGGCCCAGGCCGTTGCCTGGCTGCGGATGGTGTTGGGGAACAGCTCGGCAATATATACCCAGCAGATGGGGCCCCAGCTGAACATGAAGCAGGCGCTGTACAGCATGATGCTGATCACGGGAACCAGGGCGGGGAGCGTTGTCACATTGCTCAGGGCTACACCCAAGGCGCCCACCGCCATACCCAAGGAGCCGGTGATGAGAAGGGGTTTCCGGCCCAGTTTCTCCACCGTGAATACGGCCACCAGCGTGAAGGAGATGTTGATGATGCCCATGATCACCGTGAAGAGCATGTTGTTGCTCACGCCCATGGATTCAAAGATGCGGGGGGCGAAGTACAGCACGGCATTGATGCCGATAATCTGCTGGAACACGGACAGCATGCAGCCGATGAACACCACTAAGAAGCCATAAGCGAAGAGTTTTTCCCGATGCTGATGGCTGTCCTGCTGCACGGTGGACTTGATTTCCAGAAGAATCTCGCCCGCACGCTCCTCGCCGTTGATCTTGGTGAGGACGGCAAGGGCCTTGGGAGCCTGCCCGTGCATGGTGAGATAACGCGGCGTCTCCGGTACCAGCAGAATGAGCAGGGCAAACAGCCCGGCGGGCACGGCCTCGGACACGAACATCACTCTCCAGCCCACGGCGTTGGTCCAGGCCACTACGTCGGGGTCGGAGGCATGGCTGCGGATAATGAGGAAGTTCACGAAGTACACCACCAGCTGGCCGAAGATAATGGCGAACTGGTTCCAGCTCACCAGCTTGCCGCGCTTGGAGGCCGGGGCAATCTCCGCGATGTACATGGGGCACAGGGCCGATGCCAGTCCCACGCCTATTCCGCCCAGGATGCGGTAGCCGTTGAAGGCCATCAGAAGGCCCCTTGTGGCCACACCCTTCTCAAAAAAGAGGAACTCCGGGTCGTAAGAGCCCAAGGCGCTCAGGAAAAAGAGGATACCGGCCACGAAAAGGCTCCTTTTCCGGCCCAGGCGGGAAGCCAGGAAGCCGGAGAGGAAGGCGCCGATAATGCAGCCAATCAGGGCGCTGGAGGTAGTGAATCCATGCAGCGCATCTGTGTAGTTGAAGTCTGTGGCGCTTTGGAAAAACGCCTGCAGGCCCTTCTCTGCGCCGGAAATGACAGCCGTGTCATATCCGAAGAGCAGCCCGCCTATCACCGCCACCAGAACGATGCCGAAGAGGTAAGCGGGGCTGCCTTTGTGTTTATAGTCTGCCATTACTTAGCGTAGAGGTTCAGGATGGTTTCGTAGAGTTCCTGCTTGCCGGAAGCGGCCACGGGAGCGGCGCTGCCCTTGGCATAGTCGTACAGCTCTTCCAGGGTGGCCTTGCCTTCCTCGAACTTCTTGCCCAGACCGCTGTCAAAGCTGGCATAGCGCTCTTTCACCATCTTCGGGAGCGGGCTCTCTTCCAGCACGGCGGCGGCGTTGAGCAGGGCGTGTGCCATGGCGTCCATGGCGCTGATGTGGGCGATGAAAATGTCCTCCGGGTCTGTGGAGGAGCGGCGCAGCTTGGCGTCAAAGTTGGTGCCGCCGTTGCCGAAGCCGCCGTTCAGCAGAATCTGCATCATGGCCTGCGTGAGTTCGTAGGCGTCCACCGGGAACTGGTCCGTGTCCCAGCCGTTCTGTGCGTCTCCGCGGTTGGCGTCGATGCTGCCGAGGAAGCCGTTCTCACGGGCTACGGTGAGTTCGTGCTCGAAGGTGTGGCCGGCCAGGGTGGCATGGTTCACCTCGATGTTCACCTTGAAGTCCTTGTCCAGGCCGTTGGCCCGCAGGAAGCCGATCACGGTCTCCGTATCTACGTCGTACTGGTGCTTGGTGGGCTCCATGGGCTTGGGCTCAATCAAAAACGTGCCCTTGAAGCCCTTGGCGCGGGCATAGTCGCGGGCGGCGGTGAGCATCTTGGCCAGGTGGTCCTTCTCCCGCTGCATCTGGGTGTTCAGGAGGCTGTAATAGCCCTCACGGCCACCCCAGAACACATAATTGGAGCCTCCCAGCTTGATGGTGGCATCTAAGGCGTTCTTGATCTGGACGGCGGCGCGGGCCACAATGTCAAACTGCGGATTGGTGGCGGCGCCGTTCATGTAGCGCTTGTTTCCGAAGACGTTGGCCGTACCCCAGAGGTTCTTGATACCGGTCTCCTTCATCTTTTCCAGAAGATAGTCCGTGATGTCCTTCATGCGGGCTTCGTACTCGGCAATGTCTTCGCAGTCTTCCACCAGGTCGATGTCGTGGAAGCAGAAGTACTCGATGCCCAGTTTCTGCATAATCTCGAAGCCGGCATCGGCCTTGGCCTTGGCGCGGCAGTAGGGGCATTCGCCTTCGTCCCAGGCATAGCTGCGGGTTTGTCCGCCGAAGGGATCGGCCGATGCCTGACCCAGCGTGTGCCACCAGGCCATGGCGAATTTAAGCCATTCCTTCATGGGCTTGCCCATGACTACGCGACCTGCGTCATAGTAGTGGAAGGCCCTCGAAGGGAATCTTTCCAATGGTGGGGAAATACTCTTTTGTCATAGTTTATAGTGTTTGATATTCAGATTCTTCACTTCGTTCAGAATGACAGGTGTTCGTTCAGAATGACAGGTGTTCGTTCAGAATGACAGGTGGGACTTCCAACGCTCGTAGGCCTCGCGGTACTCATCCTGGTGGTCCGGGGTAATGACGGACAGACGCTCCAGGGTGGAGAAGGCCTCCTGGGCCGATTTATAGATGCCTGCGCCCATGCCCGCACCCTTGGCGGCGCCCACGGAGCCGTCCGTGTTGTACAGCTCGATGACGGCGCCGGAGATGCCGGAAAGCGTGTTCCGGAAGAGGGGGCTCAGGAACATGTTGGCGGCGCCCGCGTGGATTTTGTCCACCTTCAGGCCCATCTGCTCCATAATCTCTATGCCGTACTGGAAGGAGAACACGATGCCCTCCTGGGCCGCCCGCATGAGGTGGGCCTTCCCGTGACGGGTGAACTGCACGCCGTGGATGCTGCAGCCGGTGTCCTTGTTTTCCAGCATACGCTCCGCCCCGTTTCCGAAGGGGAGGATGCTCACCCCGTCCGAGCCGATGGGCACCTGGGCGGCCAGTTCGTTCATCTCTGCATAGGAGATGCCCTCCGGGGCCACGTTGCGGCGAATCCAGAAGTTGAGGATGCCCGTTCCGTTGATGCACAGAAGCACGCCCAAGCGGGGATCCTGCGCCGTATGGTTCACATGCGCGAAGGAATTCACGCGGGAGGCCGGGTCATGGGAAACCTGGCCGATCACCCCGTACACCACGCCGGACGTGCCGGCCGTGGAGGCAATCTCTCCGGGGTTGAAGACGTTCAGGCTCAGTGCGTTGTTGGGCTGGTCTCCGGCCCGGTAAGTAACGGGGGTGCCTTCTGCGAGCCCTAAGGACCGGGCCGCTTCGCGGGTAAGGGTTCCCTGGATGCCGAAGGTGGGTTTCACCGGGGCCAGGACGGTGGGGTCAAAGCCAAAATAGTCCAGCAGTTCCTTGCAGGGCGCATTCTTCCGGAAATCCCAGAAAATGCCCTCGGACAGACCGCTCACGGTGGTGCAGACGCTGCCGGTAAGCCGCATGGCAATGTAGTCTCCGGGCAGCATCACCTTCCAGATGCGCTCATACACTTCCGGCTCGTTCTGTTTCACCCAGGCCAGTTTGGCGGCGGTGAAATTGCCGGGAGAGTTCAGCAGATGGTCCAGGCAGAAATCTTTTCCCAAGGCTTCAAAAGCACTGTTCCCATAGGGGACGGCGCGGGAGTCGCACCAGATGATGGAGGGCCGGAGGACATTCATGTCCTTGTCCACACACACCAGCCCGTGCATCTGATAAGAAATGCCGATGGCCTTGATATCCTTCGGATTCATCTCTTTGACCTGATGCAGCACATCCTGCGTGGCCAGTTTCAGATTGCCCACCCACATGGCCGGGTCCTGTTCGGCCCAGCCGGCCTGTTTGGCAATAATGGGAGCCTCCGTCTTGGGGTAGAAGGCCGATGCAACGCATTTCCCACTCTGTGCGTCCACCAGTGAAGCCTTCACCGATGAACTGCCGATATCGTAACCAAGAAGATACAT
>CAJOMB010000068.1:0-12871 GCA_905235615.1 uncultured Bacteroidales bacterium | reverse complement strand
CAAAGATACAAAATTATTCCTTGCTATTGGCGTAGGCGCGGCCAATTATCGCGAAGGAATGAGTAGTCACCGCGCCCAAACGTATTTGTGAAGGGTTCTGCGAACGGCTCCCGGGCCTTCGTAGAGTTCTTTTACCATGCCTTCCACCTGCTCTCCCAGGCCGGCCTCATAGAGGTTTACGCCAAAGATATCGGCGCGGCTGTAGAGTTTTTTCAGGCAGCTCCAGTCCTGCTGGGGCTTACCCAGCTCCAGCGGGGCTACAAGAGTCTGCAGCTCTTCCAAGAGCGGATCCGGGGAAGGAGAGAAGGGCTCTCCATGGTCGTCCAGGCCTTTGAGGTAGCGGGCATACCCGGCCAGCACCAGCGGGATGAGCACCAGGTTGCTCTTGTCCAGACCGCGGGCGAGGTACTTTTTGAGGGTTTCGCCAAAGCGGACGGGCAGTTTCTGGCTGGTGTCCATGGCGATGCGCTGCGGGGCATCCGGCATGAACGGATTGGGCAGGCGTTTGTTGAGCACGGTGCCGATGAACTCGTATGGGTTCAGGATGCCGGGGTCCACCACCACCGGCATAGCCTCCATATAACCTATCTTCTGGATGAAGGCGCGGATATCCTCATCTTTCATTTCGGCCGATATTAGGGTGTATTCCAGCATGCAGCCGTACAGGGCCATGGCGGTGTGCAGCGGGTTCAGGCAGGTGCTCACCTTCATAGTCTCCACCTTGTCCACGGTTTCACGGGTGGTATAGAGGGCGCCGCCCCAGTCCAGCGGCGGATGACCGTTGGTATAATGGTCCTCCATCACCAGGTACTGCACCTCCTCGGCATTCACGAAAGGCGCGGTGAAGCTGTGTTTCTCCGTTTCGATGTAGTGGTTGTCCTCGAAGCCGTCGGCCTCCAGCAACGCTTTCACCTGCTGATGCGGACGCGGGGTAATCTTGTCTATCATGGACCAGGGAAAGGTGATGCTGCCTTCGTCGTTCAGGTAGTCCAGGAAGCCCTTGGGGGCCAGACCGTCGGCCACCCAGCGCTCTGCATAGGCAAAAACGCCGGCCTTCAACCTGTCGCCGTTGTGGGAGCAGTTGTCCATGGACTGCAGGGTGAGCGGCAGCTGCCCCGCCCGGTAGCGTTCCAGCAGGAGGGCTGTCACCTTGCCCATCGCCAAATCGGCATTCAGCCCGCGGGCAAGATCCGCCTCGTTGAAGCGGTATCCCTTCTCGGTGATGGTGAAGGAAATCATCTGCAGGGATGGTTGCCGGAAGATGGTCTTCAGCCGTTCCCAGTCCGGGAACTGTGCATCGGCCTTGAGGGCTTCGGTCACGCTGGCAATCACGCTCTTCCGGATGCTTCCGTCGGAACAGAGGGTTACGCAGAGGGACAGGTTGTCGTAAGGCTTGTAGGCCTTGTCCACCACCTCGAAGTCGAAGGTGCCGGCCACAATTACGCCCCGGTCGTATATCCCGGCGTTCAGCGCATCGTTGAGGATGGCGGCCGGAAAAGCGCGGAAGATGTTACCGCAGCCAAAATGCACCCAGACGGGTTCCCGCGCCGTTTTTTCACGGACGGCACGGATGTCAAAACGGGGAACTTGGTAGCCTTTGGCTTCCCATTCCGCGGCGTTGAAGGAATCACTGAGGATATCGGTCAGTTTCATATTTCAGTCAAAGAATCCGGCTTGTTTATACTCGATGCCCAGCTCACGGTCCACCGTGGCCAGGATTCCCTGCACCTGTCCCATGGCAAACATACGGCCCAGGAGCGTGTAGCCGGCGTTGTGTCCGTGCGTGCTCTCGTCCATGATGCCGCCGGGCCGGTCTGTGAAGGTCATGCCGTGGTCCACGCGCATGGGCAGGGCGGGATTTTCCTTTTCAAAGATTCGGCACAGTTCCACCAGATCCGCGCGGCCACCCAGGTGAGAAGCCTCCGTGAAGTCGCCGTTGGGGAAGATATGGCAGGAGCGCAGGTGCACAAAGTGGGTGCGCGGGGCAAACTCCTTGGCCATTTCCACCACGTTGTTGCCGGCTCCCGCCGACAGGCTGCCGGCGCAGAAGGTGAGGCCGTTGTGCTTGTTGGGAATGGCATTGAGGAGCCAGCGGATGTCCGCTGACGTGCGCACGATGCGCGGCAGGCCCAGAATCTCGATGGGCGGGTCGTCCGGGTGTACGCACATGTTCATGCCGTACTCCTCACAGGTGGGCATGATGGCCTCCAGGAAGTATTTCATGTTGGCCCGCAGCCGGGCTTTGTCAATCCCCTTGTACAAGTCCAGGAATTCGCGGAATTTCTCCACGGGAGCGGCGTCGTTCTCGGAGAAGTTCCCGGAAACGAAGCCCTGCGTTTTAATCACAATGTTCTCTACCAGCTTGTGGTCCTTTTCCGGCGTCATGGTCTTGGCCAGTTCATCGGCCTCTGCCAGCACGTCGCGCCCCTGACCTACACCCGCAGGGAACTTGAAGGCGGCCCATTCCTCGCGTGCGCCGGGACGCTTCAGGATATAAATGTCAAAGTAAGCGAACTCCGCGTAGTTGAAGTACAGGTTGGAGGCACCGTTGGGATTCTGGTGCGCCAAGTCTGTACGGGCCCAGTCCAGCACGGGCATAAAGTTGTAGCAAATGGTGTGGATGCCTTCCAGGCCCAGGTTCTTGAGGGATTCCTTGTACACCTCAATTTGCCGGTCCCTGTCCGGACCGCCGTATTTGATGGTTTCCACTACCGGGAGACTCTCCACCACGCTCCAGCGCATGCCGTAGCTCTCTATATATTCCTTGAGTTCGTGGATTTTCCCGCGAGTCCATACCTGGCCCAGGGGGACGTCGTGCAGGGCGGTGACAATGCCTTCCACCCCAATCTGTTTGAGCATGGCAAGGGTGATTTTGTCCTTCTTGCCAAACCAGCGCCAGGTCTTTTCCATAAAATGTGTTTTTATGCAATTTCCCCTTGTACTCGCATACATTATGATAGCTGGCCCCGCCAGTAAGAAACGAGAGGTCAGTAAGGAGTTGTTTCGTCGGGGTGATGTGACTCGAACACACGACCCTCTGCTCCCAAAGCAGATGCGCTAACCAACTGCGCCACACCCCGAATATCTCTCAAAGATACAAAAAAATTACAAAATCCGATAGATTTTCCGCAGGAACTTCCGCCAGGCTTTGCTGATTCCCTTGGCCTGGGGGTAACTTGCATCCATTTCTGCGCACTCCGCCTGTATGCTCAGGAAGGCCTCCTTCATCGCAAGGACGCTTTCCCTGTCGTAGAACAGGAGGGTGTCCTCCCAGTTGATACAGAAACTGCGGCCGTCCATGTTTACGGTGCCGCAACTGGCTATCCGGTCGTCCGTTGCAAAGAGTTTGGAGTGGTCATATATGCCGCCATAGACAAACACCCGGATGCCGGCGGCGATAAGTTCCGGAATGAAGTCTGCGGTGAGGGCGTTCATGAAGCCCCAGTCGCATTTCTCCGGGAACAGCAGGCGCACATCCACCCCGCGGGCGGCGGCGTCTTTCAGGGCTTGCAGCACTTCCGGCGGAGGGCCGAAGTAAGGCGTCTGCAGGTAAAAATACTCCTTGGATTCATGGAGCTTCTGCACATACAGCCGGGTGAGGGTGCTGTCCCGGCTCACCGACCCCAACGCCTGCACGACAGCCGTTCCCACCGGCTCCACCGGAATATCCGGAGCGGCGGTTCCGTCGGCCAGCGTGCCCCAACTTTGCTCGAAGAGCGCCCGGACCTGGCCGGCGGCAGGGCCTTCAATCCGCACCTGCGTGTCTTTCCAGACATAGATGGTCTGGTTGTTGAAATTGATGCCGCCGGTATAGGCGATACGCCCGTCCACTACTACAATTTTCCGGTGGTCCCGGAAGCCGAAATAGCTGGCTACGGCCTGCCCGGGGCACATTTTTTCCAGATTGTGCACATACGCCACCTGCACCCCCTTCCTGCGCATTTTGTCAAAGAAAAACTCCGGCGAGCCGGGCGTGATGAAGTTGTCCACCAGGATGCGGATATTTACACCTTCCTGCGCTTTTTTCATGAGGGCATCCTGAACCAGTTTTCCGGCTTTATCGGCATCAAACCAGTAGTATTCCATTTCGATGGTGCTTCGGGCCGCATCGATATCCTGCAGCAGGCGTTGCAGATATTCCTCTCCGGACTTGGTCATCCAGAGGGTGTTCCCTCCCACCGGTTCCGGCTGGGGAATCTGCGCCGGACAGAGCCAGTACAGAAACAGCAGGACCAGGGCTATGAGTTTGTGCTTTTGCAAGAATGTTCCTATCTTTGTATGACGCGCAAAGATAGTTAAAATGATAATAGAAGCCAAGAATATTCGGAAGTCTTTTGGGGCCCTGGAGGTACTCAAAGGGGTAGATTTTGAGGTGGCTCAAGCTGAGATTGTGGCCATTATGGGCGCTTCCGGTGCCGGGAAATCCACCCTCCTTCAAATCCTGGGAACGCTCCTGACGCCGGACAGCGGGTCGCTGGTCATAGACGGGACGTCCGTGCTCTCGCTCGGGGCCGGGGAATTATCGGCCTTCCGGAACCGCCGCATCGGCTTTGTCTTTCAGGCCCATCACCTGCTTCCGGAGTTTTCGGCCAGGGAAAATGTGATGATTCCGCTTCTGATTGGCGGAGAGAAGGAGGCCAGGGCCCGCGTCCGGGCCGATGAGCTGCTGGACATGGTGGGGCTGGGTGCCCGTTCAGCGCACAAACCTTCGGAACTATCCGGCGGAGAGCAGCAGCGCGTGGCCATCGCCCGAGCCCTTGCCATGAATCCCGCCATCCTCTTTGCCGATGAACCCACCGGCAACCTGGACAGCCATACCAAGGAGGAGATTCACGCCCTGCTCTTGAATGTGAGAAAACAATTGGGCCAGACCATGGTCATTGTTACGCATGACGCCGGTCTGGCTCAAATCTGTGACAGGACTTGCATCCTGCGGGACGGAGAATTCCGTTAGTCCATCATATCGTCGCCCATAGGAGGCATCTGAGACCTGTTCCTGCCGGAGCGGGGACCGCCGGGGCCGGGGCGTCCGGCATTGCCGCCCAGTCTGCCAATCTGCTGGTGACGGAAATTTTCCTCGGCCACGATGAGCTTGGCCACTTTATTCACGGGGAGCACTTTCTTGTATCGGGCGATGGCGTCGGCCTCCACGGCATCGGCCGCTTTCTTGGCGTCCAGGTACTTCTCCAAAAGGGCGTTCACCTCATTGCCTTCGATTCCCTCATTGAGGGCCTTGTAGGCCTGGGCGCTGGCCTCGAAGGCCTCGCGGCGCTGTTTCTGGACTTCGTTGTACACGGGCCAGAAGGCCTGGGCTTCGGCCTCGGTAAGATCCAGCTGGGCGGTGATGTTGGCCACCTGCTCCGCGCGGATTTTCTCTCTCCAGTCTCCGCCTTTCTTGTCTTTCTTTTGGTCCTTGTTGTTCTGGGCAAATGCAACGCTGCCCACCAGGACTACGGTAAGGAATACACTAATAATCTTCTTCATAGTTTGTCTGTTCTAACTGTTCAACTGAAATGTTGCTGGCCAAGAGATAATTCATGATATCCTCCTGAGTCAGTTCTTCATCCTCCTTGAGCTCAATCATCCCGTCCGGATCCAGGGAGCGGGAAAGATAGGAGATGTAGTCCCAATCCTCATCTTCCCAGGCAGGGGCTGCAGACGACTGCCGGAAGATGAAATTCCCCAGGGTGGCCAAAATGGCCAAGGAGGCGGCGTAGGCCAGCCAGGGAGAAACCTTCTGCAGTACCGTGGGACGCACTTCCTGCCGGGGAATGCGGCCCAGGCTTTGCTCCAGATTCTCGAAGTAGCCCTCGGGGACGGATATGTCGTTTTTCTTGGTCATAACTGCTTACTTTGACACCTCGGAGTCCGAAAGGTTTAATTTAATTTTTTTCTGTGCTATGTGATAGGAGGCCTTGAGGGCGCCCACCGAGGTTCCGGTAATGGCCGATATCTCCTCGTAACTGAGCTCGTCCCACCAGCGCATCACAAACACCTGACGCTGCTTTTCCGGCAGGCGGGCCACCGATTTCCAGAGCTCCCGCTGGGCGGCGGTGCCGTTGAAATAAGGGTCTCCCTCTATCTTCTGCGCCACCAGTTCATCGGCCGATGCAAAGCGCAGCGCAGCGCGAACCTTCTCCTTTCTCAGGTGATTGAGGGTTTCGTTGGTGGCGATGCGCCACACCCAGGTATAAAGCTGCGCTTCTCCCCGGAAAGAGGGGAGGGCCGTCCAGATTTTCAGGAAGATTTCCTGCAGCAGGTCGTCCGCGTCCTCGTGGCTGCCCACCATGCGGCGGACGTGCCAGTACAGGCGCTCGCTGTACTCCTTCACAATCCGGTTGAATATGCTTTCAAGTTCTGCCATGCAGCGCCTTTCATGCCAATGCCGTGCCAAAATGGACGATCCTCAGTTTTAGGCGCACGTTTTCCCTGCATTTTTGTGCGCGTAAAAATCAACAAATAAAATTATTTTGACTAATCGATGTTTTACCTAAAGGTATTACAAGCCTCTGTATAAGGTTCGATTAAGCGGATGTCTCACACGGATATTTTCAGCACAGACAATCCTATATTCTTCATCATCCTCCTCTCCTGCAGAGCATCGTTTATGCGCCCCGCAGGAAGGAGGATTTTTTTGTGTTCAAGCAGGCATGTACTTTTTTTGTTATAACAAAAAGAATACTTATATTTGTAACAAAAATTAAACATTATGGAATCGCCTTTCGTCTATGGCAAAATAGCAACCGAACCTTTTTTTACGGACAGAGCAAAGGAAACAGCCTTACTGGTAACGGATTTTCAAAACCTTACCAATACGATTCTAATATCTCCGCGTCGTTGGGGAAAGAGTTCCCTGGTCAGGATGGCAGCCAACCGTGCCATACAAGAAGATCCGGCATTAAGAATATGCCATGTTGACATCTTCAATGTCCGGACCGAAGAAGAATTCTATCAAAAACTGGCTACTGAGATTTTGCGCGGCACAGCTTCATTGTTGGACGAAATAGTCGCCAATGCAAAAAGATTCCTTTCAACAGTCGCTCCGACGATCAACATAGGTGATACAATGAATACTGTCGGTGTATCCTTCCAGCTACACGAGATAAAGAAGAGCGAAGATGAAATCCTTGACCTGGCCGAGAAAATAGCCGTGGAAAAAGGAATTAAGATTGTTGTCTGCATCGACGAATTTCAGCAAATAGCTTCCTTCAAGAATTCGGATGCATTTCAGGCAAAGCTTCGTTCTCACTGGCAGCTTCAGCAACACGTTGCATACTGCCTTTACGGGAGCAGAAGGCACATGATGCTGGAAGTGTTCACCAATGTAGAGAAGCCTTTTTATAAGTTCGGGAAAACAATGTTCCTGGAAAAAATCAAACGGGAACACTGGCCCGGGTTTATTGCACAAAGATTCAGAAATACCGGAAAAGACATAACACCGGAACAGTGTCTTTGCATCGTAGACCTGGTCGACAACAATCCATATTACATTCAACAGCTTTGTGAAGAAGTTTGGAACAGAACTACGGTCAAATGCGATGACGAAACAATAGACGCAGCTTTCCGTTCCATCGTGGACTCTCAATCCGGGTTGAATCTGGCACTTACGCAAACGCTTTCAAAATCTGCTGAATGCTATCGTACAAGGTGAAAAAGAACTTACTTCTTCAAAAGTGATGGAACAATACGATCTGCGAAACAGCCTGACAGTGCAAAGAGCAAAAAACGCTTTAGCAAAACTCGATATCATCGACACGTTCGGAAAAACGGTTTCGATGGAAGACCCGATTTACGCATTTTGGCTTAAGAACAACTATTTTCGGCGCTGACAATCCTATATTCTTCATCATTTTAGGTAAAACATCAACTAATCAATAAAATTATTTTTTTTACGATAGCGTTTCGTTTGTCCCTAAATAGACGCAGAAGCCCAGGCCCATCAGCAGACAGAGGGAGAAGGTGCACATCACCAGCAGCGGCAGGGCCGGGTCCAAGGCACGGTCTTCCCGGGTCCAGACTATCTGCAGATGCTTGAGATACAAGGGAAGGGTGACCATCCACAGCCAGTGCCACCACGAAGGCCAGCAAAGGAGGCAGTAGGCCGCCATGCAGGCCCAACCAAGGCCGATGAGCGCCGTCTGGTAGATGCGTGCCTTGCGGGCTCCCAGTTTGATGGCCACGGTGACACGGTTGGCGGCGTCCGTCTTCATGTCCCGGATGTTGTTCACATTGAGCACGCCCACGGAGAAGAAGCCCACGCCGCAGGCCGGCAACAGGAGTTTCCAGTGAAGGCCCAGGCCCTTCGTACACACAAAATACGCCCCCAGCACCGCCACAAGGCCGAAAAACAGGAACACGTAGATGTCTCCCCTGGCCCGGTAGCCGTAAGGATTGGGGCCCAGCGTGTATTTCATGGCACCGGCTATGGCGGCGGCGCCCAGCAGTAGCACCAGCAGCGGGGTAAGGTCAAAGAGGGTACCGAAGGCTTTCCACGTCATCAGCGTGCCAAAAATCACGCAAAGTCCCACAAACAGGCCGATGAGGCGCTGCATATCGCCCCGGGTCATTTCTCCGCCGTTGAGCCCGTAGCGGGGGCCCTGACGCTCCTCGGTGTCCGTCCCGCGGAGGACGTCTCCCAGTTCGTTGGAGAGGTTGGAGAGGATTTGCAGGCAGACGGTGGTGAGCACGATGAGGACGGCAACCCAGGGGTCCACCTTCCAATCGGCCAGGGCCAGGAGAATGCCCAGCAGCACACCGCCGCAGGAAAGGGGCAGTGTCCTCAGGCGCATGGAGCGAAGGGCGGCTTTCAGAGTCATGATAAATCGTTTTTTCCACGCAAAGATACGGAATTCCCTCCATTTTGACTCCAACGCGCACAAAAAAGCCGGGAAAACGTGCGCCTGCCGGAAAAACCAGAAAAAAGATTTATCTTTGCAAGCTATGAAGAATATCCGCAATTTCTGCATCATCGCCCATATCGACCATGGTAAATCCACCCTGGCCGACCGCCTGCTGGAACTCACCCGTACCCTGAGCGAGCGGGAGATGGAAAACCAGGTGCTGGACGACATGGACCTGGAGAAGGAGAAGGGAATCACCATCAAGAGCCACGCCATCCAGATGGATTACGTGCGGGGAGGGGGGACGTACCGGCTCAACCTCATCGACACGCCCGGCCATGTGGACTTCTCCTACGAGGTGTCCCGCAGCATCGCTTCCTGCGAGGGGGCGCTGCTGGTGGTGGACGCCTCACAGGGTATTCAGGCGCAGACCATTTCCAACCTGTACCAGGCCATCGACCATAATCTGGAGATTATTCCGGTGCTGAACAAGATAGACATGGATTCCGCCCAGCCGGAGGTGGTGACAGACCAGATTGTGGACTTGCTGGGCTGTGAGCCGGAGGATGTCTTAAGGGTATCGGCCCGGACGGGAGAAGGTGTGCAGGCGGTGCTGGACGCCATCGTGGACAAGGTTCCCGCCCCGCAGGGAAACCCTGACGCGCCGCTGCAGGCTCTCATCTTCGACTCCGTCTTCAACCAGTTCCGGGGCATCATCGCTTACTTCAAGGTGGTGAACGGCAGCCTCAAAAGCGGAGACAAGGTGAAGTTCTTCTCTACCGGCAACGAGTACGAGGCCGAGGAGGTGGGCAACCTGAAACTCAAGCTGAACCCCACCGGCGAGGTGAAGGCCGGAGACGTGGGGTATATCATCACCGGCATCAAGGCCGCCGTGGAAGTGAAGGTGGGCGACACCATCACCCATGTGGAGAACCCTTGTAGCGAGGCGATTGCGGGCTTCGAGGAAGTGAAGCCGATGGTCTTCGCCGGCCTCTATCCGGTGGACGCCTCCAAGTTCGAGGAGCTGCGGGCCACGCTGGAGAAGTTTCAGCTCAACGACGCTTCCTTCACCTATGAGCCGGAGAGCTCCCTGGCCCTGGGCTTCGGCTTCCGCTGCGGCTTCCTGGGCCTGCTGCACCTGGAGATTGTACAGGAGCGCCTGTTCCGGGAGTTCAACATGGACGTAATCACCACCGTCCCCAACGTATCTTATAAGGTATATACTACCAAGGGCGAAGTGGTGGACGTGCACAACCCTTCCGGTCTGCCGTCGGCCACCATCATAGACCATATCGAGGAGCCGTACATCCGCGCCCAGATTATCACCAAGGCCGATTTTTACGGCCCCATCATGAAACTGTGCATGGACAAGCGGGGCACGCTGATCGGCCAGCATTACATCACTACGGACCGCGTGGAGCTGAACTACGACCTGCCGCTGTCCGAGGTGGTCTTCGACTTTTATGACAAGCTCAAGTCCATCTCCAAGGGCTATGCTTCCTTCGATTACCATGTCACCGACTTCCGCCCGGCGCGGCTGGTGAAGCTGGACATCCTCCTGAACGGAGACCCGGCCGATGCCCTCTCCACCCTCATCCACGAGGACCATGCGTACGACTTCGGCCGAAAAATCTGCCTCAAGCTAAAGGACCTGATTCCCCGCCAGCAGTTCGACATTGCCGTGCAGGCGGCCATCGGCGCCAAAATCATCGCCCGCGAAACGGTGCGCCAAGTCCGTAAAGACGTGACAGCGAAGTGCTACGGCGGTGACGTCACCCGCAAGCGCAAACTCTTGGAAAAGCAAAAGGAAGGCAAGAAGCGCATGCGGCAGATTGGCACCGTGCAGGTGCCTCAGAGTGCCTTCATGGCGGTGCTCAAGCTGGATTAACGCCCTAACCAGTCAAGGAAATCATCTACCCGGGCCCGGGACACGGTAAGGTCCGTGAGCTGCGGGAAGCCGTGGCGCAGGGATATCTGCTGACGGCCGCCCATGAGGCGGGAGACGGAGTCGATGGCCCCTTCCGAGATGATGCAGCTGCGGGAGATGCGGAAGAAGGCCTCCGGGTCCAGTTTCTGGGCGATGGCGTCCAGGGATTCGTCCATCACATAGGACGCTCCGCCGGTGGTGACGATGTAGGAATTCTTGTCCTCCGAGTAGAAATACGCGATGTCCGAGGTGCGTACCGGCACAATCCGGTTGTTCATCCGGATGAGGAATTTTTCCTTGTGTACGTGGTTCAGGAGGCTTTGCACCGTTTCGGTGGAGGGCTTCCGCGCCTGGCCGGAAGTGACGCGGGAAATGGCCCGGCGCAGCTCCGGCAGGCCGATGGGCTTGAGGAGGTAATCGATGGCGTTCACCTCGAAGGACTGCACGGCATATTGGTCGTAGGCGGTGGTCATGATCACGGGGCAGGGAACTTCCACCTTGGTGAAGATGTCAAAGCTGGAGCCGTCGCTCAGTTCCACATCCATGAAGATGACATCCGGGGCGGGCTGTTCCGTTATCCAGGCCACGGTGTCTTTGATGGAACCCACCGCGCCCACCACTTCCACATCCGGGAAATTGCCCTGCAGCAGCTTGATCATGTGTTCGCGAGCCAGGAGCTCGTCTTCGATTACCAGTGCTTTCATCTGAATTAAACTATTGATTCGTGGAGGATGGGGATGGTGACGGAGAATGAATGGTCCGTTTCCTGAACCAGAATCTCCTTTCCGGCGATGTCCCGGTACTGGTTCCGGATATATTGGAGGCCGATTCCGGTAGAACTCACCGGTGTCAGCTTGGGGATGCGGTTGTTCTGCACCACGATGGCGCCGTCTTCTATCCGGCTGGTCACCACCAAGGGGTTGTCGGCCGATATGGCGTTGTGCTTGATGGCATTCTCGATGAGCAGCTGGAGGGTGCCGGGGACCATGTAGCCATACAGGTCTTCGTCGGAGAACAGGCCCCGGAAAGCCAAGCCTTCGGGGAAGCGGATGCGGATGAGTTCCTGATAGGTGCGGGCGAATTCCACCTCTTCTTTCATGGGGACCAGACGTTTTCCCTCCTGCTTGAGGACATAGCGGTACAGGGCGGCCATCTTCTGGACGTATTCGCTGGCTTCCTCCCGGCTGCCTCCTCCTTGGATGATGGAATCCAGCACGTTGAGGCTGTTGAACAGGAAATGCGGGTTAATCTGGTTCTTGAGCGTCATGTAGTTGAATTCGGCCTGATGCCGCCGGCTTCGCTGGGCCGATACCTCCCGCTGCATCTGCAGGGCGAAGTTCACCATGAAAATGAGGCAGATGAGGGTGGTGACCACCAGGATGATGACGGCTCCGGAGTTCTCCATGAGCAGGTTCCCGGTATAGTTGGCTTCAATATACAGGCGGATGCCGAACACGATGGCGATGGCAATGACCAGCCAGCTGGCGTTCCTGTACCAGTTTTGCTTCCGCTCATAGCCGGCGGCCCCGCCCGGGGCGAAACGGTGGGCGAAGAGGAAGAGGGACCAGCCCAGGATTTCCGTTACCGCAAAGGTGGAAAGGGCGTGCTGCCAAATGGCCGGAAAACCGCTCAGGGGAATCAGGGCGCCAATATTGCCCAGGATGAAGCCCAGCGTATTCACCAGGATGAGGGCCATGACGGTGATTTCCACGGTGAGGTTTTCCCGGTAGCAGATGAGGACGGCCAGGGCCATGGTGAGGATGGTCAGGGGCATGCTGTCCGGCATTCCGGACAGCGTACACAGGATGGTGGTGGCCGCGTGCATGAGCGCGAAGCCATGAATAATCCCGTCTATCGGCCTGATTTTCATGAGGCAAAGGTAAGGAGTTTTTCCGTTCATCGCAAAAAAATGTCCGTTCAGCGGGGAACATGGGCCGATACACCTTATAATAAGAAATCATTTCTTATTTTTGCGTCGGTTATAACGCTTAAACTAACAACCGATGTCACAGAAACGTGATTTGACCTTCCGTCAGCTGGTAGATCTCAGCTTTGGTTTCTTCGGGGTGCAGATTGCCTATGCCCTGCAGAGCGCCAACATCAG
>CAJOMB010000067.1 GCA_905235615.1 uncultured Bacteroidales bacterium | reverse complement strand
CCGCGTCGCTTCGCGACCCTGTACGGGCAAATGCTCCGGCAAGCCCCTCTTCCGCCACTGAGGACGCTTTTCGCATAAAGGACGTTCTGAGCGTACTGGGCAACCGGAATTTCTGGCTGCTGGCCCTGCTGTGCGTGCTGTTCTACAGCAGCGTGATTGCCTTCAAGAAGTTTGCCGGCGCCATCCTCATCCCCCGCTTTGACATTCCGGCCCAGACTGCCGGCTGGATGATTTCCATGCTGCCCTTCTCCACCGTCATCTTCGCCCCGCTGTTCGGCATCCTGGTGGACAAGGCGGGCCACGGAACCCGCTGGATGATTGTGGGTGCTTTCCTGGCCCTGGCGGCCCATGCCCTCCTGGCCTTTGCACCGGCAGGCGTACCCTTCTGGGGCTATCTGGCCATGGTCTTCCTGGGCTTCGGCTATTCCCTGGTGCCGGCGGCCCTGTGGCCGTCCGTGCCCAAAATTGTGCCGGACAAGGTGCTGGGAACCACTTTCGCCCTGGTGAACTGGGTGCAGAACCTGGGACTCCTTACTTTCAAATGGGTTTCCGGCGTGGTGCTGGGAACGGGTGCGGAAGGGCCCGTGCATGTGGAAATCATGTTCACCGCCCTCTGTGTGCTGGCCGTGGTGGTGGCTTTCCTCTTCCGCGCCAATGCGGCCCGTCACCCCGAACTGGGACTGGACCGGGCAAATAATTAGAGTCTGTTTTGAAATAATTCAATAAATTCTATTTAAATAAAAATATCAATCATTTCAAAACAGACTCTTAGAGATACGGCAAAATATTTGCAGATTTATTTGGCGGATTGAAAAATCCGCCTTATCTTTGCAGTGTAATAGAATACTAATACAGTACGAGAATGGCGCTCATCGACCTCAACGACATCAACAAGACCTATAACAACGGGCAGCCCCTGCACGTACTCAAAGGCATCAACCTCCACATCGAGCGGGGAGAATTCGTGTCCATCATGGGCGCCTCGGGCTCCGGAAAATCCACTCTCCTCAACATCCTGGGCATCCTGGACAACTACGATACCGGCACCTACACCCTGGACGGCAAGCTCATCAAGAACCTCACGGAAAGGCAATCGGCCGACTATCGCAACCGCATGATAGGCTTCATCTTCCAGAGCTTCAACCTGATTGGCTTCAAGACGGCGTTGGAAAACGTGGAACTGCCGCTCTACTACCAGGGCGTCCCCCGGAAGAAGCGCCAGGAGCTGGCCATGGAATACTTGGAAAAGCTGGGCCTCAGCCCCTGGGCCAGTCATTTCCCCAACGAGATGTCCGGCGGCCAGAAGCAGCGCGTGGCCATTGCCCGCGCCCTCATCACCCATCCGCAGATTATCCTGGCCGATGAACCCACCGGCGCCCTGGACTCCAAGACCAGCGTGGAGGTGATGCAGCTGCTCAAGCGCCTGAACCAGGAGGAGGGCATCACCATCATCGTGGTCACCCATGAGAGCGGCGTGGCCAACGAGACGGACAAGATTATCCATATCAAGGACGGCATGATCGGCCAGATTGAAGAAAACACCCGGCACGATGCCTGGGGCGGCCCTGTTATCAAATAATGAGAGAGCTCCTTCATGAAATTCTGAGTTCCCTGCGGAACAACAAGCTTCGCACGGTCCTGACGGGCTTTGCGGTAAGCTGGGGCATCTTCCTGCTGATTGCCCTGCTGGGAGCCGGCAACGGACTCATGAACTCCTTCATGGGAAACATGGAAGACTACATTTCCCAGAGCGTGACGGTGGAAGGCTGGCGTACCTCCAAGCCCTATGCCGGTTACAAGGAAGGCCGAAGGATCTATCTGGACCAGAAAGACGTCCAATATACCCAGGGGAGCGAATGGAAGGACGTCATCGAGAATATCAGCGTCTCCACGCCCTCCACCAGCGCCACCCTGGTCCTGAACGGAAATACGGTGGACGGATGGGTCCGGGGCGTGATGCCGGACTTCCAGGAGCAGGAAAAACTCAAGCTGGCGGCCGGGCGCTTCATCAATCCGGAGGACGTGCTCCAGAAGCGGAAAGTGGCAGTCATCTCCACCGCCCAGGCCAAGGAGCTCCGGCCCGGCAAGGCGGAAGACATGGTGGGAACGTGGATTTCCATCGGCCAGATTTCCTTCCGCGTGGTGGGCGTCTATCATACGGACGAGCGCTCTTTCCGCCGTTCCGTTCCCATTCCCTACTCTACATACAAAGGCATTTACGACAGTTCGGACAAGATTGAAGGCATCACCTTCAACCTGAAAGGCGTGAACAGCCAACAGGACCACAAGGCTTTTGAAGAAAACTATGGCGGCGCCATCCGGCGCATGCACAGCATCGCCCCGGACGACGCCCGCGGCATCTGGATCCGGAACGGTTATTCGGACAATATGCAGATGAACACCGCCACACGGATGATTCGCACCGCCCTGTGGATCCTGGGCCTCCTCACCTTGGTGAGCGGCATCGTGGGCGTGTCCAACATCATGCTCATCACCGTGAAGGAACGCACCCACGAGTTCGGCATCCGGAAAGCCATCGGGGCCAAACCCCACAACATCCTTTCCCTCATTATCGCGGAAAGCATCGTGATCACGTCCGTTTTCGGTTATGTGGGCATGTTCCTGGGGATGATGGCCTGTCAGGTGATGGACAAGACCATCGGCCAGCATTCCGTAGATTTGGGCATGGAGAAAATCCAGATGCTGGTGAACCCCAGCGTGGGCCTGGATGTGGCCGTAGAAGCCACTCTGGTACTGATTGTCGCCGGCACCCTGGCCGGGATTATTCCCGCCTGGAAAGCCGCCCGTGTGAAACCCATTGAAGCCCTCCGAGCAGAATGAAAAAGTGGATGGACACCGATACTTTCCGGGAAATCTTAGACAGCATCCTGAGGAATAAATCCCGAAGCCTCCTCACCGGCTTCGGCGTGTTCTGGGGCATCTTCATGCTCATGCTGCTGATTGGCGGCGGGCAGGGCTTCAAAGACCTCCTGACGCAGAATTTCGAGGGTTTCGCCCAGAACACCTGCATCGTGTTCGCCAACAATACCAGCAAACCCTACAAAGGCTTCAAGAAAGGCCGTAGCTGGAATCTGGAATACGCGGACGTGGCCCGGCTCAAAAACATGATTCCGGAGTTGGAGACGGTCTCCCCCACCGTGAGCCTCTGGGGCAAGAGCGTCACCCGGGAGGAGAACACCTCCTCCAGCGCCGTGGTCAAGGGCACCCTGGCAGACTATTCCAGGATTGAGACGCCCCTTCTGAAGTATGGCCGATACCTCAGCGATGCAGACAACGCCCAGGAGCGGAAAGTGTGCGTGATTGGCAAGCGAATTTACAACGAACTTTTCCCCGAAGGCGGAGACCCGTGCGGGCAGCGCATCCGGATTGACGGCAGCTACTACACGGTGGTGGGCGTGGACTGGAAGGGAGGAAACGGCATTTCCATCAACGGAAGTGCGGAGGACGCCGTCACCATCCCGCTCATGCAGGCCCGCAAGGCCTACAACCTGGGCAACACCATCCACCTGCTGTGCTTCACGGCCGCTCCCGGCTTTACCATGAGCGACCTCACGCCGCGGGTGCGGGAAGTGATTGCCCGCTCCCACTACCTGGACCCCACGGACGAGCAGGCCCTCTTCCTGATGAACACCCAGCTCATCTTCGGCATTGTGGACAACCTGTTCAAGGGCGTCAACTTCATTGTGTGGCTCATCGGCTTGGGGACCCTGCTGGCCGGGGTGATAGGCGTGTCCAACATCATGATGGTGAGCGTGAAGGAACGCACTACGGAGATTGGCATCCGCCGCGCCATCGGCGCAACGCCCCGGCAGATACTGGGACAGATTATCTCCGAGAGCATCGTGCTCACCCTGGCGGCCGGAATGGCCGGGATTGTGTTCAGCGTTCTGATCCTGTCTGCGGTGGAGCTGGGCATGACGGAGGACGGCATCCTGAAAGCCGCCTTCCAGGTGCCCTTCGGGACGGCCGTGCTGGCCGCTCTGCTCCTTACCGTACTGGGCGTGGTGGCCGGGCTCATGCCCGCCTCCCGCGCCATGCAGATCAAGCCTGTGGATGCCATGAGGGATGAATAGGGATGCCCGGTCGGGGCCGGGAATGACGTAGGGGCCGGGAAAAAAGTAGATTCTTCGGCAGGTAAACCTGCCTCAGAATGACACAATCCTGTCATTCTGAACGAAGTGAAGAATCTTTTTGGTCTCATCAAAAAGACATGTAAAGAAACAACTTGGAAGAATTCTGATGATTGTGCTGGTGGCCCTGGTGTTTGTAGGCACCTTCGGCTATCTTTTCAAACGCTCGCAGCCCAAGGTTGTGGAGTATCAGGAGCTCGCTCCCTCCCGGGGAGACATTGTGCGCAGCACCGTGGTGACGGGGAAAATCCAGCCCCGGGACGAGGTGAACGTGAAGCCCCAGATCAACGGTATCATCGCGGAGATGTACAAGGAGGCCGGCGAGACGGTGCAGCAGAACGAGGTGATTGCCAAGCTCAAGGTGATTCCGGACATGAACCAGCTTTCATCGGCCCAGAGCCGGGTGCGCCTTTCGGAGGTGAACCTGAAGCAGGCGGAGGTGAATTATGACCGCGAGAAGACGCTTTTCGACCAGAACCTGGTGAGCGCGGAATCCTTCGAGAAGGTTTCCCAGGCGCTGCGGCAGGCACAGGAGGAGCACGCCATCGCCAAGGAGACCCTGGAGATTGTGCGGGACGGCGTCTCCTCTTCCAACAAGAGCGGGAGCACCACCCTCATCCGCTCCACCATTTCCGGCCTCATCCTGGACGTGCCGGTGAAGGTGGGCAACTCCGTCACCATGTCCAACACCTTCAACGACGGCACCACCATTGCTACGGTGGCCAATATGGACGACCTCATCTTCGACGGCAACATTGACGAGACGGAGGTGGGACGCCTGTCCGTGGGCCTTCCGGTACGCATCACCGTGGGCGCCCTCCAGAACCTGTCCTTCGAGGCAGCCCTGGAGTACATTTCCCCGAAGGCCAAGGAATCCGGCGGCACCAACCTCTTCGAAATCAAGGCTTCCGTGAAGGTTCCCTCCGACGTCACCATCCGCAGCGGCTACAGCGCCAATGCAGAGATTGTGCTTGAGGAAGCCCGCGACGTGATGACGCTGGAAGAAAGCGCCATCCAGTTCGAGGGAGAGAAGACCTTCGTCTATGTAAAGGGAGAAAACGGCTATGAGAAGCGTCCTGTGGTCACCGGCCTCTCCGACGGCGTCACCATCGAGATTGTCGAAGGCCTCAAGGCCGATGACAAAGTCCGCGGTCCCCAAATCATTAACAGCAAATAAGCCATGAAAGTCCTTTTGACAGCCCTTGCGCTAAGTATGGCGCCCACCGATTCCCTGCCGGACCTCTCCCACCCCTGGAACCTGCAGGAGTGCATAGACTGGGCCTTGGAGAAGAACCTCACCGTGGCCTCCGCAGAAATTACAGTCAAGACCTGGGAGGTGGACAACAACACGGCCCGGATGCGGTGGCTGCCCGGAGCATCGGCCACTGCCAGCGAAAACGTGAACTTCGGCCGCGGCATCGGCGGCAACAACACCTATGAGTGGGGCAATTCCGCCACCACCAATTTCTCCGTGGGGGCCAACATGACCCTCTTTGACGGACTGGCCACCCCGCGCAACATGGAATACTCCCGCCTGAACCTGGAAGCCGCCACCAAGGACCTGCAGAAGGCCCGGGACGACATCCGCGTAAAAGTGGCCCAGGCCTATGTGCAGATTTTGTATAATTACGAGCTGCATGAGGTGGCGCAGCACCAGCTCAGCATCGACTCCCTGCAGGTGGTGAGGCTCCAGGGGCTGTTCGACAACGGAAAAGCGTCGGCCGCCGAGCTGTCCCAGCAGAAGGCCACCGAGGCCCAGAGCCGGCTCACGCTGGTTCAATCGGCCGGAAATATCCGCGCCTCCCTGTTAGACCTGGCCCAGCTGCTGGAATTCCATACCTGGGAGGGCTTCTCCATCGTGCGCCCGAAGGTCAATTTCAGCGGCAGAATGCTCCCTGACCCGGATGTCATCTATGCCGAGGCCCTGGGCGTCAGGCCCCTTATCCGGGCAGAAGAGCTGCGCCTGAAAGGCACGGAAAAGCAGATTCAGATTGCCAAGGCGGGCTACTTCCCCACCCTGAGCCTCAACGGCGGCCTGGGAACCAATTACTACACGTCTTTCAAGACCACCGGCTTTTGGGACCAGCTGAGCAACAACTTCAGCCAGTATGTGGGACTTACCCTGAGCATCCCCATCTTCTCCCGCTTCACCATCCGGAACGGCGTACGCACGGCCCAACTCCGTCACGACAGCCAAGAAATCCGGCTGCAACAGGCCAAGAACAGTCTGTATAAGGAAATACAGCAGGCATGGAACGCCGCCGTGACCGCACAGGCCAAGCACGAATCCACCCTGCAGGCCACCGCGGCGGCCCAGGATGCCTTCGAGCTCACCAAAGCCAAGTACGAGAACGGGAAAGCCACCAACACAGAGTTCAACGAGGCCCTCTCCCGTCTGGTGAAAGCCCAGTCCAACGCCCTGCAGGCCACTTACGAGAGCCTGTACCAGACTTCCCTGCTGGAATTCTACCGCGGCGGCCGCCTGGATTTGTAATTACTCCGGGTGCGGAAAGGGCTGATTTTGCCCCCGGAACGCATATTTCTCACGAAACGGGGGCGAAATCGAGGGTTTTCACCCCCGTAAAACGCACGAAACCAAGCTCTTGTATTTTTATCCGTGTAACACTTTTTTACACGGATAACTTTTTGCTACTTTGCAAACCGGGCCTTTGAACACTCGGTTATGATATCATGGAAATAAAAAACAGCTATTGGGAACAAGAGAGTCTGTGCGAAAACAAGTTTTTGGAAGGCGGTCCCTTTTTCCTGGTTACATCAGAGGACTTGCCCTGGCTACTGTTCGAAACGGAAGAAGATTTCAAGGAAGGGACCAATGTCATTGCCATCTCCCTGGCTTATCTCCGGATTGCACTATTGATAGACGTGCAGATGAACAATCACCTTCACCTGCTCTTTGAGGGGTCTCAAACAGATGTGACCTGTTTCGTTACACGCTTACGAAAGCAGATGATGGCATTCCTGCACAGAAAAGGACGGAGCCTGAGGTCCTGGAACATTCAAATACAGCCCATTACGGATTTCAGGCATTTTCGGAATGCGATACTTTATGTTGCCCGGAATCCTTACGTCGCGCATAGGAACGCCACACCTTTAGGCTACCGATGGGGCAGTGCCCACCTGCTCTTCAACGCGAACATCGCAGACTACTCGGAAGGAAAACCCTACGCCCAACTGACGTATAAAGAAAAAAGGCAGCTTTGCCATTCCCACAATATCGGCCTTCCCGATACTTATCGAGTCAACGGAGGGATGATTACCCGGCTCAGCTTTGTGGACTATCTGCGGACTCAAGATTTTTTCATCTCGGCCAATCAGTTTTTCCAGCACCTGTCCAGAAAGAAAGAATCCGATATTGAAACCGCCAAGTGGATAGGCGAAAGCATTCTCCTCCCCAACGATGACGTCTTCAGAATCGTATCTGATTGGTATGGTGTCAGAAGCATCACTTCGTTATCTGTTGAAAAAAGGATGGAAGCCGCCCGGAGGATGAAAGCAGAACTCTCGTCCAACAACAAACAAATTGCCCAGGTACTCAGGTTCCCGCAAAGACAGATTGACGCCCTTTTCCCTGTTCCCCAATAATGAAACGGGTGCGGAAAGGGCTGATTTTGCCCCCGGAACACGCCAAAAACACAAAACGGGTGCGGAAAGGGCCTGTTTCGCCCCCGGCAACTACCGGTACAGTTCCCGCAGCACGGGCAGGGAGCGCACCTGGATGTTGCTGTCCGTGTGGTAGGAAAGGTATTTGAGAAGCGCCTCACAGAGGGCGTTGCGGTTTTCTCCGCTCAGGGGCAGCAGCATGCACTCTTCAAATCGGCCCTCAACAAAAGGGCGGAGCCGTGCCAGATGCTCCCCGGCAAAGGGCGCCACGTCCTGCAGGGTGGGCCGGAAGCCCAGGGCACCGGCAAAGTCCACGAGGAAGCGGATGTGGTAGTTGTAGAAGTCGCTCTCCAAGGCATTGAGCGTGAGGATGCTCCCCACGCACCACTCAAACAGGCCGTCCTCGCAGGTGCCGTCCTTGAGCGTACGCAGAAGGACTTCCGCCATGAACAGGCTCATGGTGTTCTTGTGAATGTTGTCCCGGATGCCGGAAAGGGCGTCCCTCGGGGTGATGTTCCGCAGGCTCCAAAGCTCCGACTTGGGGTTCTCCACCACCTGCGCCTCCAGGATGTTGAGGGGCAGGAAACGGGCCATCCCCGCCTTCCGGGCCGATGGAACCAGGAACCCCCGCCGTCCCCACTCGCGGGAAAGGGTATGCACCACCAGCGCATTTTCCCCCACCGGCGTGGTGGACAGAACGATGAGCTCGATGGTGTCCCGGCCGGGCATCTTATTTATGCAGGTATTCCGCCATGGCCTTGAGGGCCTTGGCACGATGGGAAATGGTATTTTTCACTTGCTCGCCCAGCTGGGCGTTGGTCTTGGAATAGCCTTCGGGGATAAAGATGGGGTCGTAGCCGAAACCGCCGTTCCCCTTCTTGTCCAAGCCGATATGCCCTTCCATCACGCCGTCGAAGAAATGATGTTCCCCGTCGATGATGAGGGTGACGGAGGTGCGGAAGCGGGCCTTGCGGTTGGCATTGGCCGTGGTGATGCCGTTGGTGCGGGCCATGGCGGCCTCCTTTTCCCGGCGGGCCATCTCTTCCAGCAGCTTGTCCATGTTGGCGTCCGCATCCCGCTCCGGGCCGGCGTAACGGGCGGTTTCCACGCCCGGAGCACCGCCCAGAATGTCCACTTCCAGGCCGGAATCGTCGGCAAAGCAGTTGAGTCCCGTTTTCTTGTAGATATAGTCGGCCTTCTGCATGGAGTTGGCCCTGAGGGTGTTGCCCGTTTCGGGGAGTTCTTCCTTGATACCAAGGGATGCGGGGGTAACGAGCTCAAAACCCTCGCCCAGAATTTCAGCAGCTTCCCGGATCTTGCCGGGGTTGCCCGTTGCAAAAACCAATTTCATAGAATACTATTAACTAACCGGCCGCAAAGATAGTGAATATTTTTGTAACTTTGTACGATGGCATCTTCTTTGAAGATGAACGGCGCAGTTAAAATGATGAACATGAGAAAGAAACTATACGTTGCCGCGGCGGCCCTCATATTGGCCGCTTCTCCCTTTGCACAAGCCCAGTCCAAGAATTTTACCCTGGCCAAATGGGTGGAGGTGTACAATTCCATCCTCAAGGAACTCAGCCGTTCCTATGTGGATTCCTTAGAGGTGGGACGCATCCAGCGATCGGCCATCGACGCCATGCTTTCCTCCTTAGACCCTTATACGCAATACGTTCCGGAGGAAGAGCAGGAGAACTTCCAGATGATGCTCACCAATACCTACGGGGGTATCGGCGCCATCATCTACAAGCCGGACGTGAACGGAAACGTGATTATCAACGAGCCTTATGAAGGTTCTCCCGCCGCCCGCAACGGCATCCGATGCGGAGATGAGGTGGTGGCCATCGACGGCGTTTCCACCCACGGACTCACCAGTCAGGAAAGCAGCGACCGCATGCGCGGAAAACCCGGCACCACGGTGGTCCTCACCGTGAAGAAACTCCGTGGGGAGACCGTGGATGTTCCGGTTGTCCGGGAGCGCATCGCCCTTCCGTCCGTGGAATATGTGGGCATGCTCAACGGGGAAGACGGCTACATCCTGCTGGAGAAGTTCACCGAAGGCGTGGGCCAGGACATCCGGGATGCCTATCACAAGCTCAAGGACCAGGGCATGAAGCGTCTGGTGCTGGACCTCCGCGGCAACGGCGGCGGGCTCATGCACGAAGCCGTGAACATTGTTTCGCTCTTTGTTCCCCGCGGCTCGGTGGTGGTTACCTCCAAGGGACGGAACGCCGCCGAGGAGCAGGTGTACAAGACCACCACGGATCCGGCCGACCTGGAGATTCCCATCGTGGTGCTGGTGGATTCCGGCTCCGCATCGGCCTCTGAGATTGTTTCCGGCGCCCTGCAGGACTACGACCGCGCCACCATCGTGGGCACCCGCACCTACGGGAAGGGCCTGGTCCAGAGCATCCGCCCCCTGCCTTACGACGGGCAGCTCAAGGTTACCACTTCCAAGTATTACACCCCTTCGGGCCGATGTGTCCAGGCCATCGACTACTCCCACCGAAACGAAGACGGCTCCGTGGGCTTTATCCCGGACTCCCTCACCCACGAATTCACCACCGCCCACGGGCGCAAGGTACGGGACGGCGGCGGCATCACCCCGGATTTCGAGGTGAAGGCGCACCGCTATTCCCGCCTCACGTATTCTTTGGTGCTGGGCGGCATCGTGGAGCAGTATGCCCTCAAATATGTGCAGGAGCACGCATCCATCCCCGCCGTGGAAGACTTCCACTTTGACGAGTACGAAGACTTCGTGGCCTTCGCCTCCACCAAGGAGTTCGACTACCGTTCATCGGCCCGGGCCCTCTTTGACCAGATGAAGAAAACGCTGGAGGAAGACGGCCTCACGGAGGCGGTCTCTTCCGAGCTTTCCGCCTTGGAGAAGTCCTTGGACATGGACAAGCCCACTTTCCTGCGGCTCAAGAAAGACGAAATCATTCCCTTCATTGAGGAGGAGATTGTGGTGCGCTACTACTTCCAGCAGGCCGGCATCCGCATCCGTATCCGTTACGACACTCAGCTCCACGAGGCCCTGAAGCAGCCTGCCATCAGCTGGTAGGCCCCTCTGTCGGGGGCGAAACAGGCCCTTTCCGCACCCGTTTGAAGGAACGGCAGAATTTGCGTATCTTTGTGCCGTAATACGCACCCGCAATGTCCAGACGAAAGAACAGTCACAACCGTAAGAATCACAAGAAAGCGCGCGTCATTCCCGAATTCGAGGGAAAGGTGCTCATGTCCCGCGAGGGATTTGCCTTCGTACGCATCGAAGGGCAGGAAGAAGACGTTTATGTAAAAGCCTCCAAGACGCGGGGCGCCCTGCACGGAGACATCGTGCGGGTGGCCGTGACGCAGGAGAAGGTGGGCCAGGCCAAGCGCCGCAGCGGAGAAATCATCGCCATCGTACAGCGCTCCGAGAAGCCTTTCGTGGGGCTCCTTCACATCGTGGGCAAACAGGCCTGGGTGCTCATGAGCTCCAAGACCATGCCCTACGACATCTCCGTCCCCATCCCGGAAGGCGGGGAGCGGGGCATGAAGGTGGCCGCGGTGGTGGACGGCTGGGAAAGAGGCGCTTCGGGCCCCTACGGCCATGTAGTGGACGTGCTGGGCATGCCCGGTGAGAACGAGACGGAGATGCACGCCATCCTGGCGGAGTTCGGCCTTCCCTACCGCTTCGAAAAGAGCGTGGAAGATGCGGCCGATACCATTTCCGAGGTCATCACGGACCAGGACCGCGCCCATCGCCGGGACTTCCGGAAGGTGCTCACCTTCACCATCGACCCCACCGACGCCAAGGACTTCGACGACGCCTTGAGCTTCCGCAAGCTGGAGAACGGCAACTACGAAGTGGGCGTCCATATTGCCGATGTCACCTGGTACGTGAAGCCGGACACCCCGGTGGACAAGGAGGCCCAAGCCCGCGGCACCTCCGTCTATTTGGTGGACCGCACCGTCCCCATGCTGCCGGAGAAACTCTCCAACAAGCTGTGTTCCCTGCGCCCCAACGAGGAAAAACTCACCTTCTCCGCCGTCTTTGAAGTGACGCCCCAGGGAAAGGTGTTCAACCCCTGGTTCGGTCGCACCAACATTATTTCCGACTACCGCTTCGACTACGAACTGGCCCAGGCCATTATTGAGGCCGGAGACGCCGCCATGGAGCAGGAATTCGGTGCCGGAAGTGAATGCGGGCTGGTTCCGGCCGATGTGAAAGAAGCCGTGCTCATCCTGAACAAACTGGCCCTGAAGCTGCG
>CAJOMB010000066.1:5008-13010 GCA_905235615.1 uncultured Bacteroidales bacterium | reverse complement strand
GTTTCGGGGTTCACGTTGTCCAAACGCACTTCCACCTTATAGGAAGCCGGGCCGATGGAACCCAGGTGCTTTTTCTTTTTCACCATCACGTTGCAAACCAGCGGAGCCGTCTCCGTAAGGCCGTAGCCCACGGCATAGGGGAAGTGACATTCAATGAGGAATTTCTCCACCGCCGGATCCAGCTTGGCACCGCCTACGCCCAGGAATTCCAGTTTCCCGCCGAAGGAGGTAATCATCTTCTGGCCGATGAACCAGTGCAGGATGTGGGGAAAGTTTTTTTCCATCCAGGAGAGCACACGGCTCTTCTGGATAGTGGGCAACACGCTGTTTTTGACCACCTTCTCAATGACCAGCGGAACCGAGCACACGATGGTGGGCTTTACTTCCTTCATGGCGGCCATGAGGATGGTGGGAGTCGGGGGTTTCTGGAGGGTATAGCAGGTGGCGCCCACATAGAAGGAATAGAGCGTGGAAACACTCATCTCATAGGTGTGGGCGGCCGGCAGGATGCTTAGGAAACGGTCTTTCTTGAAGGCCGGCTTGGCCTTGAAGGCGGCCGCCAGGTTGCTGGAGAGGTTGCGGTGGCTCAGCATCACGCCTTTGGCCTTGCCGGTGGTTCCGGAGGTATAGATGATGCAGGCAAGGTCGTCCGGCTGGGGGGCTTTTACCCAGCCGTTGCACTTGAAGTCTTCCTTGTTCTTCTTGATGAAATCGAAGGTCTCGATGTCAATGATAAGGGTCAGCTTCTCCTTGCACTCCTCGCTCAGTTTGGGCATCATGCGCTGGGAAATGAACAGCACACGGCTTTCAGAGTGAGTGAGGATATTCGTAAGTTCGGTCTCGGAACTGTCCGGGAGCACCGGAACCGCTACACGGCCGAAAGCCGTGGCGGAGAAAAAGGCCACTACCCAGTTGGGCATGTTCTGTGAGAAGATGGCCACCCGGTCTCCGTGCTTGATCCCAAAGCGCGTCATGCGCATGGAAAGCTGCTCGGTCTTGCGGCGGAACTCCTCATACGTGTATTTCTGGCCGCCGTCCACATATTGGTAGGCGACTTTTTTTGCATAAGTGGTGGTGGCGTAGTCAAAAACCTTGTGAAGGGTGGTGCAGGTATTCTCGCGGCTGCGGTACTTACGCCAGGCTTTGTAGGGACTCTTGATTTTCTTGGCCATTATTATTATTTTTCAGGTTTAGGTTCTGGTACGGCATACTGGTCCTTGTGGTAACCTTGCAGCCCCAAAGGGCGATAGTGGTCGTAGATGCGCTCCATATCGGCCTTGGCATCATCCGTGATTTCGAAGGGCTCTCCCACGGAGATTCTCTTGCGCCCCCAGTCATAATAACCCAGGTAAACGGTGGCACCGGTTTCCTTGGCCATCAGGTGGTAGCCGCTTTTCCATCTTTTCACGATGGAACGGGAGCCTTCGGGTGCCAGGGCCAGATGGAACTCGTCCACTCCTTCCATTACCTCGATGAGGCTCTTTACGGTTGTGGCGGGGCTGGACAGGTCTGTAGGGACGGCGCCGCAAGCTTTCAGGATGGGGCCCAAGGGCCAGAAGAAGAAGCTCTTCTTCACCATAATGTGAGCCACCTTGCCGAATTGGGAATAAAACAGATAGCATACCAGGAAATCCCACACCGTGGTATGGGGAACGCCCAGTACGATTGCCTTGGGCTCTTTCATGGGACCGCCTACGCTTTCCCAGCCCATTTTCTTGAGGAGCCAGCCGCAGAACCTGGCCCAGCGGGGGCTCACGGTCGTTTTCAGTTTCTTGGCCATCAGATGTTTACGTCTTCCAGTTCTTTTTCGCTTCTGAGGTTGTCCATGATGAAATGCTGACGCTCATAGGTGTTGATACCCATGTAGAATTCCATGATGGTGGAGATGGACTCTTCGTCAGACAGTTTTACAGTATCTAAGCGCATGTTGTCCCCGATGAAGTCCACGAACTCGTCGGAGGAAATTTCTCCCAGACCCTTGAACCGGGTAATCTCCACGCCGGTTTTGAGCTGCTTCACGGCTTTGTCCCGCTCTTCAATGGAATAGCAGTAACGGCGCTCTTTCTTGTTATGCACGCGGAACAGCGGCGTCTGCAGAATATACACGTGCCCGCGGCGGATGAGTTCCGGATAGTACTTCATGATGAAGGTGAGCACCAGCATACGGATGTGCATGCCGTCATCATCTGCATCCGTTGCCACGATGATGTTGTTGTAGCGCAGGTTTTCCAGGTCTTCCTCCACGCCCAGGGCCGATATGAGGAGATTCAGTTCCTCGTTCTCCGCCACCCGCTTGCGGCTTTCCTTGAAGCAGTTGATGGGTTTGCCCCTGAGGGAGAAGACGGCCTGGTTGTTGGCGTCCCTCACCTTGGTGATGGTACCGGAGGCGGAATCACCCTCCGTGATGAAAATGGAGGTCTTTTCCTTCTGGTCTTCCATTCCCTTGGGGAACTTGGTGTCGGAGAAGTGGTAGCGGCAGTCGCGGAGTTTGCGGTTGTACACGGCGGTGCGCTTGGCCCGCTCGCGGCTCTTTTTCTGGACGCCGGCAATCTCCTCACGTTCCGCCTGGGAGGCCTTGATCTTGTCTTCAATCACCGGAACAATCTCCATGTGCATGTGGAGGTAGTCGTTCAGGTATTTGGTGACGAAGTCGTTCACGAAGGTGCGGATGGTGGGTCCGCGGTCCACGGAAGAGGTTCCGTCGGCCCCTTTCACCTGCTTTTCCCACATGTAGGTGCTTCCCAGCTTGGTTTTGGTCTGGCCTTCGAAAATGGGCTCCTGAATCTGGATGGAAATGGCGCCCACAATGCCCTGGCGGATGTCTTCGGGCTTATAGTCTTTCTTGTAGAAGTCTTTGAAGGTTTTGGCGATGGCCTCCCTATAGGCGGCCAGGTGCGTACCTCCGTCACGGGTGTTCTGGCCGTTCACGAAGGTGGCGATATTCTCTCCGTAGCTGCCTCCGTGGGTGAGCACAATCTCGATGTCTTCCCCTTCCAGGTGGATGAGGGGATAGAGGGGCGTCTCGCTCATGTTCTCATTCACCAGGTCCAACAGGCCGTTTTCGCTCTTGTACGGCGTGCCGTTCAGGTTCAGCGTAAGGCCTTTTTTGAGGTAGGAATAATTCTTGACCATGCTTTCCACAAATTCCATGTGGAAGGAGAAGTCATTGAACATTTCCTCGTCCGGGGTGAAGCGGATGAAGGTGCCGTTCTTCTCATTGGACGGGACGATGGCGCTTTCCAGCAGTTTGCCGCGGGTGAAATGGGCATAGGAGCACTGGCCCTCCCGGTAGGAGGCCACATAGAAATCCACGGACATGGCGTTCACGGCCTTGGTGCCCACGCCGTTCATGCCCACGGACTTCTTGAAGTTGGTGTCGTCGAACTTGCCGCCGGTGTTGAGTTTGGAGGTTGCGTCCACCACCTTGCTGAGGGGAATACCGCGGCCGAAGTCCCTCACGGTCACCGTCTTGTCTTCGATGGTGATGTCTATGCGTTTGCCGAAGCCCATGGAGAACTCATCGATGGAGTTGTCCACGATTTCCTTCAGGAGCACATAGATACCATCTCCCTGGCGGTCTCCGTTTCCCAAGCGGCCGATATACATGCCCGCCCTGCGGCGGATATGCTCGTTCCATTCCAGGGTCTGGATGGAATCGTCGTTGTAGGTGGTGTTTACAATCTCTGCCATTCGTCTTCAATTTATCCTACAAATATACTAATTTTCTCTGACAATTCCAGCTATGAAAAGGTTGACAAGCGGGCGCAGGGGAGAGTTGGTGGTAAGGGAAACCATGATGACGTTTTCCCCTTCGGGAAGGGCGGCGGTGTCAAGGGTGAAGCGGAGGTTTTCCTTCTTGCCGGGCGCCACGTCCGGGAGGGCCACCGCCTTCAGGGCCGGCACTTCGGCATCGGCCTTGTAGATATGGAAGGTCTCTTTTCCGCGATTGGTGCATTCGAAGCTTATTTCCTTCGTTTCCCCCTTTTTCACCGTCCCCAGGTTGATGGTGCTGGACTGCATCACCGGCAGGGCGGCCTTTTCCCTCCGTTCGCTGCTCCAGGAGGAGAAATTCTCCTGCGTATAGGCCGATACTTCCAGCCCCTGAGCCGCCTTCTTTCCGTTCAGGACGGGCGTGGCATGGTAAACCGTTTTTCCGTAGAGGGCGGAATCGGCCTGGATGGTGAAGGTGAGGGTGGCGGTGCTGCCCGCCGGGATGGGGTTGGGGGTGAGAGAGAGCCGGAGCTGGGGGGAGACGTCGGCCCATTCCACCTTCAGGGGATTCTTGCCCAGATTGGCCACCGTGGCGGTTTCGCTCACGCTGAGCCCCTGCTTGAGGGTGGCGGTTTTGAATTGGCGGGTCTTGAGACCGAAATCCCCGAGCTTTTCAGCGCCGTAGAGCTGGCTCAGGGATTTCTTTTTCTCATGGACTACGCCCCTCAGGCGCAGCACCACCGGCCTTTTGACGCCGGAAATGTAAACGGTAAGCGTTTTGTCGAAGGGCATGGGGCCGTCTTCATTCTTGTAGGTGGCCGATATGGTTCCGCTCCCGCCGGGGGCGATGGTGCCCTTGGTCCATTTGACATCCGTGCAGCCGCAGGAGGAAACCACCTCGTAGATGCTGATGACCTCCGTTCCCTTGTTGGTGAGCGTGAAGGTGCAGGAGAGGGGACCGTCCGTCACGCTCACGTCTCCGAAATCGTGTACCGTCTTGTCAAAGACCACCGTTTCGGGGGTCTGGGAATCTTCCATGGCCATGAGCTCCACGGCAGGCGTACTATTGGCATTCCGGGTACCGCAGGTGCCCAGCGAGGCGGTCAGAAGAAGTGTCCAAAACATAGCTTTCATGCACACAAAGTTAGTAACACTTCTTTTTATTTTCAAATTTAATACCTATCTTCGCATCTTGAGAAAACGATACAACAACAATAAAAAGATTTAAACTATGCCTAGAATCATCAATCCCGAGCTTTGCGTTTCCTGCGGCTCCTGTGCAGAAGTCTGCCCCGTCGGCGCCATCAGCGCCGGTGAAGCCTCCTACGTCATCAACGCCGACGAGTGCATCGATTGCGGTGCCTGCGAAGGTACCTGCCCCAACGGCGCCATCAGCGAGGCGTAAGCGCTCGTTACCATTATTTAAAAAAGAAGCCCTGCCGTTTGGCAGGGCTCTTTTGTTATTCGGCCTCGGCGGTATTGGCGGGCTTCATCACCAGTTCGATGAAGTTGTCCTGTGCCAGAATTTCCTGCAGGGTGGCCTGGATGGTCTCCTTGGTGAGGTCGTTCACGGCAGCCTCATAGGCGGCGTCGCGGTCAACACCGTAGGTGAGGTAGAGCTCAATGTTGTTTCTCCACCAGTAGTTGCGCTGACGGTTTTCCGGAATGTTCTTCTGGAGGTTCAGCTTGGCCATGTTCAGCTCCTCGTCGGTGGGGCCGTTTGCGGCGAAGTCCTGGATGCCCTTGATGGCCAGCTCGCGGAGCTTGTCGCAAAGGGCGGGCTTGCAGTCAAAATACACCTGGATGAGGGCCTGCTCCTTGGGACGGCGGGAGAAGGTGGCAGAAGTGCTGGCGCCATAGGTGCCGCCTTCCTCTTCGCGGAGACTCTCCGTGTAGTGCATGTCCAGGATGTAGGAGATGGCGTCCATGGCGGCATCCTTCTCATAGCTGAAGGGCAGGTTGGCCGAATAGACCTGGAGGACGGTGCTCTTGGGCGTCTGCATGTCCACCTCGATCACCTTCTCGATGCGGCCCTTCACGATGTCGTCATTGTTGTCCACCCACTCCAGGGCCTTCTTGCCCTTGGGCAGGGAACCGATGTATTTCTCCACCACGGGTTTGATGGCCTCGGGGTTCACATCGCCCACGATGACCATTTTGGCGCCGGCTGCATCGGCAAAAAGGGCCTTCCAGTTCTTTTCCACAGTGGCCAGGTTGGCCTTGGCCAGCACCTCGTCGGAAATCATCTGATGACGGGGATTGCCGCCATAGAGGGTCTTGTACAGCTCGGTCTGGAGTTTGTAGTTGGGCTGGTTCACCAGGTTGGGGAGGATGGCGTTGATCTGGTCAATGCCGTTCTGCCACTCTTCGGGGTCGAAGCGGGGATCCGTATAATAGAGGTAGATCAGCTGCAGGGCCGTTTCAAAGTCCTTGACGGTGCTGTTGCCGTTGATGCCGTTTTCAAGTTTGTCGAAATACGGGTTCACGCTCAGGTTCTTGCCGGTGAGCATCTTGGTGACGGTGGTGCCGGAGAAGGCCGATACACCGCTGTTGTTCTGGAAGAGAGCCAGCACATTGCTCTCGAAGGAGGAAAGATCTTTGTCGGAGATGAGGCTGGTGCCGCCATCCTTGTACAGGTTGAAGAGGATCTGGTCTTTCTGGAGGTCCGTAGGATAGACAATCACCTTTACACCGTTCTTGAGGGTCCACTCGGTGGCGCCATAGATGGTGCTGCCGGTCTTGGCAATCTTGGCACCCTTGAGCTTGGCGGGATTCAGGAAGGCTTCGGGAATGTCTTCACCTTCGGGGGCGGCAATCTCGGAAGCGTTCACCTCCTGGATAACCTGGAGGAGCTGTTCGGCGGTAGGCGTGGCAATGCCTTCCTTCTCGGGGCCGTTGTACACGATGACCATGTTCTCCCCGCTCCAGAGCTGGGCCACGGCCTGGCTGATGGCGGCGGCGTTGAGCTGGCCGAAGAAGGCCTCGATGAGCTCTTTTTCATCGGCCGGTTCCAGGATGGGCTCCTTGTCGAAGAAGTTGGAGAGGATGGGATAGATGAATTCGGGGTTCTGACGGGTGCTGGCACGGTTGGCGCGGGTTTCCAGCATGGAGAGATAGTCGGCCTTTACGCGATTGAACTCGGCGTCGGTGATGCCGTAGCGCTGCAGGCGTACCAGTTCCGTGTAGAAGTCCTTGAAACCGCCCAGGATGTTGTCTTCCTTGAGGGTGACGTCACCCATGACGGCTTCGATGTCTTCGTAGATGAGGTTGCTGATTCCGAAGCTGCCGCTCAGGTAGGAGGAACCGGGTTTGGAGGTGATGTCATTGAAGCGCTCGCGCATGACCATGCGGATGACGCTCTCCAGAAGGTCCGTCACCTGCCCCAGGGCCGTAGCCTTTACGCTCTCAGGCATGGCTGCGCTGTGCCAGATGAGCTCGATGGAGGGGGCGGTGGTTTCGGGGTCCGTGATAATGCCTACGCGGGGCTCGGAGTGGTCTGCAATGCTCTGGATGGGCTTCGGAAGCGGATTCTCCTTGGCGGGGATGGCGCCGAAGATTTCCTTGATCTTGGCCTCGGTGCGGTCCACGTCAATGTCACCCACTACAATCACGGCCTGGTTTCCGGGATGATACCAGGTGTGGTAGAATTCGTTCAGGCTTTCATATTGGAAGGTTTCCAGGTGTTCCTGGGTGCCGATGAGCGTGCACTCGGCCAATTTGGAATCGGCCCCGAAATAGTAGGGGAGGGCACGTTCCATGGAACGCCAGGAGGCGTTGCGGCGGGTGCGGCGCTCCTCGATGATGACTCCGCGCTCCGCGTCAATCTCCTTGGGCTCGTTGAGCACGTAGTGGGAATAGTCTCCCAGAATCATCAGGCAGCTGTCCACCACGCTCTCACGCTCTACGGGAATGTTGTTGAGCATGTACTGGGTTTCCTCGAAACCGGTGGAGGCGTTGATGTTGCGGCCGAATTCCGCACCGATGGAGCGAAGGTAATTGAGGATGCTCTTGTCGGGGAAGTTCTTGGTTCCGTTGAAGCACATGTGCTCCAGGAAGTGGGCCAGGCCGTCCTGCTGGGGCTGATTCTCCTGAATGGCGCCCACATTGGTGGCTAAGTAGAATTCCGCACGGCCCTTGGGAAGTTCGTTGTGGCGGATGTAATAAGTGAGGCCGTTGTCCAAATGGCCGATTTTCACTGCATCCGAATTGGGAATTTTGGGCATCTGGGCAATGGCTGCTTCCATCTGCTCACGGGTGGGCTGCTGTGCCATGACCATCAGGGTGGTCATGA
>CAJOMB010000066.1:0-4957 GCA_905235615.1 uncultured Bacteroidales bacterium | reverse complement strand
TAAGTTGGCTCCTTCCTGTATTAGCTTAATAGTACACTGCAAATGTATGTACATTTTTTCTTTTTACAAACAAATTTACCTATTTTTGCGAATATAATCTAAAATTTTTCAAGATATGTTGGAAGACAGCAAAATCCGTGCTTTCCTGGAAGTGGAGAAAGAAAGGAATTTCACACGGGCAGCAGCGCGGATCGGAATCTCGCAGCCGGCGGTGAGCGCACAGATTGCTGCATTGGAGGATTCCCTTGGTACAGAGCTTTTTGAGCGGGGGCGCGAACTCAGGCTCACGCCTTCCGGGGAAATTTTCCTGGGCTATGCCCGCCGCATCCAACAGGCCTACGATTTGGCGAACAACGCCTTCAACAGCGTCTTTGCCAAATAAAAGAAACGGTGACCTTTCGGGCCACCGTTTCTTTCTTAGGGTTCTTGGCTATTTGCCGGCCAGACGCTTGTAGGTGTTCAGGCGCACCTTGGCAAACTCTTCCGTCTTGGAGAGGAGCTCGTCGGCACTTTCCGGGAACATCTTGTACAGGGAAGCGAAGCGGACCTCTCCCTTCAGGAAGTCCTGGAACTTGGTCCAGTCGGGTTCCTTGGAATCCAGCGTGAACGGGTTCTTGTCGGTTCCTTCCAGAGCCGGGTTGTAGCGGTAGAGGTGCCAGTAACCGCACTCTACGGCCAGTTTCTCTTCCTTCTGGCTCAAACCCATACCCGCCTTCAGACCGTGGTTGATGCAAGGGCTGTAGGCAATGATGAGGGACGGGCCGTCATAAGCCTCGGCTTCCTTGATGGCGTTGAAGAACTGAACCGGGCTGGCACCCATAGCCACCTGGGCCACATAGACATAGCCGTAGCTGATGGCCATCATGCCCAGATCCTTCTTGCGGATCTTCTTGCCGGAAGCGGCAAACTTGGCAATGGCGCCCACCGGCGTGGCCTTGGAGCTCTGTCCGCCGGTGTTGGAGTACACCTCGGTGTCCAAAACCAGGACGTTCACATTCTCGCCGCTGGCCAGCACGTGGTCCAGACCGCCGTAACCGATGTCGTAGGAAGCACCGTCACCGCCGAAGATCCACTGGCTGCGGGCCGGGATGAAGTGCTGGTACTCAACGAGTTTCTTGCAGGTGTCGCAGGTGCAGTCCTGGGCAAGCGGGACAATGGCATCGGCCACCTCGCGGGTGATGGCGGGATCCTTGGGGGCTTCCAGCCACTTGGCGGCCAGGGCCTTGATTTCCTGGCTGCAGCACTCGCACTCCAGGGCCTGCTTCATGGCATTGGCGACGGTCTCACGGGCCCGGTCGGAACCGAGCTTCATGCCCAGGCCGAATTCGCAGAAGTCCTCGAAGAGGGAGTTGGCCCATGCCGGACCGTGGCCTGCCGCGTTGGTGCAGTACGGGCTGGCCGGGAAGGAAGCACCGTAGATGGAGGAGCAGCCGGTAGCATTGGCAATCATCATGTGGTCTCCGAAGAGCTGGGTGATGGTCTTGATGTTGGGGGTTTCACCGCAACCTGCGCAGGCGCCGGAGAACTCGAACAGAGGCTGTGCGAACTGGCTGTTCTTCATGTTGGCCTTCTTGTCCACGTACTCCTTGTAGCCCACCTTCTTGTTCAGGTAGTCGAAGGCGGCCTGGTCTTCCTTGGCATTGATGTAAGGAACCATCTTGAGGGCCTTCTCAGGCTTGGCCAGACATACATCCACGCAGTTGCCGCATCCGGTGCAGTCATCTACGGAGATGGCGATGGCATACTTGTAATCCTTCAGGTTGGCCTTGCCCTGGGCCAGCTTCACGCCCGCGGGAACCTTGGCGGCCTCTTCCTCGGTGAGGAGGAAAGGACGGATGGCGGCGTGCGGGCACACGAAGGCGCAGGTGTTGCACTGGATACATTTTTCTGCATCCCAGGAAGGAACGTTCACGGCCACGCCGCGCTTTTCGAAGGCGGCGGTACCGGCGGGCATGGTGCCGTCGGCGTAGGGCAGGAAGGCGCTCACCGGGAGGGTGTCACCGGCCTGGGCGTTCACCACGTCGGCGATGTCCTTCACGAAGGCGGGAGCCAGGCGGTCTTTGTTCGGATTCTCGAACTTGGCCGTAAGGTTGGCCCAGTCGGCCGGGACATGGAGCTCCGTGTACTCACCGCCGCGGTCAACGGCAGCGTAGTTCATGTTCACCACGTTTTCACCCTTCTTGCCGTAGGACTTCACGATGGCGTCCTTCATGTACTTCACGGCATCCTCGTAGGGGATAATGTTCGTAATCTTGAAGAAGGCGCTCTGGAGGATGGTATTGGTGCGTCCTCCCAGGCCAATCTCCGCGGCAATCTTGGTGGCGTTGATGATGTACACCTTGATGTGCTTGCGGCCGATGGTGGCCTTCACGTTGTCCGGGATGTTCTTGATGGTCTCTTCCTCGTCCCAGAGGGAGTTCAGCAGGAGGGTGCCGCCTTCCTTGATGCCCTTGAGGACGTCGTACTTCTTCAGGTAGGAAGGGACGTGGCAGGCCACGAAGTCGGGGGTGTTCACCAGATAGGGAGCCTTGATGGGCTGCTGGCCGAAGCGCAGGTGGGAGCAGGTGTAACCGCCGGACTTCTTGGAGTCGTAGTCAAAATAGGCCTGGCTGTACAGGTCCGTGTGGGAGCCGATGATCTTGATGGTGTTCTTGTTGGCACCCACGGTACCGTCGGAGCCCAGTCCGTAGAACTTGCACTCGGTGGTGCCGGGCTTCACGATGGAAACCTCGCTCTTGATGGGCAGGCTCTTGAAGGTGACGTCGTCCACGATGCCGATGGTGAAATCGGCCTTGGGTTCCTTCATGTCCAGGTTGTCGAAGACGGCGACAATCTGGGCGGGGGTGGTGTCCTTGGAGGACAGGCCGTAACGGCCGCCGAAAATCTGGACGTTGTCCTTGCCCTGGAAGAGGGCCTTGACATCCGTGAAGAGGGGCTCTCCCACGGCGCCGGGCTCCTTGGTGCGGTCCAGGACGGCAATCTTGCGGACGCTCTTGGGCAGCACGGCGAAGAAGTACTTCTCGGAGAAAGGCCGGTACAGGTGGACGGTGATGAGGCCGTATTTGCGGCCGCGGCTTTCCAGATAATCGATGGTTTCCTTGATGGTCTCCGTCACGGAACCCATGGCTACGATGATGTTCTCGGCGGTGGGGTCTCCGTAGTACTCGAAGGGACGGTAGGTGCGGCCGGTGAGTTCGGTGATTTCACCCATGTAGCGGGCCACCACATCCGGAACGGCCTCGTAGAACTGGTTGCGGGTTTCCACGGCCTGGAAGTAAACGTCTCCGTTCTGGGCGGTGCCGCGGGTGACGGGAGCGTCGGGATTCAGGGCACGGGCGCGGAACTTGGCAAGGGCCTTGGAGGATACCATGTCGCGGAGGGCTTCCTCGTCCAAGGCTTCGATTTTCTGAATCTCATGGGAGGTACGGAAACCGTCGAAGAAGTGCAGGAAGGGGAGGCTGCTCTTGATGGCGCTCAGATGAGCCACGGCGGCCAGGTCCTGGGCTTCCTGTACGGAACCGGAGGCCAGCATGCAGAAACCGGTCTGGCGGCAGGCCATCACGTCCTGGTGGTCTCCGAAGATGGAGAGGGCGTGGGAAGCCAGGGCGCGGGCGCTCACGTGGAACACGGTGGGCAGCATCTCGCCGGCAATCTTGTACATGTTGGGAATCATCAGCAGAAGGCCCTGGGATGCTGTGAAGGTGGAAGTGAGGGCACCAGCCTGGAGGGAACCATGCACGGCGCCGGCGGCACCGGCTTCGCTCTGCATCTCCGTCACTTTCACGGTTTCTCCCCAGAGGTTCTTTTTGCCGTGAGCGGCCCACTCGTCAATGTTCTCCGCCATTGTGGAAGAGGGCGTGATGGGGTAGATAGCAGCATGTTCGCTGAACAGGTAAGCGATGTTCGAGGCGGCATAGTTACCATCACAGGTGATAAATTTCTTTTCTTTAGCCATAATTAGTTTGGGTTTATGTAATTAGTTTTATTGTATTCCTTCAATAATAATCTCTTCTGCGGAAAATACCCTTTCCTCCGCGTCGCTTCGCGACCCTGTACGGGCAAATGCTCCGGAAAGGGTATTTCCCTCCTTTTCGCTTTGCGACCCTGTACGGCCAGATGCCCCGGAAGGGATATTGTCCGCAGAGGTGACAATGCGTTTCACAAGGCCCTGCAGGACAGTTCCGGGGCCCAGTTCCACAAACTTGCGGGCTCCGTCGGAGAGCATGTTCTGCACCGTCTGCGTCCAGCGGACGGGGGAGGTGAGCTGTTTCAGCAGATTCTCCTTGATGACAGCCGGATCCGAGGTGGGAAGGGCCGATACATTCTGGTAAATGGGGCACCGGGGTGCCTGGAACGGGGTTGCCTCGATGGCCTTGGCCAGTTCCTCACGGGCCGGCTCCATGAGCGGGGAGTGGAAGGCTCCGCCAACGTGCAGTTTGAGGGCCCGCTTGGCGCCTTTTTCCTTGAGCAGGGCGCAGGCCCGGTCCACGGCGGCTTCCTCTCCGGAGATGACTACCTGACCGGGGCTGTTGAAATTGGCCGGGACCACCCCCGGGATTTCGGCGCAGACTTCCTCTATGACGCTGTCCGGAAGCTTGATGATGGCGGCCATGGCTCCCGGAGCTTTTTCGCAGCACCGCTGCATGGCCTGTGCGCGGAGGGAAACCAGAGAGAGGCCGTCTTCGAAGCTCATGGCACCGGCGGCCACCAGGGCGGAGAATTCCCCGAGGGAGTGACCGGCCACCATGTCCGGGCGTTCTTTCCGGCTCAGGGCCAGCAGGACGCTGTGAAGGAAGATGGCCGGTTGGGTGACGCGGGTGGCCATGAGCTCATCGGCCGATCCTTCGAACATGATGTCCGTCATACGAAAACCCAGGAGGCTGTTGGCTTTTTCCATCAGCTCCTTGTGCTCAGTATATAATTCTTGGGCCATTCCCGGGAATTGGGAACCCTGGCC
>CAJOMB010000065.1 GCA_905235615.1 uncultured Bacteroidales bacterium | reverse complement strand
GTCATACTGATCGGTGGAAACCTCGGTTTTGGTGCAGGAGAACACCACGAGGGCCATCGCAAGAAGGGTTGTCAGTTGAAATATCTTTTTCATAATCATCTGCAATTATTTAACAGGAACAGCACGGATGTTATCCATCTTGATGACCGGGTGGCACTCCGTACCCTTGTTTCCGCCGCTCCATACGAAGATGGTAAGGGAGGTGAAGTCCGCGGCAGAAAGGGAACCGGTTGCAGCAGTACCGTCGGAGCCGTACTTGAAGTTGGCGTACGGAACCGTTACGGTAATCCACTCGTCACCGGTATCGAAGGAACCGGTAGAGACCCAAGGGGTGTACAGGCCACGCGGGAGCTCGTTACCGTTGAAGAAGGTGTTGTTGGCACCGGCAACAGTGTTGCCGTAGATATCCTCACCGGCACCACTGCCCGAAATCTTGTCTACACCGGCACAGATAAGCTGCATGGAACCGGCCATCCAAGGATTGGCGGAAGGAACATAGAGTTCAAACTTGAGGGCCATGCTTTCCCACTTGGAGAAGTCGGCATAGTCGGTCAGGAGCGGGCTGTCGTTGTAGGAGACGGGCGTGGTCCAGTCACCGGGCCAGTACTCGAAGGAGAAGTTACCATCGTTCCAGCCGCCGTCCTCGTCCATGGTGACATCCACGCCTCCCAGCCGCAGGAAGTTGCCGTCCAGGGCCGTATCGTCGGTCTCGATGACCTGAGGGTGCCAGCCGTGGTTGGCGGGGTGCGGGTCCGTGTCAAAATTGAACAACATGCCGCGGGAGTCCTTCCAGCGGAAAACAGACTCGGCGTCGCCATAGATGGTGCTCACCTTGACGGACGTATTCTCCACGGCCTCGTCCGGAACCACAAAGGTGATGGCCGTCTTGGTGAATTCCTTGATGACCGCATCCTTGTTGCCCACAGCTATTTGCAGCGGGACATTGGGATCGTCCACAAAGTAGTCGCCATACAGAACGGTGGTGGAACCGGCAGGCGTATACTCATTCTTCATGGAAAGAATGGTAGGACCGGGTACCAGCACGCTGAAGTCCACCTTCACGGTATCGGCATTTTTGGTGATAAGGTACATCTTGTCACTTACCTCGCCGGGGATTTCGTTGGGAACGTCCACCAGCAGGGTGTGGTCCGTAATGTAGCTGTTGTTCAGGGTGGCCTGCTGGTCATTGAACAGGAGCTTGTACACACTGGTGAGGTTGTCGCCCACCAGGCAGATGGAGTTGCCCATATAGGCGCTGGTGAGCAGGGAGTCTGCCGCAGCGGCCTTCACGGGACGGATATAGTACACCGTGGGCTTTCCGTCGGTAAGGCGGAAACGGTCCGGTTCATCCTGACACGCGGTGAAGCTTACAGCGGCCACCAGAGCGGCTGCAGCGTAAATGCTTATTTTAGAAATGCTCTTTTTCATGGCTACGTGTGTTAAGGATTAGAACGCAATGGTGGAAAGGTCGAACGGCTGGGCATCCTCGTTCAGGTGCGGGTTGTACACCACGTCCTCGGAAGGGAACGGCATGGCGCCCAAATAGGTCTTGATGGCATTGGCCGAAGGAATGGCCTTCTCGCTATCGTACGTGATGGCCGAAACGTCACCCCAGGTGCCGGATTCGTAGTAAGCGAAATAGAGGTCGTCCAGACCGCCGTTATACGCATTGCGGCGCTGTGCCTGGATGTCGGCCACGCAGTAGTCCGGGTTGTAGTAGCCTACACGCACGTAGTCGTACCAGCGGTCGCCTTCCAGGGCCAGTTCCAGGTTGCGCTCCTTGAACACCTCGTCAAAGGTAATGACCGTCTTTTCACTGTAGGTACCGGGAATGGCGCGGTTGCGGACGTCGTTGTAGCACTGGAGAGCCAGTGCATCGCTGGTGCTGGAGCCGGGTCCATGGAGTTTAGCCTCGCAGTACACCAGGTAAATGTCCGCCAGGCGCAGGATGTGCGTGGACAGACCATAAGCCATACGGCCTGCGCTCACACCCAGGGCTGCCTTGTGGTCTTCGCCATCTCCATAGAGGAACTTCACGCAGGCGGCACCGGTGGGGCTGTTCATGGCGCCGTCCGAAGCGTTGGTGGTGCCGGACGGGCCGTAATCCGGATCGTAGAAGAAGCGCAGGTAGTCGAAGCCGCCATTGGTAGTCCAGAAGTAGTCGTACACGTCACCGGCCAGCATCATGGTGGCCTTGCGGCGGGTATCGGTATCGGAACGGGAGTCGGGGCTGTCCAGGGCGCTCACGCCAAACTGGTCCTGCAGGGCGATGGAAGGACCGTTCCACTGTCCCCACACATCTCCGAACTCGTCGAAGCCGTTCATGCCCAGGTCGCTCTGGAAGGAGTTCTGTGCGGTCCAGGGCTGGGCGCTGGCATCCCAGTGCCAGGAAATGAGGCACTCGATGTTCTTGTTGTTCTGCATGCGGAAGATGTCGGAGTAGTTCTCCATGAGCACGCGGCCGGAGTTCTCAATGACGTCCTTGGCATAAGCGGCAGCCTTGTCCAGGTCTTCCTGGTTCAGGGTACCGGACACGCCGGCCTTCTGCAGATACACCTTGGCCAGCAGGGCCTCGGCGGCATAATAGTCAATGCGTCCGTCCTTGTTGGCCACCTTCTTGGGCAGGAGTTTCATGGCCTCGTCCAGCAGCATGACAATGTAGTTGTACACATCGGCCTTGGGAGCCTTGTACACGTCGTTGTAGCTGTTGTCGCCAATGAGGGCGCTCATGTCGTGGATGATGGGCACGTCACCGAAGCTGCGCACCAGGAAGAAGTAAGCGAAAGCCTTCCAGGTGAGGGCCTCGCCCATGCACATGTCAACGGTGGCCTGGTTTACGCCTTGCGCCTCTTTGAGACGGTTGTAAACCGTGGTGGAATGGGCGTTCACGGCCCACAGCGAAGAAGACATGTCACGGAGTTCATCGTTGGAGCCGTTCAGCACAAACTGAAGGTACGGGCTGTCGCCCATGTAGTAGTTGCCGGAGAAGCACTCACCCACACGGTAGAAACCGCGGATGAAATCATACCAGGGAGAGTTGTACAGGTAGTTCACACCCTGGATGCACTGCTGCTCGTCCTGATAGAAGTTCTGGGCGTTGTAGCTGTCCTTGGCCGGACGGTCCAGGAACTTTTCGCAGGAAGAAGCGGCTGCCACAACGACCGTGGCAAGAGCAATATATTTCAATACATGTTTCATATTCATTTCCTCCCTTGATTAGAATGTTACATTGACACCAAAGGAATACGTGGTAGGAGAAGGATAACGGCCGTTATCCAGGCCCATCACGTTCACGGAAGCGGTGGAAGCGCCGATTTCGGGGTCATAACCCGTGTACCTGGTAAAGGTGAGGAGGTTCTGGATGTTCACCTGGACACGCAGGTTCTCAATCTTCACTTTCTCGAGCCATTTCTTGGGGAAGGTGTAACCCAGCGTAATGTTCTTGATGCGCAGGTAGCTGCCATCCTCAATGTAGCGGTCGCTCAGGCGGTCGTTGTCGTTGGGGTCGCCGGTGGTGGCACGCGGCAGGGTGGCGCCGGGATTGGCGATTTTTACGTTGGAGGGGTCCTCGAACCAGTTCCAGACGTTATTGGTACCGTCGTACACCTTTTCGGAGTCGATGACGGCCAGTTTGGTGCGGTTCAGGACGCTGGTGGGCTGGTTGGCCCAGGGGCTCTTCATGTTACCCACGCGCATGTTCAGGTAGTTGAGCACCTTGTTGCCATAGGAACCGTTCAGGAAGATGGTGAGGTCCCAGTTCTTGTAGGTGAAGGTGTTGTTCCACCCGAAGGTGAACTTGGGCATGGGGGAACCGATGTTGGTACGGTCCGCCTCGGTGATTTTACCGTCACCGTCCAGGTCCTTGAAGCGGAGATCACCTATCCAGGTGGTATTGTACTGGTTGTAGTCCGCAGGATTCTGGGAAGGATGGGCGACGCCGTCGGCGTCTACGGTGGAGTTCTTCATGTTTTCCATGACAGGACCGGCCATCACTTCCTCGATGCTCTGGTAAATGCCGTCGGTCACATAGCCGTAGAAGCTGTAAAGGGATTCACCCACGTTGGAAACGGATACGACGTCGTTCCACTGGCCGTAACCCACAATGGCTGCGGAAGCCGTACCGGCCAGGGCGACGAGTTTGTTCTTATTCAAGGAAAGCTGGCCCTCCGTGCTCCAGTGGAAGTTCTTGGTTTCCACGGGGTGGGCGGTGAGGGTGAATTCCCAACCGGTGTTCCGGATGGTACCGTAGTTGCCCCAGGGAGAGGCCAGGGCGGAAGAGCCGTTACCGCTGGTACCCATGTAAGTGGGCAGCTGCAGCGGCATGAGCATGTCCTTGGAGGTCTTGTTATACCATTCCACCACCAGTCCTAAGCGGTTGTTGAAGAAGTTCAGGTCCAGCCCCACGTTGAACTGTTCCTGTTTTTCCCACATCACGTTGGGGTTGGGCATGTTGGCCTGGCGGTAACCGGTACCCAGACCGGTGGCCACCTTGGTCATGGAAGTGCCCCACTTGTAGGAGCCGATGCTGGAGTTGCCGGTCTGACCCCAACCGAAACGGAGTTTACCGTCACTGAGGACCCGCCTGGCGCTTTCTGAGAAGAACTTCTCGTTGGTGAAGCGCCATGCCACCGCCACGGAGTGGAAGGGAGCCCAGCGCTTGTTGGGACCGAAGTTGGAGGAACCGTCGTAACGGAAGGTATAGGTGCCGATGTACCGGTTGTCGTAGTTGTAGGTTTCACGGGTGAAGAAGGAAGCCATAGCGCTGTCACCGAAGCCGTAACCGATGGTCGGGGTGCCGGTACCGAGGTACGGGTTCACCACCTCGTTGGAAGGAAGGGCGGTGTTGTATACGCTCATGTAGTCCCACTTGCTGGCCCACATTTCCTGACCCACCATAGCGGTGATGCTGTGTTTGCCGAAGGTGTGGCTGTAGGTGAGGTAGTTCTTGAGGGCCCAGTAGATGGAGTTGTTCTTCTGGTCGCGAACCTCGTTGGCGGCACGCTGGTAGGAGCCCAGGCTCACCGACGGGTTGAAGGTCTCCGCGGCGCTGTAGGACAGGTCATAGTCCAGTTCCGCGTGCCAGGTGAGGTCCCTGAAGAAAGGAAGGGTAAGGTCCGAGAAGATATTGCCGTTGAGTTTCTGACGTTTGAGATTGATCTTCTCCAACATGGCCATGGCAACAGGGTTGATGATGGAGTAGTTCTTCATGGAGATGTTGTAGTAGTTGCCGTCCTGGTCATAGATCGGGGCGGAAGGCAGGGAGGTAAGGGAGTAGCCGATGATACCTTCGTCGGAGTCGGCCAGCTTCATATCCTCGTCCGTATTGGAGTAGGAAACGCTGAGGCCAATCTTCCACCAGTCCTTGAGCTGGGCGTCCAGGTTGGCGCGGGCGCCGAAACGGCGGAAGTTGGAGCCGATAATGGTGCTGGTTCATGTAGGAACCGGACACGTAGTACTGCACCTTGTCCGTACCGCCCTGGGCGGCCACCTGGTGCTGGTGCTGGAGGGCCGTACGGAAGATGGCGTCCTGCCAGTTGGTACCCTTGCCCAGGATGGAAGGATCCGAATAATACTCGTTTTCACCAGTCATGCCCACGGCAGCCAGCTCGTTGTAGTATTCGGCGAATTCGCGCAGGTTCAGCAGGCCGATACGCTTGGTCTGGCGCTGTACGGCGAACATGCCGTCGTAGGAGAACTTGGCGCCGCCGCTCTTACCGCGCTTGGTGGTGATGAGCACCACACCGTTGGCGCCCTGGGCGCCGTAGATGGCGGTGGCGGAGGCATCCTTGAGGATTTCCATGCTCACGATGTCGGAAGGGTTGATGGTGGACAGCGGGGAAACCGTGGAAACGGCGCCGTTCCCCAGGGCATCGCCCAGACCGAAGTCTGCACCGGAGGAACCGCCGCCCTGGATAATGACACCGTCAACCACGTACAGCGGCTCTGCATTGGCGTTGATGGTGGCCTGTCCGCGGACGCGGATGGAAGAGCTGGAACCCGGAGCACCGGAAGTCTGTACGGCGGTAACACCGGCGGCACGTCCCTGCAGGGACTGGTCGATGTTGGTAATGATGGAGCCCTTGATGGCGTCTTCCTTCATGGAGACGGATGCGCCGGCCAGGTCGCTCTTTTTCATGGTACCGTAACCCACGACGACAACTTCGTCCAGGAATTCGGCATCTTCTTTCAGGAGGACGTCGATGACAGACTGGCTGCCCACCACAATCTCCTGCGTTGCATAGCCGATGGAAGAGAACACGAGCGTAGCACCGGGCTTCACCGTGATCACGTAGTTTCCATCCAGGTCTGTGATGACACCGTTCTGGGTGCCCTTCTCCATGACAGACACGCCGATGGCCGGTCCCAGATCATCCGAGACGGTACCCGTCACCTTGTTCTGTGCGAACAGGGCCGTGGTGGCCAGGAGTGCCAGCATGAAGGTCACAAATTTTTGTTTCATGCTACTTGATTTGTTGGTTAATAATTAGTTGTTGGTTTAGATTGTCAATTGCGTTTTTGATGATATCCACGGTGGTGTCCGTGACATATACGCCGTTGAGGCCCTGCGCCTCCTGAGCCGGGTCTCCGCTGTAAGGGTCCCCGCTCTGCCACTGCTCATGCACGGGACGGGCAAAGCCGCTCCAGCCCCAGAAATTGGCGCCGTCTATGAGCGTACCCACCTGGGAGAACACGTAAGCATAATAGGAATCGCGCGCACGCGTGGAAGCCTCCATAGAAGGAGAGAAGCCGTCCCGCGGGAAGCCGAATTCCTCCAGCACCAACGGAAGTCCCAGCCGGGCGGCCAGCTCCTGATGGGCCGATATGTATTCCTCCGTCTTGGCAATGGCCTCCGGGAGGTCCTCGGAAAGACTTTCGGCCTTGGCCCAGCTCCAGTTGTAGGGCCAGATGTGGATGGTCATGTAATCCACTCCGGGAATGCTGTTCACACGCTCCGTAAGCTCCCAGCTGTTCTCACAGCCCCAGAAGCCCTCGCTTCCGGTAGAAAGGAGGTGATGGGGGTCCAGCTCCTTGATAATACGGGCGCTTTCCGTGAGCCAGCCGATGAAGCCGTCCTGGATTTCTTTCTCATCGGAAAAGCAGCGGGGCTCGTTGCCAATCTGCCAGGAGAAGATGGCCGGATCGTCCTTGTAGGCCTTTCCGCTAAGGGAATTGGTACGGCCCACAATGGCGCGGACATGGTTGTAGAACAGTTCCTGGGCTTCAGGGGAAGTCTGGAATTTCCGCATCTGCTGCATGAAGGGCCAGTAGCCGTCCACCAGCGGGATAAGGGCCTTCTCTCCGGTGGCCCATTCCAGATACTGGCCGTAGCCGCCGCTCCACTCCCAGGAGTTGTTCAGATACAGGACGGCCTGCATGTCCCGTTTCCCCAGCTCTGCAAGGAAGCGGTCCAGGCCCACCAGAAGGGCCTCATTGTACACGCCGGGCTCCTTTTCCAACGTGGGCTCCACGCGGGAGAAGACGCCGTCCTGCCCCTGGGCGCCCACCAGAACGCGCAGGTTGGTCATTCCCAGGGCCTTGAGGGTGTCCAATTCCCGGGTAAGACGTTCAAAATCCCCGGCCGGAGTGTCCGAAGCCAGGATGGGGCCATACCAGAAATTGGTGCCGATGTAGTGATAAGGCTTGCCGTTACGAAGGAACTGCCCCCCCCTCGTCTCCACGAACGAGGCTTTGGGAGTGCAGGCAAACGCCGCTAAAAGACAAAATGTTGCGGATAGTTTCAGTGCAATTTTCATTATGTGGCCGACATAAATATTGTACAATGCAAAAGTACGGTTTTCTATCGGCCCTCAAAAATGAAAATTTATCAAATTATGATACTTTTTTAACAGCCCTATACATACACCCTGTTCTTGGTGAACAGGGCCCGGAAATCCCGGGGCGTATACCCCCTTCTGGCCTTGAACGTCCGGTTGAAATTGGACAGGTTGTTGAAACCGCAGGAATAGCAAATCTCGCTGATGCTGGTGGTGGTGTCCACCAGCATGCGGGCCGCGTTCCCCAGCCGCGCGTCGATGATGTAGTCCGAGAGGGTGCGGTTGGTGTGCTGTTTGAAGAAGCGGCTGAAGGCCGTGGGCGCCATCCCCACCATGGCGGCCAAATCCTCCAGGCGCAAGTCATCGGCATAATGGGCCGATATATAGTCTTTGACCTTGGCCACCCGCCGGCTTCCCACATTCTCCTCCTTCCGGGAAAAGGCCGACGACGCCAGGGTGCGCGCCCCCTTGTCCTGGGACAGGTCGTAAAGGACCTTGAGCATGGTGAGGAACTGCTCGAAACTCTCCGGCATGGAGGCGATGTTGTCCAAATAGTTATACACCTTCATGATTCCCGGCAGGGAAAAAGCAACCCCCAGCCGGGCCCGCTCGAACATTTTCCGGATAGAGGCAAACTGGTTGCGGCCCAGGAGCCGCTCATCCAGCAGGCTGTCGGAAAACTGGATGGTGATTTCCCGGACATCCGGTTCCGTGCAGTTTCCCTGCCTCCAGGCATGCTCCAGTCCGTCTCCGGTCACCAGCGTGAGTTCGTAGCTTCCAATCTCCTCGATGCTGTCCCCCACCACACGCTGCACACCCTTCCCATTCTCTATAAAGTTGAGTTCAAACTCCTTATGGGAATGAATGGGATAGCGAAATTCACTCTTGTGACGTTCTACTATGTAAAAACAGTCCCGGTCCGTAATGGGCGGAACCTCCCTTAAAACATTACTCATACTTCCGCAAAAGTACGAAAAAAATGTTAAAATAGTATTATTTTGACGAATTTAATACGCAGCCATCTGCCGCGAGATGTTCAATTGCTGGATTTTATAAGTGTCCTGACCGGTGGATGTGGCATAGATGGTAACCTGGAAAAGTTCCCCCCCGGCGTTCAGCAGGCCGATGAGGTATTTCTTGTTGGTTTCGGAAGCCCTGTGGGTCACTTCAAAGGAACGCGGAGTGTTGGAGGCGAAGAAGTTCCTCAGGATTTCCCGGGCCTGCTTCTTGGAGCAGTTGCGCGAGGTGGACAGCACCGTTACGTCCAGATTGTCCGCGAACCAGCTGGAAAGCGAGGCCACATCTCCGGCCGCCAGATATTTGGTAATGGAAGAGAAGACGGAAAACTCTCCCTGGGGCCGGGACTGGGGAAGGGCCATGAAATTGTTGGTCTGCTGCACCTGGCCATAAGAAAGCAGGCAGACGCACAAGGCGGCCGCCGTCACAAAGATATGCAAGTTTTTATTCACCCTGTCCGCTTCTTGCAAATTCCGAGCCGAATCGTTACATTTGCAAAGATATGAACATTGTGCTCCTTACCGTAGGGAAGACCGACGTCAAGTGGGTCAAAGAAGGCCTGGACCTGTATGCGTCCCGGCTGGGGCATTATGTACCCTTCCAGGTGACGGAGATTCCGGAGCTCAGGAAAGTATCGGCCCTGACGCAGGCCCAGATCAAGGAAAAGGAGGGAGAGCTCATCCTCAGGCAATTAGGGCCGCAGGACGTGCTGGTCCTCTTAGACGAACACGGGCACGAATACCGTTCGCTGGAATTCGCAGACCACCTGCAGAAACTCCTGTCCCGCGGGGCCAAGAATCTGGTATTCTGCATAGGCGGGGCCTATGGCTTTTCCGATGCCGTCTATGCCCGCTCACAGGATAAAATCTCGCTCTCTCGCATGACTTTCTCCCACCAGATGGTGCGCACGGTTTTTGCAGAGCAGCTTTACCGCGCCTTCACCATCCTGAAGGGGGAGCCTTACCACCATGAATAACAGACGGCTCATACGGAAATGGATAGGCCTGGGACTCATCGCATCGGCCTTGGTGGTGTATGCCGTCTCCGTGCTGGTGGGGTCGGCCCAGTCGGATGTGTCCGCCGCCGCCCGGGAAGTGGGCCGGAGGGTGGAACAGCGTATGCGGCTCTTGGACAGCTATATCCAAAAGGCCATGGACGGGGATCCGGACCAATGGCTGGAGTTGGGCGGCCTGCCGGAAGACATGGTGGTTTACCGCTACCGGGAAGACTCCCTGCAAAGCTGGGTGAACCAGTTCCCCCTGAGAAACGACGACATCCGCCCCCTCACCCTGGTGCAGCGGATAGGAGACAGCCGCAGTTCCCTCTCTTCTCCCCTTGCCGATGCCACCGGACAGCCCTCCTTCGTGAACTACGGCCCCAAATGGTATCTGGTGAAAGCCGTGGAGGGCCCTTCCGCCAAGGTAATTGCCGGCTTGGAGATTGTGGACGAGATTCGGGGAAAAAGCATCAACCGCCACTTCCGCATCAACGAGAAATACAGCGTAAAACCCTTGTCGGCCTCAACGGGCGCCCCCGTGAGCGTAAACGGCGTCCCGCTTTTCCTGCTGGCCGATGAAACCCTGGCCCGACCTTCCGGCATCCACTCCGCCCTGCTGTGGATAGCTGTGGGCCTGCTCATGGCCGGGCTCCTGTTCCTGCTGAACGCCTATCCCACGCTCCCCTGCCTCCTTTGGGTTCTTTTGTGCCAGGGAGGAGTGCTCACCTGGCTGTTTGTGGACGGAAGGCGTCTGTTCCAGGATTCGCAGCTCTTTTCACCCCTCCTGTATGCCGACGGGCCCTTCTTCTACTCCTTAGGCGCCGTCATCCTGGTGAACCTGGCCATCAGCCTGCTGGTATGGGACCTGTTTCTGGTGCGCTGGACGCTCCTGAAACAAATCCGGCGCAGGAATTCCCGGGGCCTGGAAGCCGCCCTGATGGCCATCCTGATGCTGATGGTAGCGGGGGTGACCATCTACCTGCATGTGGCGTTCCGCAGCATTCTGGTGAACTCCAGTGTGAACATGGAGCTGTACAAGGTTTTCCTGCTCTCCGGATACACCGCTCTGGTTTACGTCTCTTTCCTGGGACTTTCCATCACCCTGCCGGTGCTGCTGCAGATGCTCTCCCCCTTTGTCCGTACGCTCATGGGCATCCGCTACGACATGTTCAGCGGCTGGAGCCGTATAGGGTATGCCGCCGCCATCGGCGTATATTTTGCCGTCATCACCTCCATTCTGGGCTTTGACAAGGAGCAGCGGCGCATCGACGTCTGGGCCGCCCGCTTGGCCATGGACCGGGACATCGCCTTAGAAATCCAGCTCCGGAGTGCGGAGAACGCCATCGCGCAGGATCCCATGATAGGGGCGCTCTCCGTCCTGCAAGGCAGTGCGGACATCATCCGCAGCCGCCTTACCAGCGCCTATATGGGACGCATCTCGCAGGACTACGACATCGCCGTCATCCTCCCCAGCTTGGAGGACAACAATGCATCGGTCCTCTTCCAGGAGAGAATCCGGAGCGGCGTAAGGCTGGGAGACAATTCCCATTTCTTCTACAGCAACCTTTCCTCCGGGAGAACCACCTATACCGGCCTGTTCTCCTATTATGTAGAGGGGCAGGGGTCCCAGTTGGTGCTGGTGAGCGTGGAATCCAAACACAACCGGGAGGACCGGGGCTACCTGAGCCTGCTGGGCATCTCGGATCCCGGACGCGTCACGCTCCCCTCCGTGTACTCCTGGGCCAAATACAATTCCGACAAACTGGTCCAGTACAAGGGCTCCTATCCCTTCCCTACCGTCTATTCCGGACGCCTGAAACAACTGGCCGCCCAACATTCCGGCGGGCATGTGGACCTGGAAGGCTGGTGCCATTTTGTACGCGACGTCTCCCAGGACGAGATGGTCATCATCTCCCGGCCGCAGACGGAGTGGCTCTACTACGTGGTGGAGGCCTTCCTGCTGGCCATCCTGGCCTTTGTCCTGATCACCCTCCTCTCCTGGCGCAGAAGAGGTTCCGGCAGCCGCCGCTACTTCCAGAACCGGATCAATCTGGTGGTTTACATTTCCCTGCTGGTCACCCTGGTGGCCATGGCCGGGTTCAGCGTCTGGTTTGTGTACAAGCGCAACAACTCCAATATGAACAGCATCATGACGGCGCGTATCAATACGCTGCAGGGCATGTTGCAGGAACATTTGAGGGGTGTGGAAAACACCCGGCAGCTCACCACCTCCCAGATGCTCTCCTCCGTGGAAGAAGTGGGAAACAACCTCCGCTGCGACATTTCCCTCTTCGATGTGGCCGGCCGTGTGGTCATGAGCACCACCCCCGAGGTGTACGACCGCATGATTCTGGGACTGCGCCTGGACGACGAAGCTTTCTATAATATCCGCCATGCCCACAAGCGCTTCTACATGCAGCGGGAAAAGGTGAGCCGTCGCAGTTTCTACGCCCTCTATGCCCCTGTCTTCAACAGCAGCGGCAACATGATAGCCATCGTGTCCTCCCCCTTCACGGACCTCTCGCAGGACTTTGAATCCGAGGTAACCCTGCACATTGCCACGGTCATCACCATCTTCCTGCTGCTCCTCCTGATTTCCCGCTTCATCACCTTCGCCATGGTGAGCCGCCTGTTCCGTCCCCTGACGGCCCTGAGCCGCAAGATGACGGTGAGCGACGTGGACCACTTGGAGCCCCTGGTGTACGACGGAGACGATGAGATCACCCCCTTGGTGCAGGCCTATAACCGCATGGTGCAGGACCTGGGAGAAAGTTCCCGCCGCCTGGCGCAGGTGGAGCGTGACAAAGCCTGGACAGATATGGCCCGCCGCGTGGCCCACGACCTCAAGAACCCGCTCACGCCCATCAAACTGCAACTCCAGATGCTCATGCGCATGAAGCAGACCGGCAACCCGCAGTGGCAGGAGCGTTTTGACGAGGTGGCCTCCACCGTCCTCTATCACGTGGACCTCCTGGCCGATTCGGCCGACCAGTTCTCCACCTTCGCCAAGATGTACGACCAGAAGGCGGAGCGCATGGACCTGGATGCCCTGGTGAAGCAGGAGGTGGACCTCTTCGATACCCGGGACAACCTGAATATCGAGTACTTCGGCCTGCCGGGCGCCATGGTGGAGGCCCCGCGTCCGCAGCTCACCCGCGTGGTGGTGAATCTCCTCACCAACGCCATCCAGGCCGTGGAAGGCACGAGCGGAGAGCGCCGGCTGCTGGTCTCCGTACGGAATGCCGCCGAAGACGGCTTCTACGAGATTGTGGTGGAAGACAACGGACCCGGCGTGTCCGAGCAGAACCAGGACAAGATTTTCACCCCGGACTTCACCACCAAGACCAGCGGCTCCGGCCTGGGCCTGGCCATCTGCCGGCGCATTGCCGAACACTGCGGCGGCTCCATCTCCTATGCCCGTTCCTTCACCCTGGGCGGCGCCGCCTTCACCGTCAAGATTCCCAAGGCTTGACACGCCAGGGGATACTCCGCGCCAAAGGAATTCATTCATAGACTTGCACATTTTTTGCAAATGGTTGAAAGAAAATTACTACATTTGCAGACGGGCCTGCATCCCTTATGCAGAAACAGTTAAAAAGGAGAACTGAATTATGGCAAAGCCTATCAAAGAAACTCCTGTCCTTTATGACGAGGATGCCTACCGCTTCGAAATGGCGGCTCAGAATGTCGTTCCCCTTTCTGAAGAGAAACGGGAAGAGATTTTCCGCAACTACGAA
>CAJOMB010000064.1 GCA_905235615.1 uncultured Bacteroidales bacterium | reverse complement strand
CGTCCGCCACAAAGCGGCGGATTTGTGCCATCTGCTTCCGGCTGTCGTCATCGGCCGAGGAAAAGCGGAGCGTCACCCCGTTCATGCGGGCCGCCAGGGTCAGTTCGTCATTCAGTTTGGTGCGCCAGATATCGTCGCTGCATTGAGAGACGCCAATAACCAGCGACTTCTTCCCCCCGCTGCAGGCGGAGAGAAGAAGTGCGGCTGATATGATAAGGAAGATTTTTTTGGCCATAAGATTATTTAAGAGAATCCGGGACCACCGGCATTGCTCCGCTCTGAGTGCATACGAAGGCCGATACTTTGACGGCGGTCTCATGTGCCTCAGGAACGGTTTTTCCGTTGAGGAGGGAACCCACGAAGGCTCCGGTGAAGGAGTCTCCGGCGCCCACCGTATCGGCCACCTGCACCTTGGGCGTATCCAGGAAGGACATGCCGCCTTCGTAGAAGACGTAGCTTCCGTTCACGCCGCAGGTGAGGATGAGTATCTGAAGTCCGTAGGTCTTGATGAGGCTGCGGCATTTGTCTTCTAAGGACAGGCCGGGAAGCTCGAACATGCGGGCTATGACAACCAGCTCTTCATCGTTGATTTTGAAGATGTTGCAGCGGCGGAAAGACTCCTCCAGCACTTCCTTTCCGTAGAAGTCCTGCCGCAGGTTGATGTCAAACACCTTCAGGCAGTTTTTGGGAACAGCCTCCAGGAAAAAGCCGATGCTCTCCCGTGAAACGGCGTTGCGCTGGGCCAGGGAGCCGAAGCACACGGCCTTGCAGTCCGCGGCCAGGGCGGCCAGTTCCTTGGTATAGGGGATGTTGTCCCAGGCTACGTCCGTCTTGATTTCGTACTGGGGCACGCCCTGTGCATCCAGCGTCACCTGCACGGTGCCGGTGGGGTATTCCACGCGGTCCAGGTGGTAGGGGAGCCGGTGCTCTTCCAGGGCTTCCACAATCTCCTCTCCCAGCTTGTCCTGGCCGATGGCGCTCACGGCGATGGCCTCATGGCCGAACTGGCTGGCATGATAGGCGAAGTTGGCGGGGGCGCCGCCCAGTTTCTTTCCTTCGGGGAGCATGTCCCAAAGCGCTTCCCCAATGCCGATAACGAATTTACCCATACTTACTTACGAACTTTGGTGAAATAGTAGAAAAGGTAGGCTACACCCACCGTCATTACGGCCACGGCGCCGGCCTGGCCCACCGCGTCGGAGGCAAAGCCCATCAGGAGCGGGAATACGGTACCACCGAACAGGCCCATGATCATGAGTCCGCTCACCTCGTTCTGCTTCTCGGGAACGGCCAGCAGGGCCTGCGAGAACACGATGGAGAAGATGTTGGAATTACCGAAGCCGACCAGGGCGATGGCCACATAGAGTACGGCCTTGGTAGAACCCAGGAACATGCCGCACATCGAAAGGAGCATGAGGACCACGCTCACCAGGAAGAACTTCCGGTGGCTGAACTTGGAGAGAATGAACGAGCCGCTCAGGCAGCCGATGGTACGGAAGATAAAGTACAGGCTGGTGGCGAAACCGGCTTCCGTAAGGCTCATGCCCACACGCTCCATCAGGAGCTTGGGGGCGGTGGTGTTGGTGCCCACGTCGATGCCCACATGGCACATGATACCCAGGAAACTCAGCAGCACGATGGGCTTGCCCAGCAGCTTGAAGCACTCCACGAAGCCGGAAGCCTTGTCGGCCACCTGCTCCCGCTCGATGGGGGAGAGGGCCAGCAGCAGGGCGGCCAGGATGCCGATGGCGCCGTATACCGGGAACAGCACCCGCCAGCCCAGGCCGAGGGACGGCATGGCGGCGGTGGCGCCCCACATGGCAATGTACGGGGCCATGAAGGAGGCGATGGCCTTCACGAACTGGCCGAAGGTCATGGTGCTGGCCAGCTTGTCACCCTTGATGATGTTGGTGATGAGCGGGTTCAGCGAGGTCTGCATGAGGGCGTTGCCGATTCCCAGCAGGGAGAAGGCGGCCAGCATGAGGCCGTAGCTCTCGCCGAAGATGGGGAGGACCAGGGACACCACCGTCACTACCAGGGAAAGGAGCACGGTGTTTTTCCGGCCGATGCGGTTCATCAGGATACCCGTGGGAACGGAGAAGATGAGGAACCAGAAGAAGACCAGGGAGGGGAAGATGTTGGCGGCGGAATCGCTGAGCTGCAAATCGGCCTGTACATAGTTGGAGGCGATGCCCACGAGGTCTACGAACCCCATGGCGAAGAAGCACAGCATCACCGGTATCAGTTGTATCTTTTTATTCATTATTTGGCTATGGGATAAAGGGTTACATCGGCCTTCATGTTGCCGTAGAGGCGGATGGTATTATAAGGAGCGGAGGGAAACACCAGGTTGGTCATGGCGAAGTCTTCGCCGAAGGCCTCGATGCTGGCGCTGTCCACGAGCAGGCGCAGCTCCATCTTGCCTCCCACGTGGGTGGGGGCCACGGTAACGGCTGCGAATTTCTTGGAGAACTTCACGGCTCCGCTTCCGCGGCGGTCCATGGAGAAGGTCTGGGACTCCGGCTCGTAGGAGAACACCACCTGTTCGCCGGCCTCGTTGGAGAGGACGAAGGTGGCGCCTTCCTTCTTCTGGAGATGGAAGCGGAGGACCATCTCGTAGGCTTTACGGGGCGTCTCAAAGAGTTCTACGGGGGCCGTGGAGAGCGTGTGCTGCACCGGGTTCCCGCGCAGGGCTTCCACTTCCGGAGATGGGGTGCTCTTCAGGATTACTTCCTTTCCTTTGCGGATAAGGGAGATGTCCCGGGGCACGGAGTTGGAACTGCGGAACTGCGTGGTGGGAACGGAGTTGGCATACTGCCAGTTGCTCATCCACGCGATGGCCACGGTGCGGCCTTCGGGAGCGTTGCTCCAGGTGACGGCGGCATAGTGGTCCTTGCCGTAGTCCATCCAGCGGGTGGTGGTGGGAAGGTCATCGCATTTGAACGTCTTTCCGTCGTAGCTGCCCACGAAGTACTGGGTGGCGCTTCCGCCGAAGGGGCCACCGGGATTGATGTTCAGAAGGAGCACCCACTTGTCTTCCCCTTCGAAGGGCAGGCGGACCAGGTCCGGGCATTCCCAAACACCGTTGTGGTTGCCGTAGGAAAGGCCGAAGCTGCTGTCATACGTCCAGTCCCTGAGGTTGTGGGAGCTGTAGAACTGCACCTCCTGGCCGGCCGCCAGAATCACCTTCCACTGACGGGTCTGATTGTCCCAGAACAGCTTGGGGTCCCGGAAGTCGGGCGTGTCTTCCGCCACAATCACCGGATTGCCGGCATATTTGGTGAAGGTGCGTCCGCCATCGTTGCTGTAGGCGATGCTCTGGGTCTGGTTGTCACCGTCAGAAGTGTACATGGCAATGATGGCTCCTTTGCCAAAACCGGCCGTATTGTCCTTGTCTACCACGGCGCTGCCGCTGAAGATGGCGCCCAGATCGTCCGGAGCCAGGGCTATGCCCAGAGACTCCCAATGAACCAGGTCTTTGGAAACGGCGTGGCCCCAGTGCATGTTACCCCAGAAACTGCCGTACGGGTTATACTGGTAGAAAAGATGCCATTCTCCGTCTTTGTACACCATTCCGTTGGGATCGTTCATCCAGCCCCAGTCGGGGGAGAAGTGGTAGGAGGGCCTGTAGAGTTTCTCCTTGTTGGTACCGTCAAAGACCGGTGCGGTGGTCATGTCCGCCCAGCACACGTCGTCCGTAGGGTCCCGGCGCACGCCGCGGCCCTGGGTCATCTTGATGTCCAGGAGGATGCTGCTGCCCGCCCATTTCCCCAGGTCCAGGGGAACCAGGTAATCCGTTTTGTCGATAGCCAGTGAAACATTGGCTTTGAGCACCACGGATCCGTTGGACAGTACCTTGACGCTGGCTTCCTGGGCGGTCTCCTGGACGGGAAGAAGGACGTAACGGTCCTTGCTGTTCACCTGGATTATCGTATGCGTCTCACTCAGGTGGGTAATGGCAAGGCTCTGCGCCCAGGCGAGAACCGGGAGCAACAGAGCCAAAAGAGTACAAAGTCGTTTCATGCTTCAAAGATAGCTAAAAAACCGCTCTTCTAATACTGGGTGACAGCCAAATCAGAGATGGTGACGCTGCCGCCGTAGTTGTTGATGCTCCAGCAGTTTTTCTGGATGCCGTAAATACGCTGGGTATAGGCGCATACGTCATTGATGTACATCACCACAACAGAGTTGTCCGTATAGATGTCTATCTTGTACTCGTTGTTCGCGGGACGGGCGAAATTATAGCCGTCGATGCCTTCAATGAAGTGCACGCCCTCTTCGCCTTCCTCTTCGAAGTTCACTTTCCGGCCGTCTTCCCATTCGGGATTCACCACCATCGTGTAGTACTTCTTGGAATCGGTTCCACGCACCAGTGAGATGCCGAATTTGTCCCAGTTGTTGGATGTGGTCACTTTGAAGGAAAGGTGGTTGTGGGAGCCCAGGCGGTTGTAGAGGATGTAGGCATCGTCTCCGCTCAAGGTTCCGTTGACACCGTTCAGGTTGGCTCCGCTCGAGGCCATTACCTTCACGGTCTTGCTCTGGCCGTACTTGGCAGCCATGGCAGGCACTTCACCCAGGGTGAGGGTACCGTCGGCCTTCTGGAGAATCTTGTGACACACCAGGGCTCCGGACCAGTTGGGCTCGCCGGCTGCACCCACGTTCACGTTGCGGTCATAGATAGTGGCGCCTGTGCGGGTGGGGCACCAGCCCCAGATGTAGCGGTCGGTTCCGTTGGAAGCGGTCTTGCCGGCATAGAAGGCGCGGCTGTCCAGCACACCCTCATGCATGTCCTGCGGCCAGTGGGCGCCGGGATCGCCGAAGCAGTCTTTGAGTCCCTGCCAGGAATCGGCCATCATGTATTTGACCTTGCGGCTCCAGGGTGCGCGGTAACCTTCAGAGTAGATGAAATACCACCAGTCACCCATCTTGAATACGTCCGGGCATTCGCACATACGGTCCCAGACCATATTGAAGGAACCCACGTGAGACCAGGTCTTGAGGTCGTCGGACACGAAGTCGGCGAACTTCAGGTTGCTGGAGATCACCATATGCCATTTGCCGTCATCGGCCTTGAACACCTGGGGATCGCGGAAATCATCCTTGGAATAACCGAAATCATCGCCCTTCATGGCCCAAAGGAGGTCTTTGGTCCAGGTGGTGAAATCCGGGGAAGTGGCCCGGAGGATGACCTCACGGTTGGTGCAGTTGCCGTTGTGACCGGTGTAATAGATGTAGTACAGACCGTCGGCCTCGTTATAGATGCAGCAGCCGGTGCCGATAGCCGCATCCTGCTCATAGATGGATGCACCGATAGGAAGGACCTCTCCCAGCGAGGTGTAGGAAGCGCCGTCCTTGGTGCTTACGCCCCAGATGGGGTGGAAGTTATAGGTGGCGTTGTTGTCAAATTCCTGCAGGTAAAGTACCTTGAATTCACCGGCCTTGCCGTCATAGAAAGGCATCGGGTCGCCCACTCGGCCGATTGCCGGGGTATAATAGGTGCTGAAGCCTTTTTCATCGGCCGATGCGAAGTAATTGGCGGTCTCGTCCCAAGGCTTGGGCGCGTCACCATAGTTTTCCTTGGTGCAGGCCAGGGTGGCCGCAAGGGCCACGCCGGCTAAAGTGATATAGGGGAAAAATGTTTTCATAACTTCTACTTGGTCAGATAGTTGATAGCGTTCTGCGTCATCGTGGCGATGTTTTTGTGGAAGTGTTCCTCATATTCGGGTTCGAACATGTAGGAATACCAGTCGTAGCAGCCGGAGCCGATGCAGATGATACCGCCCTTGCCGTCCTTGGCAGGATATTCCCAGGCTACGACGGCACCGTCTCCGCCAATGCCCAGAATCTTGGCGCCGGTGCGGGTTTCCCACGCAGCGTGGTCATCATATCCGCCCCAGTCGGTACCGATGTGATACTGGGCCGTGGAGTTGGTGATATGGTAACCGTTGTCGGTGCAGTAAACCTTGTTGGGATTATCGCCGGCGATGAGGCCGCTGAACAACGGATGATCGTTCTGGCCGCCGAAAATATTGAAGTCCCAAGGATCCCAGCAGCGTTCGGCGCTGTCTTCGTTCTGGCCCCAGCAGTTGTTCGGAGTAGTCCATTCGTCGTCACCGGTGGCGCCGATGAAGGAAGGCAGGTTGGTGGCGTAGCGGGTGAGCAGGAAAGCACCGCCGTTTTCGTAGTAGGCACGGAGCTGGTTAACGGTCTCCAGGGCATAAGGAGCCTTGGCCACAAAATTGTCGTGACCGTCTACACCACCGTCCATATGGAAGTGCCACCAGATGATTTCACACTCATCCAGCTCCACGGTTCCGGCTTGGAAGTCGGCAAAGCTGGTGTAGAGGGAACCGGGCACATTGGAAAGCATCCACTGGCAGGCTGCTCCGGCCTCGGGATCCAAATCGTTCATATTGGCGGGGGCGCCGATGAACAGGGCCTTGGGCTTGTCGATGGCTGTCACATTTACCGTATAGACACTCTTGGCGGAGTTGTTGGTTACGGTGTATTGTACGGGCTCGGTGAAGTCCTGCGGGACGCCGGAAAGCGGGGAGATGGTGGCGTTCCGGCTGATGACAATGGTGGGAACCAGGGCGTTGATGCCTTCCGACTTGGGAACGAAGGCCGATATGGTCTTGGCCTCCTGGTCAATGGTGCCGGTGTAAATGTCATTCAGCACAAAGTGCAGGATACGGGCTTCGTCATGAAGGACGCTGAGCGTCCAGTCAATGCTGGCGTCGCCGTTGCTCACGTGGATGCCTTTGGCGGCGTCCATGTTCAGCTTCTGGCCTTTTGCCACATTGCAGGATGCACCGCTGGACAAGGTGAGTTCCGTGATTTCCATCGCAGAGGTGGTATATACTTCGGGAAGACGTACCACTATGCTGCGGGTGGCCAGGTCTATGGTCCCCTCGAAATTATCCAGGGAGATGGTCTGTATAAGGCAGTCGCCACTCAATTTGAGTTCGCTTGCCGTTTTCTTGGTGCAGCCGGCAAGGCAAAGCATGGCCGCTGCGATATAGAACAATTTGTGTTTCATGGTATGCATCGATTATCACCAGTTACCGATATTCTGAGTATAGTGGCCGTTGGAAGCGGCAATCTGAGAAGCAGGGATGGGCAGAAACTCATCCTTTTCGGCCGTGAACTTTGCATCGCGGTAGATGGTGCAGTTGTCGGCCTCTTCGGCGAAGTATTTGTTCAGTACGGTGGCGGCATCGCCCCAGCGGACCAGGTCGAAGAAACGCTCGCACTCCATACCCATCTCCAGGCGGCGCTCCATCTTCACGATCTTGACGGTGGTGGCGTTGTCATAGCTTCCGTTATACTGCGTAGCGTAAATCTTGACGCCGTAGCGGGAAGGATAGTCGGAGAACATCTGGGTGGAGGTGGCGGCGCGTTTGCGGATTTGGTTCACCAGTTCGATGGCCGGGCCGCTTTCGCCCAACTGGGCATACGCCTCGGCCCGTTCCAGCAGCACATCGGCATAACGGAAGACGATGCGGTTCATGGAAGAGGCCCAGTAGGAACCCTTGATAAGGTATTCTCCCACGAGGGCGGGGTCTACGTTCTGCTTGAGGCTGATGTAGTAGCCATACAGGCCGTTTCCACGGCTCCATTGCTTGGTCTCATCCTGGATGAAGTTCTTGTTGAACATATAAGGAAGGCCGGGCATACCTATGGTAAGGAACAGACGGGGATCTGCATTGTCACTGAAATTGTAGTCTTTCTCGTTGAAGCTGTCCAGGAAAGGAAGGCCGTCAGCTCCCGTGCGGAAGGCGTTCACCAGATTCTGGCTGGGCTTGTAGAAGTCACAGGCTCCGTCGGTCACGTTGTCAATGCTGGGGCCGATAAGGCCGTAGCTCCAGTTCAGGTTGCCGTAGGTGGAACCGTCATTGCGGGAGTACTGGATGGCCCAGATGCTCTCCTTGCCGTTCTCGTACATCTCTTCCGGACGGAAGTTGTTGTGGATGTCTTCTTCCAGGTCGTAGTTGGCATAGAGCTTAGGGTCGGTATATTCAAGCACTTTCTGGAGGTCTTCCGTGTTGATGCCGGTCACCTTGTTGGATTTGGGTTCATCCTGACGGTAGGCCTTGTACAGGTACAGTTTGGCCAGGAAGGCGGCGGCTGCGGCCTTGGTGGGACGGCCTTTGTCGGCCTGCACTGCGGGCAGCACGTCAAAAGCG
>CAJOMB010000063.1 GCA_905235615.1 uncultured Bacteroidales bacterium | reverse complement strand
GCTGGAAGGCTGGATGTGCGCAATGGCATCGGCCCCTATCTTGGAGGCCGATGTAAGGCCGTGGTTCTCCTGGGCGGTAATCACAACTTCCTGAAGGGCAAAGACATCCGGCTGCAACCGATAGACGGAATGGGGGAGAGGCTGCGTCCTCAGCGTCTTATAGCCCAAGGAGGTAATGGTAAGTTCGCCTTTCCCCGGCACTTTCAACAGGAAAACACCGGCCGAATCGGCCAGGGCCCAGTATTTACCCTGGGTGATGGCGGCACCCGGGACCGGTTCCCCGGTCACGGCATCTTTCACCACACCCCGGACCACCTCCTGCGCCAAGCCTGAAAAGGTGGCGTACAAGAAGGCGACAACAAGGGCAATATGTTTTCCCTGAATCATTTAAGCTTAGTTGAACCGAGGTTTCACCCAGCCGTCGTTGGAAGAAGTGAAATGGATTCCCGGCAGGGAAGTGTCCTTGGGATAGGGACGGCTCAAGGTATCTACCAGGGCAAAATCGCTGCTGCGAAGGGCCCAGAAGCGCTCTCCTTCGCCGGTGGAAGTCTTTACCGTATAGTAAAACAGGTCTCCCACCACCAGCAGGTCTTCTTTTTCCGGAACGAAGGTCACTTCCGTAGAAACTACCGTGCCGTCGGGCCTAAGCATGTGCAGGCGGTTCTCCCGGTCCACCAGGTAACCCAGGGTGGCGCGGTTCTCAAACTCCGTAATCATCAGGAACTTAAGGCCCAAACCATCGGCCTGGGGGAAGTATCGCACCTGCACGGTGTCGTTCACCTGCTTCAACTGATACAGCTTGTCCTCCGCGTCCGTAACCAGATAGCCCTCATCGTACTCCTTGCGATGGGAGGGCTTTCCCGCAAACAGGCGGGCGGGATAGGTAAAGTCCACTTCCTGAAGCTGCTGGGCCAACAGGGCCGTTTTCTGCTCCCTAAGGGTGTTGGTGGCCATTTCCACAATGTCTATACTTCCCTTCCGGCTAATCAGGGCATCCTCCGGATCTTTCAGTTCCAGCCGCTCCGGAACGCTTTCCATGAGCAGGTACACGGGCGGGACGGCCCGGTTGAAGTCCTTGGGGTCGGAAGAGGCGATAACGGCATTGTGCTCAATCTCTTCCAGGGTAATCTTCCGGCCCTCGATGGTATCCGGAAGCGCTCCCCGGGAAGCCAGGATGGAAGCGTAAAACATGGGCTGGACCTCATCTCCGTACACATTTCCCTTTGTGTCGATGAAGCGGAAGCCCTTTCCTTCGCTCCGGTCCAGGGACGCGAAATCGTGCAAAGTACAGCTATAGAGGGTAAAAGGAGTGGCATAAGACTCCAGCGTTATCAGGTTATACAACCACGGCAGCACCCAAACCACCAAGAAGGCGAGTGAAGCAAACAAAAAGAGGGTTCCGTATTTTTTCATGGGAATCTAGTCTTGAAGTCCTTCTTTGAAACGGGTCTCACTGGAGAACAGAAGTCCTCCGGAGAACAAAACATAGAGCAGCAACCAGGGGAGGAAGCCGTTATAGGCCTCCGGAGTGCCGCTCAGATACAGGATGCGGAGCAATCCGGCCGATACCAGCAGAATCAGGACCCGGAAACGCCAGGTGGGTTCCAGGCACAAGGCCGATGTGAACAGATAGGCCGCCCACCCGGCCAGATACCATACCAACATGGTGCGGAACACGCGGGAAACAAGTTCTACGGGAATCCACTGGGCGAAAACAAGGGCACTGACACACGCCTGAAGGGCATACAAGACCGTCAGCAGGAACAGGCCGAAGCAGGCCATGAGAAGAATCATGCGGCCCTGCGGATAGGGGAGATGCAAGGTGAGTTTAAGCCGTTTGTGCTGGATTTCCGGAATCCACTGGGACAGGGCCAAAAGGGCCCCCACAAAGGCCGGGACAAAACGGAAAATCTCTGTGAGGACGGTTTCCTTGGTCACCAGCGTTTCCCACAGAATCTCCGCACCTCTTATCTGTACAACTTTTGTAAGGTTCAAAAAGCAATAGAAAGTAATGGCGCATACAACCAGAACAATGCCCAGCAGCACCCAGCGGGTCTTGAGCCACTCCTTATATAATATCATCTTGGTCATCATCTCAATACTTGCCGGTTAGTTCAATGAAAATGTCTTCCAGGGTCATTCCCGGATATCGGCCCATGAGGGAAGTGGCCTCCTCCTGCACAAGGATACTGCCGTAATCCATCACAATCACTTCATCCACAAGCTTTTCCAGGTCCTGGATAATATGGGAGGTGAGGAATACCGTTTTCCCTTCGGCCCTGGCATAGTCCCTCAGGTATTCGCAGAAAAGGCGGCGGTATCCGGGATCCAGGCCCAGAGAGAAGTCGTCCAGTACCAGAAGATCGGCATTCTGGGCCAAAATAAGGCCCAGGGCCACCTGGGAGCGCTGTCCGTTGGACATCCGGGCAATCTTCTGCCCGGGAGCCACGTGCAGCTTTTCCATCAGGCCATAATACGCATCCCGGTTCCATTTGGGATAAAAAGCACTGTAAAACCTCTCAATCTGGGCAATGCTCATGTACTCGTACTGTACATGACCTTCCAACAGCAACGCAATGCGCTCTCGCGTTTGCGGGCTAATCTGCTGGACATCCTCTCCGTAGATGCGGCAAGTACCGCTCTGGGGCTTCAGATAGCCCATCAAAATGTTGATAGTGGTGGTTTTACCAGTTCCATTTTTGCCCAAAAGGCCCACAATACGGCCCGGAGCCACCTCGAAATTCAAGTCCTCGTAAATCTTCCTTTTTCCATAGAAATGGGTCAGATGTTTACAGGAAATAACGCTTTCTAACATACTACACGCTTAATTTGTGATGCAAAGGTAGAAACGATCCCCATGTTTTACTATCCCAATTTGTGGGGATTTTTCATCAAAAAAGGCCGATCAGAAAACTCTGACCGGCCTTCAGGCGGATTAAACAGACCGCTGCGTTAGCGCAGCTGGAAGATCACGGGGAAGGTGTAAGTAACCTTCACGGCGCGGTCACGCTGGCGTCCGGGCGTCCACTTGGGGGAGCTGGAAACCACGCGGACAGCTTCCTTGTCCAAAGACTCATCCACGCCACGGAGCACGCGCACGTTGGTGACACGGCCGTCGGCCTCTACGGTGAACTGGAGGGTGACACGACCCTGCACACCGTTCTCCTTGGCAATTTCAGGATAAACCAGACGGGAATTCACCCACTTGGAGAACTCGTTGGCATCTCCTCCCTGGAAGGAAGGCTTCTTTTCCACCAGCTGGAAAGGAATGGCTTCTTCTTCCACTTCCTCTTCCTCAACGGCGGCTTCCTTGTAGTCCTGGATTTCAAAGGCCTGGTTGTTGTCTTCCAGATTCATGAACAAGTCGTCATCCAGTTTGATGTCGTCGTCCACAATGTCAATCTGGTCACTCAGAACCGGGATGCTGGGAGCCTCGGGCGGGGGCGGAGGGAGCTCGTTCTGGATGGCAATCATTTCTTCCTCGATCACAACCTGGGTGGTGTCCTCAAGGACGGCCACCTTGGCGTCTTTGGAAGAATAGTTGAAAGCCAGGTAAACAATGCCCAGAGCAACTACAAGACCAATCTCCGTGAAGAGCAGGCGCTTGTTCTCAAGGCTGGCTTTGGGGGATTTCTTTACTTCCATGGTATAACATTAAATGGTTAAAATTCTCTGATGCAAAGTTCGGAAAGATATTTCAAGCCTCCAAAAAAAGGAAGAAAAACAATCTCGCAGGCCGATTTTTATAAACGCGTGTCAATCAACGCGTTATGTATTATGTCGAAAATAAAAATCTCGCAAACGCGGCAAAACCGGTTGAAAACCCTTACTTTTTGGCCGTTTACCAAGTCCCTTATCTTACCTCTCCAAACAGGTGAGATAGAGGGTTTTGTGGGTGGAATCAGACTGTTTCAAGCGCTCTTTGAGCCGATAAAGCCGATTGTAAACATAGGGCTTATCTTTCTCCAAAAGGGTGGAAATGGTGGTGGAAGAAAAGCCCGATGCGGCAAAGAGGAAGAGCATGTAATCTTCTTGTTTCATTTTCGGATAATCAGCCTTTAACTTGATAACAACGTTGTTACAAGACTCGTTCAGAGCCTGCTCTAACTGTCGGCGGACGTTTTCATCGGCCCGGAGGCCTTCCACGATGGATTTGACCTCTTTGAGGATGCGAGGCTGGAGGTTGTCCGTCCCTTCGTAGATGTAGTATTGCTCGCAAAGACGGTCCAGCGCGTCGAACTTGCGGCCCGCCGGGCGCTTGGATGCGGCACCCAGGCGAGCCTTCAAGTCTTCGGCTATGTTCATGATGCGCTCATTCTCCTCCCTTTCCTCCAAGAGCTGCTTCTCCAACTGGGCCTTGCGAGCCCAGAAATACAGCACCAAAGTGGCCAGAATGGCCGTAATGAGGAGAACAAGCGGACCCATCTTAGAGATTGCGGAGGAGGTTGGTCAGGGAGACCTTCTTGTCAATCATGTCCCGGAGGTCGCTGATTTTCACGCGCTCCTGGGTCATGTTGTCGCGGTCTCTCACGGTTACGCAGCCGTCATTCAGGCTGTCGTGGTCAACGGTAACGCAGAAAGGCGTTCCAATGGCATCCTGGCGGCGATAACGCTTGCCGATGGAGTCTTTCTCGTCGTACTGGTAGGAGAAGTCGTATTTGAGCTCGTCCACCACTTTCTGGGCCAGTTCCGGCAGGCCGTCTTTCTTCACCAACGGCATCACGGCCACCTTGATGGGGGCCAGCGGGGCCGGAATCTTCATGACAACGCGTTCCTCGCCGTTTTCCAGCTTCTCCACGGTATAGGAGTGGGCCAGCACGGCCAGGCACATGCGATCTACGCCGATGGAGGTTTCAATCACATAAGGGGTGTAGGAGACATTCTCCTCCGGGTCAAAGTATTCAATCTTCTTGCCGGAGAACTTCTGGTGGTTGCCCAGATCGAAGTTGGTGCGGCTGTGGATGCCCTCCAGCTCCTTGAAGCCGAAGGGGAAGTTGAACTCGATGTCCGTGGCGGCGTTGGCATAGTGGGCCAGCTTCTCGTGGTCGTGGAAACGGTAGTTATTGGCCCCCATACCCAGGTTCACATGCCATTTCATGCGGGTTTCCTTCCATTTTTTGAACCAGTCCAGCTCGGTGCCGGGCTTGATGAAGAACTGCATTTCCATCTGCTCGAACTCCCTCATGCGGAAGATGAACTGGCGGGCCACAATCTCGTTGCGGAAGGCCTTGCCAATCTGGGCGATGCCGAAGGGAATCTTCATGCGGCCGGTCTTCTGGACGTTCAGATAGTTCACAAAAATGCCCTGGGCGGTCTCCGGACGCAGATAAATGGTGTTGGCGCCCTCTGCGGTGCTGCCCATGGAGGTCTGAAACATCAGATTGAACTGACGTACCTCCGTCCAGTTGCAGGTGCCGGAAATGGGGCAGACGATGTTGCAGTCAATGATAATCTGCCGATATTCGGCAAAATCATTGGCCTTTTCGGCCGCTACGTAGCGGTTGTGAACCTCGTCATATTTGGCCTTTTCCCGCAGCACATTGGGGTTGGTGGCACGGAACTGGGCCTCGTCAAAGGCGTCACCGAACTTCTTGCGGCCCTTGGCCACCTCTTTTTCAATCTTCTCCTCAATCTTGCCTAAGTAATCCTCGATGAGGACATCGGCCCTGTAGCGTTTCTTGGAGTCTTTGTTGTCGATAAGGGGATCGTTGAAGGCGCCCACATGGCCGGAGGCCTCCCAGATGCGCGGGTGCATGAAAATGGCGGAATCGATGCCCACGATATTCTCGTTCAGGCGCGTCATGGCCTCCCACCAGTAGTTCTTGATGTTGTTCTTGAGCTGAACGCCCATCTGGCCGTAATCATATACGGCCGCCAGACCGTCGTAAATCTCGCTCGAAGGGAATATGAAACCATACTCCTTGCAATGGGCTACCAGCACCTTAAATAATTCATCTTGTGTCATATAGCAATAATTTTTATAGATTCTTCACTTCGTTCAGAATGACAGGAAAAAATGTTCAGAATGATCGGTTAAACAAACAGTTCGGGAAACGCCTCGCGGATATCCGGCTTGGAAATTTCCAGGAGCGGCTTTTTCACAAAGTCTCGTTGGGCAATCAAGGGGTGGGGGACCGTAAGCTCCGGCAAATCAATCCTGTGGGCGCCGTAACAAAGGATGTCGATGTCGATGATCCGGTCCTGGTAGATCCGCTTTCCCTCGCTGTCAAAAAGCGCCTCTTCCGTGCGTCCCAAGGCCTTTTCAATCTCTTTCACCCGGTGCAGAATCTCCAGGCCCTGCTGCTCCGGCGTCCCTTTCCGGGGAAGCCGATACAGCACACACATATTCAGGAAAGACGGCCCCTCGAAGCCCCAGGCGGGCGTTTCAACAATACGGGAAATGCGCTCCGGGTGCATCCCGAAGGACTCGTCCATCAGGTTCATCGCCTTCAGGAGGTTCTTTTCCCGTTCTCCCAGGTTGGAGCCCAGGCCCAGATATACGTTAATTCTTTCCATCTTATCCGTCATTCCCGGCTTACTTATCCGTCATTCCCGGCCTGACCGGGAATCTATTCATCATTTAGTTTACCATAATCGTCCTCCTCATAGTCCAGCCCCAACTCCACCCGCGCCTCTTCGGACAGCATACTGCGGTCCCATTCAGGCTCAAACGTGAGCTCGATGGTGCATTTGGCAACCCCGGGTACGCCTTCCACGCCCTGCTGGACCTCCATCATCACCTGATCGGCCATGGGGCAGTTGGGCGCCGTAAACGTCATGAGGATGCTCACCTCGTGCGCCTTGTTGATGGTGAGCTCGTAAATGAGCCCCAAATCATATATATTCACGGGGATTTCCGGATCATAAACCTCTTTCAAGGCCGATATCACCGCCGCATAAAGGGGCTGCAGCTCCCTTACGTCCTCCGCCGTGAGTATGTCTTTCTTCTCTTCGCTCATAAACTCGTCATTGCCGGCTCTGACCGGCCATCTCTTTTATCCTTTCTATCATGGAAACCAGACCGTTGGCCCGGGTAGGGGAGAGGTTCTCCTTCAGGCCGATTTCCTGAACAAAGCCAAAATCGTCCCCCGCAATCTCCTCGGGCGTACAGCCGGAGTACACGCCCACAAGCAGCGAGATGATGCCGCGGGTGATGACGGCGTCGCTGTCGGCCGTGAAAAACAGATGCCCCTCGCGAAGCTCCGAATCCAGCCAAACACGTGACTGACAGCCTTTTATTAGGCGGTCTTCCGTCTTTTTCTTCTCCGGGAACGGCTCCAAGGACTTCCCCAGCTCAATCAAATACTCGTACTTGTCCAACCACTCCTCGTATAGGGAAAAATCCTCTATCACCGCCTGTTTACGTTCTTCCAAACTCATCTTTTATCCATTTAGATTGCCGGTCAAGCCGGCAAAGACACCACGTTGTCATGCCCGAGCTCATCGGGCATCTATATCAACATTCCTATTGCTTTATCTAAACCATTTATAAAATATTCGGCCTCTTCAAGCGTGTTATAGGGCGCAAAAGAGGCCCGCAGGAGACCCGTGACGCCCAAGCGGTCCATCAGCGGCTCCGCGCACATCTGCCCGGAACGGACGGCGATACCCATCTTGTCCAAGATGAGGGCCAGATCCTCATGGTGGGCTCCCCTTACGGCAAAGGAAAAAACGGGAACCTTGTGCTCCAAGCCTTTTCCAAAAAGCGTAATTCTCTTATCCTCAGTTAGTTTCGCGTAAACGAAAGCCACAATGGCCGCTTGTTCCTTCCGAACTTCTTCGCTCTCCCGCAGACGCAGGGCACAATCCAACGCCGGAACCCAGGTGGGAGCGGCATTGAAGTTCTGCGTACCCGCCTCGAATTTCATGGGAAGGGGAGCGTAGGTTGTACCGCTAAAGTTCACAGTCTCAATCATTTCCCCTCCGCCCATATAGGGTGGCATGGCCTCTAACCAGCGGCGTTTCCCATACAGGACACCCGTACCGGTTGCCGCATAAATTTTGTGGCCGGAGAATACGTAGAAATCGCAGTCCATGTCCTGCACATCCACGGTGGCGTGAACGACGCCCTGGGCACCATCCACCAGAACCGGCACGCCGGCCTTGTGACAGACAAAAACCAGTTCCTTAACTGGATTAACCAGGCCTAACACGTTGGAAATGTGAGAGATAGCAAGCATTTTTGTGCGTGGCGTGAGCAGCTTCTCCAAGTCCTCCGGATGCAG
>CAJOMB010000062.1:21641-22447 GCA_905235615.1 uncultured Bacteroidales bacterium | reverse complement strand
TTGAAGCAGGGAGTCACCAAACGGGAAATCGCCCGTCGCTGCGGTGTCGCTCCCAAAACCCTTTACAGCTGGCTCGCGCGGAACGTAAAGCCCAATTAATAAACAAATTTTGTGTACCCCCCACATTTTTTTCAAAAAAACTTGCAGGTGTTGGTTTTTTTTACCAAATTTGCAAGTAAATATAACGACCCTTAAAAATAGACGATGGAACCTGTGTACATGACAAGACGAGGAGAAGTCGGTTTCGGGATTTGTCAGACAGACCTGTTGCGTGTTTCATGCGGGTGTGAGGCGTGGGTTTTCGCGTGTATATAATCAAGGTATGAAAAGGAAGAATACAAGCAAGAGCGTGTTGGCCCTGTTGGGCCTGGTGTTGCTGTCCGTGTGTGTGTCCGTGCCTGCGCAGGCGCAGCGCGTGAGCAAGTCGGACAGCAGCGTGGAGTTCCGTCCTCACTGTGACCTGCAGCTGCTGGGCGGCGCAGGCTACACCATCGGCGAGGCCCGCTACGCTTCGCTGTTCTCCCCGGCTGCCGCGCTGAACCTGGGCTGGCAGATTACGCCGTCCTTCGGGCTGCGCTTCGGAGCAAGCGGCTGGCAGGGCAAGGGCCAGGCCATCGCGAACGGCATCGAGGGCTATGCGTTCAACTACGTGCAGGGCTCCGTTGACGCCGTGCTGGACCTGGGGAACCTCTTCGCCGGGTACAAGCACAACCGCGTGGTGAGCCCCTATATCTTCCTCGGAGGCGGAGCCGCCTTCGGCTTCAACAACGGTGCGAACGGCGTGAAGAGCGTGGCTCCCGCCACGT
>CAJOMB010000062.1:0-21618 GCA_905235615.1 uncultured Bacteroidales bacterium | reverse complement strand
CGCGGGGGCGTGGGCCTGAACTTCCGCCTGTCGGACATCGTGTCCGTCATGGTGGAGGCGAACGCCAACGTGCTGTCGGACCGCTTCAACTCCAAGAAAGCGGGGAACCCGGACTTCCAGTTCAACGCGCTGGCGGGTCTGAAGATTAATCTGGGCAGGCCGTACCGGAAGAAGGCCGCCGCCCCGGTGGAGGTGGTGGACGACGGTGCCGCCGAGCGTGAGGCCGCCCGCCTGGCAGCGCTGGCCGCAACCGAGAAAGCAGCCGCCGAAAAGGCCGCGGCGGAGAAGGCAGCCCGCGAGGCAGCGGAGAAGGCCGCGGCGGAGAAAGCCGCCCGTGACGCCTCCATGCAGCGCATCTGCACCTTCTTCTCACTGGACTCCAGCGAGATTACGGCAGCGGAGGCCGCCAAGCTCAACGACTATGTGCAGTGGCTCAAAGAGAACCCTGACGTACATATTTCCGTCACCGGCTATGCGGATGCACAGACCGGCGGACACGCTCACAACATGCGGCTCAGCCAGCGCCGCGCCGAGGCCGTGAAGGCCTTCCTCACCGCCGCCGGCATCCCTGAGAGCCGCATCGCCTCTGACTACAAGGGCGACACCGTCCAGCCGTTCAGCGAGAATGTCGTGCTGTCCTTGGTAAAGTAGTGCAAACTTAACCTTTCCACAAGAAAAGCAAGAACAAACAACTAACAAAAACCTTATTTATTAATTTTAAAAAATTATGAACAAGCAACTCAAATTCATCATTGCGGGTGCGGCCATCGTAGCCGGCCTCGCAAGTGCTGTGTCCTGCCAGGATCTCAGCAAGGACGTGGAGTCCCTGACTAGCCGGGTCTCCGCCCTTGAGAAATCCGTCGCGGACCTGCAGGCTCAGATCAAGGCCGGTGCTGTGATCACCGACGTTGCATCTGACGCCGACGGTGTTACCGTCACCCTGAGCGACGGCAAGACCTTCAAGATCACCAACGGCAAGAACGGCGACGGCACGCCCGGCACCGTGATCACCATCGGTGAGAACGGCAACTGGTTCATCGACGGCCAGGACACCGGCCTGAAAGCCGCCGGCGAGGACGGCCAGAACGGCCAGAACGGCAAGGACGGCCAGAACGGTGAGTACTACGTCCCGAATCCGGAGACCGGTTTCTTTGACAAGTACACCTGGAACGCCGAGACCAAGAAGTATGAGAAGACCGCCACGGACATCCCTTGCATGGGCTCTTCCGAAGGTGGCAGCAGCTACGGTTATGTCACCGTTATCTGGACCGAAGACTGCCTCATCATCTCCGGTATTCTGGACGGGGACGGCCAACCTCTGGATCCCTACGTAATTCCCCTCACCTACGCTTCCGGCCCTGCCGCAGTTTCCCTGATTGAATCCCACGCTATGGATGGCTATGCCTGGTTAGCTGGTGACTGGGCTCAAGGCGAAAAAATTCTTTGGAACTACAGTGGCTTGGTTTGCAACTTCTCCAATGTCATTGAAAAGGACAACGTGTTCGGCGAAGGTCTGGAAGGCGAAATGACCTTTGTGGAAGGCCAGCAGACTCCTTATGGCGCTGCATTCCTGATTCGTGTTTCCCCGGCCAACTATGAACCCCAGCCGGAAGAAATCCAGTTTGTCAACTCTGTGGGCGAGACCTTTGATGCGATTGAGGTTGAAAGTGTGGAACCTTACTTCGACCGTCTCACCAAGGGTGAGACGGAGACCGGCCTGTGGGTTGTGAAAGTCAAACTCTCTGAGTATGACGAAGAAGAATTCGACTACTATACCGAATATGAGGATTGTCCTATTGTATATGCCGTAAAGGTGGGCGATGCCATTTCCACCTATGACCTGTCCTTCAGCTATCAGGCGTTTGCACCGCTCTACGAGCTTGGACTTTATGTTGGCGAAGAGAATATCGCAGAATTGAACAACCGTCCTTACAAACAACCGACCAACAGTACTAATCCCAAGCAGGATGAACGCCTTGTCGGCCTGTATAAGGAAATGCAGTGGTCTGGTGCTGCTGCAGTGGCCGCCATTACGGAAGGGAACGATAAGAACGTTGAGATCTCCGGGGAAGAGAATGATGAAGGTCAGGACGTTTATCCCTTGGTCGATAACCGTGCTGGCAAAGAATTGTACAAGGCCGTCATCGGCGAGGAGATTCCGATTACTGCTATTGCAGAGAATAACGAAATTGTCGGCATCTATGTAACCCTCGACTTCGAGGAGAACGCCATCGAATCCAAACCTTCCGAGTGGAACGCCTGGAAGAGCTATGAGGATGACATCGAGGGCCTGAACATCGTGTTTGAAGGCAATAAGGCTGTTATCACCATCAACGACCCGAAGGCCGACGGTGATCTCATCGGTTTCCGTGTGTTCGCCGTGAACGCCGACGGTACCCTCGTGGATCCGGATGGCCGCGCCTTCTATGTGCAGGTGGGCAAACCGGCCACTGAACTCGACCAGATTGACCTTGTGATGGAGACCATCCAGCAGTTCAAGGACGGGAGATCCAATGTCGCCAAGACGACCATCAAGAGTATCATGGCCGATGACTACAGCTTTAAGATGCTGAATGGTAGTGGGACCCTTGCTGATGGCGGAGATTTCAATGGTGAATTCCACCTCATTGACGAGAACAATAATGACCTCACCGTTCGAACCCGTGCTTCTGGTCTCTACGACCTGAGCAAAATCAAGAGTGCCTACTTTGTTCCTAAATACGACAAATACGACAGCGACCTGAATTCTACTGATGATGGTATCGTTGACCTTTGGGCCTATGTAGATGACTTTACCTATAAGGGTGAGTTCACCTTCTACAGGGATGGATTTATCGTTGCTACGCTGCCTGTGACCTTCACCAAGACGCTGCCTGTGACCATCGCGGAGGTCCCTGTGAAGACCAGCCAGCTGAAGGACGGCATCTATCGCTGCTTCCTCCTTCCTTCCATCTGGGAAGCCTTCGATAGCGTTGAGGATGCAGAAGATGAGGGTCAGACGGGCACCATCGACATGCTGTCCATCTTCAACTTCCCGAATGACGATCCCAACGGCTTCGAGATCACCTTCGCCAACGCGACCAAGGTGGAGAAAAACGGCAAGTTAGTTGCTGCCAATGTTACCGTAACGCCCACCGCGGATCTTGCGTCCGATCCTGACTTGGATGCAGAAGACAACCAGCTTGAGATTGAATATCTTGACCTGATTGACAACAAGACCGAGCACAAGACCACTGTTGCATACAACATGGGCTTGGTGTCTTCCGAACTGATTGCCTTCGATGAGTATGGTGACATAGAGGACATTGAACCTTATGTCCTGCCTGCCGGCAACTTCAAGACCATCTTCTACTGCATCTACAATGAAGATGCCACCTTCGGCTGGCCTTGGAACTGGGGCAAAGACTGGCAGAATGCTACTACCAATCCTGTTGCAACCGTCAAGAAGAATAGCAAACTCTCCATTGTTTACGAGGACTTCAATAATGGAAAACTTCCCGCCAGCTTGATTACTGGTCAGAGCAAGTGGGACAGCAAGTATAAGGGCAACATCGCAACCGGTTATGTCCCCGAGGGAGAAGACGCAACCATCGCCATTCAGGGAGCACAGCTTCTCACTGATACCGGTGTCAACGCAGGCAAGGAAGAGTACTACACTGTAGAGTACAATGAAGCTGAGAAAGTCTTCATCTTCACCACGAAGTCCGGTGCAGCCAACCCGAACGACAAAGTGGCTTCCACGCTGGTGATCACCTACACCGACATGTACGGCCACGAGCAGAAGGCCACCCTCCCCGCAGAAGTTCTCAAGCGCTAATCCGCCCACACACCTTCACACATCCCCTCTTAAAAATCGACCGGAGTCCCCTCGGACCCCGGTCCTTTTTTCCCATCCCTCCCCCTTCATCAACCCTCCCTCAATCTTCATTTCTCATCAAATTGAAGTAAATTTGTTGCATTTTGCCATGAAGGTTGTAACGCCACGGGAGTTCTTGAAGAAAAATGGGTGAAGGATGATGATTTCTACGGCATCGAAGAAATGTACGAGGAGATTGCCAAGCTGGACGGCGGCATCGCCCAGGCCAAGGACAAATGGGAAGAGGTGAGCCGTCACCGATTCATCAACAAGCAGAAGGCAGCAAGTTCTGAAGCTGCTGAATCTGCCGGGGAGTAGTGGCCCAGGAGGTGGCGAAGCGGGTGACCGCTCGCCCGTCCGGGAGGCGCTCCCACACTTCATAAGCTACCTGGCCGTCCAAGACTTGGGCGGCCTTTTCCGTAAGCAGTACAAACTGCTGGTTGGTGGGAGAATCCAGGAACAGCTCATAGCCTTTATCCAAAAAGAGCTGCTTGAGTTCCATGGCACGCTCGATGGCATTACGGGCAATCTTCAGGTAAAGCCCGTCCGTGAAAAGCGTCCGGAACTGAATGCCCAAAAGCCGGCCTTTGGCCAGAAGGGCGCCGTGCTGCTTCACGGTGGTGAAGAAGTGCCCGGGCGCACCGCCGGTAAAAACCACGGCTTCGCCGCAGAGGGCTCCCACCTTGGTCCCACCGATGGTAAAGACGTCACAGAGGGTGGCCAGATGGGCCAGGGAGATATCGCAGGCAGGGCTCATTAGGCCGTAGCCCAGCCGGGCGCCGTCGATGAACAGGGGCAGCTTATACTCCCGGCACACGGCCTGGATGGCCTTTAATTCGGCCTTGGAATAGAGCGTGCCGTACTCCGTGGGGAAGGAGATGTACACCAGGCCCGGGAAGACCATGTGGTCGAAGGAACCATCGGCATAGAAGTTTTCCAGATAGGCCTTCAACTCCCCCGCATCCATCTTTCCCTGATGCTGGGGCAGGGTGAGCACCTTGTGGCCGGTGTATTCCACAGCGCCGGCTTCGTGCACGGCAATGTGGCCGGTTTCCGCCGCCACGGCTCCCTCCACGTCATGCAGCAGGGAGGCGATGACGGTGGAGTTGGTCTGGGTGCCGCCTGCGAGGAGGAAGACATCGGCCCCGGGACAGGCGCAGGCCTCTTTGATGAGGGCTTTGGCCTGCTCCGTGTAAATATCGGCCCCATAACCGGGCTGCTGGTCCATGTTGGTTTGGAGGAGGGCTTCCAGGATGGCCGGATGCGCCCCTTCGGTGTAATCGCAGGTAAAAGAAATCATAAGCCGATGGTAAGTTCGATGGGACAATGGTCGGAACCGAAAATCTCGTTGTGGATGTCGGTGGAGACGATGGCGTCCCGCAGGGAGGCCGATACCACAAAATAGTCGATGCGCCAGCCGGCGTTCCTCGCGCGGGCGTTCATCCGGTAGCTCCACCAGGAGTATTTCACCTCGTCGGGGTGCTGGAAACGCCAGGAATCCACGAAGCCGGCCTGGAGAAGGTCGGAGAATTTTCCGCGCTCCTGGTCCGTAAAACCGGCATTCATGCGGTTGGTGGCGGGGTTTTTCAGGTCAATTTCCTCGTGCGCCACATTGAGGTCTCCGCACATGATTACCGGCTTGGGAAGGGCCGATAAATACCCCCGGAAGGCATCTTCCCAGCGCATGCGATAATCCAGCCTCTTGAGGCCGTCCTGCGAGTTGGGGACATAGACGCACACCAGGAAGAACTTCTCATATTCCAGGGTGATGACACGGCCTTCCTGGTCGTGCTCTTCGATGCCCATGCCGTAGCGGACATTCAGCGGCGTGTGTTTGGTATAAACGGCCGTGCCGGAATATCCTTTCTTGAGGGCATAGTTCCAATAGGATTCATAACCCAGGAATTCCAGGTCCAACTGCCCGGCCTGCATCTTGGTCTCCTGGAGGCAGAAAAAGTCTGCATCCAGTTCCGTGAAAATATCGGCAAAGCCCTTGCCTGCCACCGCCCGCAGGCCGTTTACGTTCCAGGAGATGAATTTCAGATTCTTCACTTCGTTCAGAATGACAATAATTCAGGATGACGGTTTTCAGAATGACAATTATTCCAGATTCCAGGTGGCGCCGTCCTTGGTGTCTTTCACGGTGATGCCCACGGCGGCCAGGGCGTCACGCAGGCGGTCGCTCTCGGCCCAGTCCTTGGCGTCCCGGGCCTTCTTGCGGGCATCCAGGACCAGCTGCATCACGCCCTCCAAGGCCTTTTCGGCCTTTCCGGAGGCCCCGGCCTCCTCGTCCTTGAGGCCCAGCACACCGCCCACAATGTCGTCAAAGAGGGATTTCAGGGCCGCCTTGTCGGCATCGGAAAGTTTGCCGGTGTTGATGAGCCTGACGGCTTCGAAGAGGTTGGCGATGGCCACAGGGGTGTTGAGGTCGTCGCAGAGGGCCTCCAGGACGGCATCGATGATGGCCGATACGGCAGGAGATTCTTCGCTGCGCTCAGAATGACAGGAGGCAATCTCCCGCCAGGCCTGCATCAGCCGCTTATAGCCCTTCTCGGCCGCCTGCAGCGCCTCGTTGGAGAAGTCGAGGGTGCTGCGATAATGGGCCTGCAGGATGAAGAAGCGGATGGTCATGGGGCTGTAGGCATGCTCCAGGGCAGGATGGCTGCCACTGAAGAGTTCCGGCAGGGTGATGAAGTTCCCCAAGGACTTGCCCATCTTCTGACCATTAATGGTAATCATGTTGTTGTGTACCCAGTAATGCACACCCTGCGTGCCACGGGAGGCCACATTCTGGGCAATCTCACATTCGTGGTGCGGAAACATCAAGTCCATGCCGCCGCCGTGGATGTCGAACTCCTCGCCCAGATATTTGGCACCCATCACGGAACATTCCAGATGCCAGCCGGGGAAGCCGTCGCCCCAGGGGGAAGGCCAGCGCATGATATGCTCCGGCTCCGCCTTTTTCCACAGGGCGAAGTCGTACGGGGCACGCTTGTCGCTCTGGCCGTCCAGGCTCCGGGTGCCTTCCAACGTTGCCTCCAAGGTCCGTCCGCTGAGAACGCCGTAGTGATGGTCCTTGTTGTATTTCTGCACGTCGAAGTAAACGGAGCCGTTGCTCTCGTAGGCATAACCGGCGGCCAGAATCTTCTTCACGGCCTCAATCTGCTCGATGATATGGCCCGACGCCCTCGGCTCGATGGAGGGCGACTCCACGTTGAGCAGGCGCATGGCCTCGTGGTAGCGCTCGGTATAGAACTGCACCACTTCCATGGGCTCCAGCTCTTCCAGGCGGGCTTTCTTGGCAATCTTGTCTTCGCCCTCATCGGCATCATGCTCCAGATGGCCCACGTCGGTGATATTGCGGACGTAGCGCACCTTGTAGCCCAGGTACTTGAGGAGGCGGAAAAGGACGTCGTACGTGACGCCGGGCCGGGCATGGCCCAAATGCGCGTCGCCATAGACAGTGGGGCCGCAGACATACATGCCCACATGGCCTTCATGGATGGGCTTGAACAGTTCCTTCTGCCGGCTGAGGGTATTGGTCAGGTATAAAGCTTTCATATCACTTGCTTCTTATCATGCAAAGATACGCATTTTTGTTGTATCTTTGTATTATGACAATCATTGACGGAAAACAGATATCGGCCTCCCTGAAGGAGGAGGTGGCGGCGCAGGTGGCCACTTTCCCGGAAAAATACGGGCGGGTGCCGCATCTGACGGTGATTCGCGTAGGGGAAGACCCCGCCAGCGTGGTGTACGTACGCAACAAGGCGAAGGCCTGCGAGGCCTGCGGCATTCGGAACACGACCATCGTCCTGGACGAAAGTACCCCGGAAGAGACGCTGCTGGAAAAGATTCGCACGCTCAATGCCGATGACGGCGTGGACGGCATCCTGGTACAGTTGCCGCTGCCGGCGCATATCTCCGAGGCGAAGGTCATCGAGACCATCGCAAAGGAGAAAGACGTGGACGGCTTTCACCCCCTCAACGTGGCGGGGCTGTGGCAGAAAACGCCGCATCTGGCCCCTTGTACGCCCTCCGGCATCATGAAACTATTGGCGGCGGCGGGCGTGGACCCCAAGGGGAAACGCGCCGTGGTCATTGGCCGGAGCAACATCGTGGGCCTGCCCGTGGGCAAGATGCTGTTAGACGCCAACGCCACCGTCACCTTCTGCCACACACGCACGATAAATCTGGCCGAAGTCACCCGTGAGGCCGATATTCTGGTAGTGGCCGCCGGCCGCGCCAAGATGGTGGGGGCCGATATGGTGAAGGACGGCGCCGTGGTGATTGACGTGGGCATGGACCGGGACCCTCAGACGGGGAAGCTTTGCGGAGACGTGGACTTCGAGGCTGTGGCGCCCAAAACATCGGCCATTACTCCCGTGCCGGGCGGCGTGGGGCCCTTGACCATCGCCTGCCTCATGGAAAACACGGTGGAATGCTTCCTTCGCAGGCACAATAATTGAAAAATTCCCCAATAAACCCCTGAATACTTATGAAAATGAAAAGACTTCTCATCCTGCTCAGTGCCGTGAGCCTGCTGCTGACTGCCACCGGCTGTTCGCAGAAAAGTTATAGCTACCAGGAAGGTGTAACCCTCTCGCAACGCGATTTCACCATCAAAAGCGGAGACTGGTACGAGGAAACCTATGAAGACGGCGCCGCTTTCCTGAGCGTGAAGCTGAACGTTCCGGAAATCACCAACGACATTGTGAATTACGGCACCGTAATGGGTCCCGCAAACTCTCCGACGGCGGAAACACCTTCTGGGCTCCCCTGCCCATTTCCCGCGCCGAAAAAATTGACTACGGCACAGAGGGGCAGCAGCTCTACTCCACCTATTTAGACTTTGAATGGGGGCTGGGAACGGTCTTTGTCTATTACACCGCCACCGACTTCATGCTGGACTCGGAAGGCAATCCGGAAATCCAAGTCCGCGTCACGGTCATGAGATGAAAAAAGCGCTGCTCTTTCGGGCAGCGCTTTTTCATTAAAGCTCGTTCATCATGTCTATGGACTCGGTCCTGGAGCCTACCACAATGTCCTGGTAGCGGGCCAGACCGGTACCGGCCGGAATCAGATGGCCGCAGATGACGTTCTCCTTCAGGCCTTCGAGGTGGTCCACACGGGCGCGGATAGCGGCCTCGGAGAGTACCTTGGTGGTTTCCTGGAAGGAAGCGGCGGAGATGAAGGAACCGGTCTTGAGGGCGGCGCGGGTGATACCCTGCAGCACCTGGGAGGCCGTGGCGGGCTTGGCCTCGCGGGCCACCACCAGTTTGGCTCCCTGACGTTCCAGAGAGGCGTTCTCACTGCGAAGGTCACGGGCGCTGATGATGTCGCCTTCCTCGTAGCGGACGCTGTCTCCGGGCTCCATCACGTAGAACTTGCCGAAGATTTCGTCGTTGCGGTCCATGAACTCCCACTTGTCCACCAGCTCCTCCGGGAGGAATTCGGTGTCTCCGGGGTCTCCGATCATGACCTTGCGCATCATCTGGCGCACGATGATCTCGAAGTGCTTGTCGTTGATTTTCACGCCCTGCAAACGGTACACGGCCTGAATCTCGTTCACAATGTACTCCTGAGCCTTCACCGGGCCGAGGATGTTCAGGATGTCGGTGGGAGAAGTGCCGCCGTCGGACAGACGGGTGCCGGCCTTCACATAGTCGTTCTCCTGAACCAGAATCTGCTTGGTCATGGGAACCTCGTAGTGGCATTCCTTGCCGCTGCGGTTCTTCACGATGATTTCACGCTTACCCCTCTTCACCTTGCCCATAAGCACCTCACCGTTGATTTCGGAGAGGATGGCAGGGTTGGAAGGAGTACGGGCTTCGAAGAGTTCCGTCACACGCGGCAGACCGCCGGTGATATCGGAAGCCTTGCCCACGGCACGCGGAATCTTGATGATGACGTCGCCCACCTTCACGGCAGCGCCGTCGCTCATCATGATATGGGCGCCCACAGGGAGGTTGTACTGACGGATCACCTGACCCTTCTCGTCCACGATGAGCATGGCAGGAGTCCTGGTCTTGTCACGGCCTTCGATGATCACCTTGTCCGTATTGGTGGCGAACTCGTCGGCGCTCTCCTCGCGGTAGGTCACACCTTCCACCATGTTCTCGAAGCGGACCGTACCGGCCGTTTCCACGATGGTGGTGGCGTTGTAGGCATCCCACTCGCAGATGAGGTCTCCCTTCTTCACGCTGTCTCCCTCCTTGAAGTACAAGGTGGAGCCGTAAGGGATATCGTACTGGGAATAAGTCATGCCGGTGCGCTCGTCCACGATGCGGAGTTCCGTCATGCGGGACACGACCACCTGCTTCACGGAGCCGTCCTCGTCCACGCGGTCGATGGTACGGAGTTCCTCGAAGGTGAGCTTGCCTTCATACTTGGAGACGATGCTGTTGTCCGCCACGGAACCGGAAGCCGTACCACCCACGTGGAAGGTACGCAGCGTAAGCTGAGTACCGGGCTCGCCGATGGACTGGGCGGCAATCACGCCCACCACCTCGCCGGTTTCCACCATGCGGGAAGTGGCCAGGTTGCGGCCGTAGCACTTGGCGCACACGCCCTTGCGGGATTCGCAAGTGAGCACGGAACGGATTTCCACCTGCTCGATGGGGAGGGAGTCGATGAGGGCTGCGGTGTCCTCGCGGATTTCCTCGCCGGCGGGAATGATGAGTTCTCCGGTGAGCGGGTTGAAGATATCGTGTACGGAGGTACGGCCCAGGATTCTCTCACCCAGGGATTCCACCACCTCGTCCTTGTTCTTGATGGCGGTGGCGATGAGGCCGCGGAGGGTGCCGCAGTCTTCCTCGGTGATAATCACGTCGTGGGACACGTCCACCAGACGACGGGTGAGGTAACCGGCATCGGCCGTCTTCAGGGCGGTATCGGCCAAGCCTTTACGGGCACCGTGGGTGGAGATGAAGTACTCCAGCACCGTCATGCCTTCCTTCAGGTTGGACACGATGGGGTTCTCGATGATCTCCGCCCCGGCGGCGCCGCTCTTCTGGGGCTTGGCCATCAGGCCGCGCATGCCGCAGAGCTGCTTGATCTGCTGGGTGGAACCACGGGCACCGGAATCCAGCATCATGTACACCGGATTGAAGCCCTGCTGGTCGGCAGAAATCTGCTTCTTCACGATGGCGGTGAGCTGGTTGTCGATGGAGGTCCAGAGGTCGATCACCTTGTTGTAACGCTCGTTGTTGGTGATGAAGCCCATGGCGTAGTTGGCCTTGATGGCTTCCACATCGGCATAACCCTTCTCGATGAGGGCGGTCTTCTCCTCGGGGATGAGGACGTCGCCCAGGTTGAAGGAGATACCGGCGCGGAAGGCCTGGTCGTAACCCAGGTTCTTGATGTCGTCCAGGAACTGGGCGGTACGGGTGACACCGGTGGACTTGATCACCTGGGTAATCACCGTACGGAGGGCCTTCTTGCCCAGCACCTCGTTCACATAGGGCACTTCTTCAGGCATGTACTGGTTCACGATGATGCGGCCGGCGGTGGTTTTCACCATCCCGTAGCCCTCGGAGAGGTTCTGCTTGTTCTTGGGCAGGCGGACCTCGATGGGGGCGTGCATGTCGATAACCTTTCCGTCGAAGGCGATGATCACCTCTTCCGGACCGTAGAACTTGAGTCCGCTGCCCTTGGCACCGGGACGTTCCTTGGTGATATAGTACAGACCCAGCACCATATCCTGGGAAGGAACGGTGATAGGAGAGCCGTTGGCGGGGTTCAGGATGTTGTGGGAGCCCAGCATGAGGAGCTGAGCCTCCATGATGGCGGCGTTTCCGAGGGGCAGATGGATGGCCATCTGGTCACCGTCAAAGTCCGCGTTGAAAGCGGTACAGGCCAGGGGGTGCAGCTGGATGGCCTTGCCCTCGATCATGCGGGGCTGGAAGGCCTGAATACCCAGACGGTGCAGGGTAGGTGCACGGTTCAGCAGCACGGGATGGCCCTTCATCACGTTCTCCAGGATGTCCCAGATAACGGGGTCCCGGCGGTCCACAATCTTCTTGGCCGATTTGACCGTCTTCACGATGCCGCGCTCGATGAGCTTGCGGATGACAAACGGCTTGTAGAGCTCTGCAGCCATGAATTTCGGGAGACCGCACTCGTGCATGTTGAGTTCCGGACCCACGACGATAACGCTGCGGGCGCTGTAGTCCACACGCTTGCCCAGGAGGTTCTGGCGGAATCGGCCCTGCTTGCCCTTGAGGGAGTCGGACAGGGACTTGAGGGCGCGGTTGCTCTCGCTCTTGACGGCCGATGACTTCTTGGAGTTGTCGAAGAGGCTGTCAACAGCTTCCTGCAGCATGCGCTTCTCGTTTCTCAGAATCACCTCGGGAGCCTGAATCTGGATGAGCTTCTTAAGACGGTTGTTGCGGATGATGACGCGGCGGTAGAGGTCGTTGAGGTCGGAGGTGGCGAATCGGCCGCCATCCAGCGGAACCAGCGGACGCAGGTCCGGAGGGGTGACGGGAATCACCTTCATGATCATCCATTCGGGACGGTTGACGTCCTTGGACTCCTGGAACCACTTCACCACGGACAGGCGCTTGAGGATTTCGGCCTTGCGCTGCTGGGAACCTTCGGCCCTCAGCTGACGGCGGAGGCTGCGTCCCAGCTCTTCCACGTCAATCTCCTTCAGGAGGTCGTAGAGGCCTTCGGCACCCATCTTGGCCACGAAGTTCATGCTTTCATCCCATTCCTTGCCTTCCTCGTTGAACTTGCGGTGGAGGTCCGACACGCGGTCCACGGCGGTGAGATACTCGTCCTCGGAGAGGAGGTCCATCTTCTGCACGCGGAATTCATCGGCCACTTCTTCCGAAGCCAGGATGCCGGGATTCACCACGATGTATTTCTCGTAGTAGATGACGGCTTCCAGCTTCTTGGAAGGGACACCGAGAAGGGCACTGATCTTATTGGGAGCGCTCTTGAAGTACCAGATATGGGCCACGGGAACGGTGAGGGTGATATGGCCCATCCGCTCGCGGCGCACTTTCTTCTCCGTCACCTCCACACCGCAGCGGTCGCAGACGATGCCGCGGTAGCGGATTCTCTTGTACTTTCCGCAGTAGCACTCATAGTCCTTGGTGGGACCGAAGATCTTCTCGCAGAACAGGCCTTCACGCTCCGGCTTGTAGGTTCTGTAGTTCACCGTTTCCGGCTTCAGAACCTCTCCGCAGGAACGCTCGGTGATGTCTTCCGGAGAAGCGAGCGAAATGGAAATGCGGGAGAAATTGCTCTTTACCTTGTTTTCCTTATTGTTAAAAGCAGGCATATTCGTTACTTTAAAAGCTTCTTGACTAATTCAAAGTGACCTTGAGGCCCAGACCGCGGAGCTCGTGCAGGAGCACGTTCAGGGATTCGGGAATACCCGGAGTGGGCATGGGATCACCCTTCACAATGGCTTCGTAGGTCTTGGAACGACCGTTCACATCGTCAGACTTCACGGTGAGGATTTCCTGGAGGGCATTGGCTGCACCATAAGCCTCGAGGGCCCAGACTTCCATTTCACCGAAACGCTGACCGCCGAACTGCGCCTTACCGCCCAGCGGCTGCTGGGTAATGAGGGAGTAAGGGCCGATGGAACGGGCGTGCATCTTGTCATCCACCATATGACCCAGTTTGATCATGTAGATGACACCCACGGTGGCGGGCTGGTCGAACCAGTCTCCGGTGCCGCCGTCACGCAGATGCGTCTTGCCGAAGCGGGGCACGCCGGCCTTGTCCGTGTAGTCGCAGATCTCGTCGATGGAAGCACCGTCAAAGATGGGCGTGGAGAACTTCAGCCCGAGCTCGCGGCCGGCCCAACCGAGCACGGTCTCGTAAATCTGGCCCAGGTTCATACGGGAAGGCACACCGAGGGGGTTCAGCACAATGTCCACGGGCGTACCGTCCTCTAAGAACGGCATGTCCTCGCGGCGGACAATCTTGGCCACAATACCCTTGTTGCCGTGACGGCCGGCCATCTTGTCGCCCACGGTGATCTTGCGCTTCTTGGCCACGTACACCTTGGCTATCTGCATGACGCCGTTGGGGAGTTCGTCTCCCACCTTGATCTTGTCCAGCTCGCGCTTGGCGCGGGTCTCGGCTTCCTTGTGGGCGATGCAGTAGCCGCCGATGAGTTCGCGCACCATGGCGCTGGTCTTGGCGTCGTTGCACCACTTGGCCGTGGAGATGTTCTGGTAGTCGGCTTCCTTGAGACCCTGGAGGGTGAACTCCTTGCCCTTGGGGAAGATTTCCACCCCGTAGAGGTCGCTCACGCCGGCGCTCTTCTTGCCGTTCACGAGGCTCCAGAGCTTCTCGATGAAGCCGGCGCGGAGTTTCTCGGAGGCTTTCTCGAATTCCTGCTGCTTGATCTCGATGCGGGTCTTCTGATCGGCCTTGGCGCTGCGTCCCTTGCCGGTACCGGACACCTTGCTGTAGAGGGCGGTCTTGATGACCGTGCCGCTCAGGGAAGGGTTGGCCTTCAGGGAGGCGTCCTTCACGTCGCCGGCCTTGTCACCGAAGATGGCCTTGAGGAGCTTCTCTTCCGGGGAAGGATCGCTCTCGCCCTTCGGGGTAATCTTGCCGATCATGATGTCGCCGGGTTCAATATGGGCGCCTACGCGCACGATACCGTCCTTGTCCAGGTCCTTGGTGGCGTCTTCGCTCACGTTGGGGATGTCGGAAGTGAGCTCCTCCATGCCGCGCTTGGTCTCGCGCACCTCGGTGAGGTACTCGTCCACGTGGATGGAAGTGAGGACGTCCCACTTCACCATTTCCTCGGACAGCACAATGGCGTCTTCGTAGTTGTAACCCTTCCAGGGCATGAAGGCCACCATGAGGTTGCGGCCCAGGGCCAGCTCACCGTTCTGGGTGGCATACCCTTCCGTGAGCACCTGTCCGCCCTTCACGCGGTCGCCTTTGCGGACCAGCGGTTTCAGGCAGATGGTGGTACTCTGGTTGGTACGGCGGTAGATGGGAAGCTTATAGACGGTTTCCTCGGGGAGGAAGCTCACGAACTTCTCGTCATCGCTGCGGTCGTATTTGATATGGATCTCGTTGGCATCCACATAGGTGACGGTACCCTCGCGGAGGGCGATCACCTGGGTGCGGGAGTCAATGCACACGCGCTCTTCCAGACCGGTACCCACGATGGGGCTCTCCGGGCTCAGGAGCGGAACGGCCTGACGCATCATGTTGGCACCCATCAGGGCGCGGTGGGCGTCGTCGTGCTCCAGGAAAGGAATGAGGGAGGCAGCCACGGAAGCCATCTGGTTGGGGGCCACGTCCATATAGTTCACTTCTTCCTTGGAAACCAGCGGGAAGTCCGCCTCTAAACGGCACTGGATGCGCTCGTCCAGAAGCTGTCCGTCGTCGGACATGTTCACGTTGGCCAGGGCCACGTGCTGGGCTTCCTCCTCCTCTGCGCTCATGTACTTCCAGCCCTTGTCGCTCAGGTCCACCTTGCCCTCATGCACCTCGCGGTACGGGGTCTCGATGAAGCCCAGGCCATTGATGCGGGCATACACGCACAGGGAGCTGATAAGGCCGATGTTGGGGCCTTCCGGGGATTCAATCGGGCACAGACGGCCGTAATGGGTGTAGTGCACGTCACGAACCTCGAAGCCGGCGCGGTCACGGGAAAGACCGCCCGGGCCCAGGGCGCTGAGACGACGCTTGTGCGTAATCTCGGCCAGGGGGTTGGTCTGGTCCATGAACTGGGACAGCTGGCTGGTGCCGAAGAAGGAATTGATAACGGAAGACAGCGTCTTCGCGTTGATGAGGTCGATGGGATTGAACTGCTCGCTGTCACGGACATTCATGCGCTCGCGGATGGTACGGGCCATACGGCTCAGCCCCACGGAGAACTGGTTGGCCAGCTGCTCGCCCACGGTGCGTACGCGACGGTTGGAAAGGTGGTCGATATCATCCACCGTGGCCCGGCTGTTGATGAGCTGGATCAGGTACTTGATAATCTCCACGATATCCGTGTTGGTGAGCACGCGGGTAGCGGGGTCGATGCTCAGGGACAGTTTCTTGTTCAGGCGGTAACGGCCCACGGAGCCCAGGTCGTAGCGCTTCTCGGAGAAGAAGAGCTTGTCAATGACGTCACGGGCGGTGGACTCATCCGGCGGTTCGGAATTGCGGAGCTGCTTGTAGATGTAGTTCACAGCCTCGATTTCCGTATTGGTCGGGTCCTTCTGGAGGGTGTTGTAAATGATGGAGTTCTCGGCGGAGACGGCCTCGTCCTTCTGCAGGAGGATGGTCTTCACGTCGGTGTCCAGGATGCGGGCGATGGTGTCCTCACCCAGCACTTCACCGCGCTCCACAATGGGGACGGTACGCTCGATGGGGATTACCTCGCCGGTGTCTTCATCTTCGAAGTCCTCGATCCAGGTCTTCAGGACGTTGGCAGCCAGGAAGCGGCCTTCGTTCTCCTTCAGGACCTCCTCGGAGGCTTCCACTTCATCGGCCAGGCCGAAGCAGTCCAGGATATCCTTGTCGGAACTGTGGCCGATAGCCCTCAGGAGGGTGGTTACGGGCAGCTTCTTCTTGCGGTCGATGTAGGCGTACATCACATTGTTGATGTCCGTGGCAAACTCTATCCAGGAGCCCTTGAAGGGAATGATACGGGCCGAATAGAGCTTGGTGCCGTTGGCGTGCATGCTCTGGTCGAAGAACACGCCCGGGGAACGGTGAAGCTGCGAAACGATAATTCTCTCGGAGCCGTTGATGATGAACGTACCGGCAGGGGTCATGTAAGGAATGTTGCCCAGGTAAACGTCCTGCACGCGGGTGTCAAAGTCCTCGTGCTCCGGGTCCGTGCATGAAAGGCGGAGTTTTGCCTTCAGAGGAACATTGTACGTGAGTCCTCTCTCAAGACACTCCTCGATGGAATACTGCGGCGGATCGATAAAGTAATCGATGAAGGTGAGTTCATAATTGTTCCGCGTATCCTCAATCGGGAAAATTTCCTGGAAAACCTGATACAGGCCTTCTCCCTTGCGGCTGTCCGGAGTGGTTTCCAGCTGGAAGAAATCCTTGAAGGACTTCAGCTGAACTTCCAGAAGGTCAGGATATTCCAGAATTTTGGAGGTTGCGAAATTGATTCGCTGATTGCTAGTCTTTTTAGACATGTTCTGCCTTCGTTATGGGGAAAATTTTTTAGACGGAAAAAAGGTTTAGAGCCTACTGAGGGCTCTAAACCTGTGAGGGGACTCCCAACCAGGGGAGCAGGCGAACTTACTTGAGTTCGACCTCGGCACCGGCTTCCTCGAGGGCAGCCTTGAGGGCCTCGGCCTCAGCCTTGGAGATCTTCTCCTTAACGGCAACAGGGGCCTTGTCAACCAGTTCCTTGGCCTCTTTCAGACCAAGACCGGCGCTCTCCTTGACGGCCTTGATGACCTGGAGCTTAGCCTGACCGGCGCTGGTGAGGATCACATCGAATTCGGTCTGCTCGGCGGGACCGGCGGCTTCGCCGGCACCAGCGGCAGGAGCGGCAACGGCAACAGCGGCGGCTGCGGGCTCAATACCATATTCTTCCTTCAGGATCTTAGCGAGTTCCTGGACATCTTTGACGGTGAGGTTCACGAGTTCCTCGGCGAGTTTCTTAACGTCTGCCATAATTGTAAAGTTTTAAATTGTTTATTATTATTTGTTTCCTTTTTCTTCGAGGGTCTTGACGAGGCCGGCGATCTTGCTGCCGCCACCGTTCTGCAGAGCGGAAATAACGTTCTGCACCGGGGACTGGAGCATACCGATGATCTGGCCGATGAGTTCCTCGCGAGACTTGATGTTGACGAGCTCTTCCAGCTTGTCGGCACCTACGAAAGCGCACTCCTGCACATAGGCAGCCTTGAGGGCGGGCTTTTCGTTACCGGCCTTGTTGTACTTCTTGATGAGCTTGGCGGGAACGGCCGGAGCCTCAGTGTACATGATGGCGGTATTTCCTTCCAGGGCGGGGACCAGGAGATCCATCTCAGCATTCTGAGCGTCCTTGATCACCTTGTGGAAAAGGGTGTTCTTGACAACGGTGAGCTTGATTCCCTCATTGAAGCACTCGCGGCGCAGGGTGGCAGTCTGTTCTGCATTCAGGCCGGCGATGTCCACAATGTAGAAATTGGGATGGGAGGCGATGTTCGCCTTGATGGCTGCAATAACCTGTTCTTTCATTTCCTTTTTCATATCTTTTCCTCCTTACAGATTATTCAGCGGTGAAACCTTTGGTGTCCAGCTTGATGGCCGGGGACATGGTGGTGCAAATGGTGCAGCTCTTGAAATAGGTGCCCTTCAAAGTCTGGGGCTTGAGCTTCAGCACGGCGGAGACGAAGGCACGGGCGTTGGCCTCGATCTGCTCGGCCGTAAAGGAAGCCTTGCCGATAGCGGCATGGATGATACCGGTCTTGTCCACCTTGAAGTCAATCTTACCACCCTTCACATCCTTGACGGCGTTGCCCACTTCCATGGTCACGGTGCCGGTCTTGGGGTTCGGCATGAGGCCGCGAGGGCCCAGAATACGGCCAATCTGGCCCACCTTGGCCATCACGGACGGGGTGCAGATGATAACGTCCACATCCGTCCAGCCTTCCTTGATCTTGGTGATGTATTCGTCCAGACCCACATAGTCTGCACCGGCTTCCTTGGCCTCGGCCTCTTTGTCCGGGGTGCACAGAACCAGCACACGGGTAACCTTACCGGTACCGGCGGGCAGGGTGACAACGCCACGGATCATCTGGTTGGCCTTACGGGGATCCACACCCAGGTTGGTGGTGATCTCCACGGAAGCGTCAAATTTGGTGTAGGTAATCTCCTTCAGAAGCGCGCATGCCTCAGGGAGGGAGTAAACCTGCGTCTTGTCATACTTGGCAAGGACAGCTTTCTGGTTTTTTGTCAGTTTGCTCATAACTCATGCGTGTTTTTAAAGATTCTCGGGCATTTCACCTTCCACCTTGATACCCATGGAACGGGCGGTGCCGGCCACCATGCTCATGGCGCTGCGCAGCGTGAAAGCATTGAGGTCGGGCATCTTGGACTGGGCAATCTCCTTGACCTGGTCCCAGGTCACCGTTGCCACTTTCTTACGGTTGGGCTCACCGGAAGCCTTGCTGATTTTGGCAGCTTCCTTGAGCGAGACGGCCACCGGGGGCTGTTTGACCTCAAAGCTGAAGGACTTGTCGGAGAACACCGTAATCACCACAGGGAGAACCTTGCCGGCCTGGTCCTGGGTGCGGGCGTTGAACTGCTTGCAGAAGTCCATGATGTTGAGGCCCTTGGAACCGAGTGCCGGTCCTACCGGGGGCGCAGGATTCGCTGCTCCGCCTTTGATCTGGAGCTTGATGAATCCGGTTACTTCTTTTGCCATACTAATTCTTACTCTTTAGTTACTTGTGTAAAGCTGAGTTCCAGAAGCGTCTTTCTTCCGAAGATCACAACTACTACTTTGAGCTTGCTCCTTTCCTGGAGAATTTCTTCTACGTTGCCGCTGAATCCGCTGAAAGGACCGTCCGTAATGCGGACGCTCTCTCCCACTTCAAAGTTCACCTCCGTTTCGGCTGCCGCGGTGGCATTCTCGTCCTGGACGCCCAGGATGCGCTGGGCTTCTTCGTCACGGATGGGAACGGGCACACGCTCGGTGGTACCGTTGCCGGTCTTTTCTGTGAGGAAACCGGACATGCCGGGAATACCGTTGCGGATGACATACTCCAAATCCGGATTCAGTTCCGCATGGATGAGCACATAGCCGGGGAAGAGGAGACGCTCCACTTCCTTGCGCTTGCCATTCTTGGTCACAATCTCTTTCTTGACAGGCACCAGAACCTGATCCACAATGGCTTGCAGATCCGGATGTCTCTCAATTTCTTTGACCAGGTATTCGGCGGCTTTCTTTTCCTTGGTTCCCGCGGTACGCAGAACGTACCATTTCTTGTCAGCCATAAAAAGGTTTACTAATCAGTTACAGTGCGTAAATAAACTCCATCAGATGCTGGAAAGCAAAGTCTATCAAGAAGATGACGACGGACAGGATGAGGGTGGTCACCAGAACGAGCAGCGCAGAACTCTGCAGCTTCTCCCAAGTGGGCCACGTCACCTTCTTAGTCAGCTCCGTGTAGGACTCTTTAACGTAGTTAACGAACTTACTCATCTTTGCTTACAATGGGTTCCGGAAAATTGGAAGCGGGAATCCGGGACCTACGGTTAATTACCAAATCGTAACCTTTGATATTTTGGCAGGGGAAGCAGGATTCGAACCCACATCGACGGTTTTGGAGACCGCTGAACTACCCTTGTTCTATTCCCCTGTGGGAAAGTGAGGACTCACGTCTGAGCCCTCACTTTTGAATGGCTTCGAGAAAATTACTCGATAATGCTGATCACCTGGCCGGCGCCCACGGTACGACCGCCTTCGCGGATAGCGAACTGCAGACCGTTGTTCATGGCAACCGGAGTGATGAGCTTCACGGTGATTTCCACGTTATCGCCAGGCATCACCATCTCGACACCGTCAGGGAGCTGGATTTCACCAGTCACATCCAGGGTGCGGATGAAGAACTGAGGACGATAGTGATTGTGGAACGGGGTGTGACGGCCACCTTCCTCTTTCTTGAGGACGTAGATCTGGGCCTTGAACTCGGTGTGGGGAGTGATGGACTTGGGCTTGGCCACAACCTCACCACGCTTCACTTCCTTCTTGTCAACACCGCGGAGGAGCAGACCCACATTGTCACCGGCCTCACCCTGAGGGAGGAGCTTGCGGAACATTTCCACACCGGTAACAACAGACTGACGAGGCTCATCGCCGAAACCGACGAGTTCCACAGGGTCGTTCACGTGGATGGTGCCGGACTCGATACGGCCGGTAACCACAGTACCACGACCGGTGATGGAGAAGATGTCCTCGATAGGCATCAGGAAGTCCTTGTCAACCAGACGCTCGGGCAGCGGGATGTACTCATCCACGGCGTCCATGAGCTCCATGACTTTGTCTTCCCAAACCTTCTCACCGTTCAGGGCACCCAGTGCGGAGCCACGGATGACAGGGCAGTCCTCATCGAACTTGTAGAAAGCGAGGAGGTCGCGGATCTCCATTTCTACGAGGTCGAGCATTTCTTCGTCCTCCACAAGGTCAACCTTGTTCATGAAGACGAGGATCTTGGGCACGTTAACCTGACGGGCGAGCAGGATGTGCTCACGGGTCTGAGGCATGGGACCGTCGGTGGAGGCCACCACAAGGATAGCACCGTCCATCTGGGCAGCACCGGTAACCATGTTCTTCACATAGTCGGCGTGTCCGGGGCAGTCCACGTGAGCGTAGTGACGCTTTTCGGTCTCGTACTCAACGTGAGCGGTGTTGATGGTGATACCGCGCTCTTTCTCTTCCGGGGCGTTGTCAATCTGGTCGAAGGACTTCACCTTGTCGGCGTTACCGGATACGCGCTCTGCGAGCACCTTGGTAATGGCGGCGGTGAGGGTGGTCTTACCGTGGTCAACGTGGCCGATGGTACCGATGTTGACATGCGGTTTGGTTCTCTGGAATGTTTCTTTTGCCATAGTATTATTATTGTTTAAACAATTGTTATCAACAAAAGGGCCTTAACCCAAAAAAAGAGCCGGTGATGGGAATTGAACTCATGACCTCATCCTTACCAAGGATGCGCTCTACCCCTGAGCTACACCGGCTTACAGTATGTTCTGGAGCGGAAAACGAGGTTCGAACTCGCGACCCTCAGCTTGGAAGGCTGATGCTCTACCAACTGAGCTACTTCCGC
>CAJOMB010000061.1 GCA_905235615.1 uncultured Bacteroidales bacterium | reverse complement strand
ATACCGTGAGCTCACCCAGGGCGGCCACTCGCGAAAGAAATAGAAACTACGGCAGTTTCACCGTTTCCGTATAGGTTCCGGCGGCGTATTCCTTGGAATCCGTCTGTCCGGGCAGGGTTACCACGGCCGATGCGCCCTCCGGGACGGTGAAGGTCCACACCCAGTTGTCGCCCTCGTACTTCCAGGCGCTCTTGATGAGGCCGGCGGCACTCTTGTAGGAGGCCTCTATATGGCCCAGGCGCTTGTCCGGGACGGGTTTCATCACAATTTTCTTAAAGCCGGGGGCGGCGGGGTCGCAGGCAATGCCGGCGGCCGTCTCCCAGATCCATTCGCACACGGCGCCATAGGCGTAGTGGTTGAAGCTGTTCATGCCGTTGGGGCCCATGCCCTTGTCCACCATATAGCTGTTCCAGCGTTCCCAGATGGTGGTGGCGCCGTTATCCACGGAATACAGCCAGCTGGGGTTCTTGCGCTGGAAGAGAAGCGCGTAGGCCATGTCCGCCATGCCGTTCTCCGTAAGGGTGGCCATGAGGATGGACGTGCCCAGGAAGCCGGTCTGCAGGCAGTTGCCGTGGTCTTCGAAGTTCTTGCGCAGGCGCGCGCAGGTGGCCTCCTTGGCCGCACCTTCCACCAAGCCCAGTTTGAGAGCGAAGAGGGCCGGGGTCTGCATGGTGTTCAGGATGGGCAGGATGAAGCTGCCGTCGGCCTTCAGGAAACGCTCTTTCAGATAGGCCTTGGCCTCTTTCTCCATGCCCTCGTACTTGGCGGCGTTCAGTCCGGCCGATGCCGCCATGTCCCGCATGTACCCCGCATCGAGGGCCCAGTAGCAGGCGCTCAGGTAGTTCCAGTATTCGATGGCTTCGGGTTTGCGCCTGCCGCCCGGCAGGAAGGCCCGGCCGCTGCAGCTTTCCAGGTCTTCGTAGCTGAGCCAGTCGGCCCACTGGTAGTTGCCGTTTTCTCCGGCCAGGGCCGTATGGTCATACTTGGCGGCGTTCACGTGATCCATGAATTTCTCCATGGATTCCCAGCTCTCCTTTACGATGGAGATGTCTCCGAATTGCTTCCAGACGGTCCAGGGCACGATGATGCCGGCATCGGCCCAGCCCAAGCGCATGGCCTCGTTGCCATACTGGGCGAAGGGGGAGACGCCCGGATAACCGCCTGTCGGGTGCTGGCTGTCGCGCACGTCCTTCAGCCATTTGTGGAAGAAGGCGTCCGTGTTGGCAAAGAAGGTGCCGGTTTCGGTGAACACCTGCGTGTCCGCCATCCAGCCCAGGCGCTCGTTGCGCTGCGGGCAGTCGGTGGGCACGGAGAGATAGTTGGAGCGCATCCCCCATACCGTATTGGAAATGAGTTTGTTAACCAGTTCGTTTCCGGTGGTGACGGTGCCGGTTTCCATCTGCTCGGAGATGGAGGTGACCGGAACGGAGGCGATGGAGCGGAAGGTCACGGGGGCGCTCACCGTCACGGCGATGTAGCGGTAGCCCCAGAAGGAGGCGCGGGGCTGGAAGTTCACGAAGTCCGCTGCCGGGCCGAAGGTATAGGTGAGCCAGATTTCGCCCGGATCCACGCGGAGGTTCCGGCGGTGGGTGCTGCCCTCAGGGCCGTCCATGCCGCGGCGCTCGGCCCCGTTTCCGTCGTTCAGAATTTCGGAGGGATTGCATTCCAGGAAGGTGCCCTCGGCGGCCTTGAACACGAAGGAAGGCACGGCGGCGGCATTCTGGCCGAAGTCCACCACCAGCGTTTCGCCGGGGTTCAGCTCCATCAGCTCCCCGTCCTTGTATTCGCGGAGGATGTTCACCTTGCCGTATTCAACCTCGTCTTCTTCCTCAGACGCTACGGCTCCGGTAACGCCCTGCCAGACATAGATTCGGGTGGGGTGGAGCTTCAGGTCTTCGCGCTGATAGATTTCGGCGCCGCAGGTGGGCAGGATTTCACCCTTGAACTCCGTGTTCACCTCTGGAGTTGTGAGCTTTTCGGGCGTCTCGAAGCCCATCGGGATGCGGGCGTCGTACTCCTCGCCGTCAAAGATGCCGGAATGGGTTACCGGACCGGCGATGCCGGCCGTCCAGTGCTCGGTGTCCGTGCCTATACGGGCCACGCTGCCGTCGGCATAGCTGAGTTCCAGAACGCCGCGGAAAGCACATTTCTTCCCCACGAAGCCGTCTCCGCCGTTGGTCACAATCTTGTCGGCCCACCAGCCCGGCGTCACCTGGGCGGAGAGGGTGTTCTGTGCCCCGGCCTTGGTCTGGAAAATGGCCGTAATGTCATAGGTGAAGGAGCGCTTGGTCTTGGCATTGTGCGTGAAACCGGGTTTCAGCACTTCGCCGCCCACCAGCTGTCCGTTCACAAAGAGGTCGTAAACGCCCAGGCCGGCGGTCATCCAAACCGCCTTGGACACCTTCTTTTCGTTGGTGACGGTGCTCAGGAACCAGCTGGCTCCGGGGGCGCTCTTGTAAACATCGTCTCCGGTCACCACTTCGCAGTTTACTACGGAAATCCATTCGGAGGCATCCCAGGCCTGGTTGTCCAGGGCCGGGACCAGCGGGAGGACGGTGCTGTCCACCGCCTTGGGGGTGCAGGCCACGACGATGGCGGCCAGGGTTAAAGCAATCGATAATTTTTTCATAATCGGTATTTTGTTATTTTACTTTTACCGTAGCGAGCAAATGAAAAATTGTAACAGCAGGGCCAAAAGCAGATATTTCAGCTTTCGTGTCATCATTTGTAGAACAGGCGGGATGCGGGGATGGGGGCATAATCGGCCTTCCCGGGAGCCTTCCAGCCCCATTCGAGGGATTGGCCTTCGTAGTCTTCGAAGTAAAGGAGCTTGTAGGGGTGCAGGCCCTTTTCCAAGGGAAGCTGGCCCTCCGCCATGCTCTTGGAGTGGGAGCCGTCGTTGTTTACCACGCACACGCCGTCCATGTACAGGGCGCTGCCGTCGTCGCTGGTGGTATAGAAGTGCCAGATGCCGCTTTCGGGGATGTCGATGAAGCCCGTGAAAGCATAGGCAAAGTGGTCTTCGGACGCCGCTCCGGCAATGGAGGGCTCTTTCATCACGCCGGCGTCCTCCGGAGGATCGTTCTCAATCTGGTCGATGATCACAAAATTGGCCTCATGGTAGGTGTAGCGGCAGCCGCTCTTGAGCCCGTGAAGGTTTTCTGCCGGATGGAAAAACAGCTTGTGGGCCGTCCGGGTGGTAACGGGAGAGGGAGGCAGGCCTTCCTTGAACGCCCGGGCCTTGAGAACGCAGGACTGTTCTATCCGGAAGGGCTCCGTATAGAGAGGGCTGGATTCCGTGGGCTCGCTGCCGTCCAAAGTATAGCGGATGGAAGCCCCTTCTGTGCGTGAAAACATCTGAACGTCAGCACTTTCCGGGAAGAGCATCAGCTGTCCCAGAATAGCCGGAGGGGACACCAGGGGCTCCTTCGTAAGGGAATAGGGCGCCGGCAGCGCATCGCGCTTATGGGAAGGTTTGGGTACCAGGCGGAAGCACAGCTCTCCGCCGCCCATGATGTCATCGTAGGTGAGGAAGTGCTGCTCCACGGGTTTTCCGTTCAGGGTAACTTCGTCTATGTAGGCGTACTGCGGCTTATCGGCCCGGATGGTGAGGGTGTTCCCGCCGCTTAGATGCAGCCTGGCCTCTTTGAAGAGCGGGGCCGTTAGCTGAAATTCGCCGCTTCCGGGGCAGACGGGATAGAGGCCCAGGGACCCCAGAACATACCAGGCACCCATCTGGCCGCAGTCTTCGTTACCGCAGAGACCGTCCGGGGCCGTCGTGTACATTTGCGTAAGAAGGGTGCGTACCGTCTCCTGTGTGCGGGAAGGGGCTCCCGCCCAGTGGAACAGCCAGGGCATGTGGTGACCCGGTTCGTTGCCGAGTGCAAATTGGCCCAGGATGCCGCCGATGTCCTTGTCCAGCACTTTCTGGCCTTCCGGCGTATAGGTGAACAGGGAATCCAAGGCGGCGTACAGGCCTTCCCGGCCGCCTAAAAGGGCCTCCATGCCGGCCATGTCGTGGGGCATGAAGAAGCGGTAATGCCAGGGAATGGCCTCCGTATAGTCCCGGGAGCCCGTGAGCGGGTCAAAGGGTTCCGTCCAGTTGCCGTCCGATTTTTTGCCGCGCATGAAACCGGTGTTGGGATCAAAAAGGGCCCGGTAGCGGAGGGCGCGGGCGTCGTATTCCGCCGCTATGTCACGGTGGCCCAGCGCTTCCGCCATGCGGGCGATGCACCAGTCGTCATAGCAGAATTCCAGCGTCTGGGACACCGTTTCTATCTTCATGTCGGCCGGGATGTAGCCGTAGGCGTTGTACAGCTCGGAGGCGTTGGCGTTGTTCTTGTTGGAGGAGACGATCATGGCCTGCAGGGCCTTTTCCCCGTCGAAATCCCGGATGCCGCGGAGCCACGCGTCCGCTATCACGGAAACGCTGTGATAGCCTATCATGCAGCCGGTTTCGTCGTTGGCCAGCGGCCAGATGGGGAGTTCTCCCCGGCAGTCGTAGTCGTCTAAAAAACTATGCACCATATCGGCCACCATGGCGGTGTCCAACAGGGTTTGCAGCGGATGCCAGGCCCGGAAGGTGTCCCAGAGGGAAAGGGTGGAATAAAAGTGCTTTCCGGAGGGAAGTTGCCGAATAAGGCCTTTCTGGTCCGGGTAGCGGCCGTCCACATCCTCCAAACGGTTGGGCGTGAGGAAGGTATGGTAGAAGTTGGTGTAAAAGACATCGGCCGGACCGCCCTTCACCTCAATGGTGCCCAGGGCCTGGTTCCAACGGGCCGATGCCCGGCTCACGGCACGGTCAAAATCAATCTCCGAGGTCTCGGCCATGCGGTTGGCCCGGGCACCATCGGAATCCACAGCGGAAAGGCCGGCGCAGAGGGTCACCTCCTTCAGGTCTTCCGGAAACGTGAACAACAAGACTCCCGGAGCCACTTGGACGGCATCCTCGAAGCGCTCCGAAAAACAGGCCGAAAGAAAGATTTTCCTGCCATGGGCCCAGCCGTCCACCTGTCGGAAGCCCACGAGTTCCCGGTCCATCAATTTCAGCGACACCTCCGTGGGATGACACCAGCCGCCCACCGAATGGTTGGCATCCACCTGAATGAGCCTTTTCCCCTTGCCCGTAAAGGTATAGCGGTGCATGCCGGAATGGTTCCAGGCGGTGAGTTCCGCCGTGATGCCCTGCTCCGGAAAAACAAGCTTGTAATATCCTGGGGAAGCCTTTTCGTTCTTGTGTATAAGGGGAAGGGGCCCCACGCTGTCTATGCCCGGCGTTACCAGAAAATCTCCCAGGTCCGGGCAGCCTGTGCCCGAAAGGTGCGTGTGGCTGAAGCCCAGGATCTGCTTATGGGCGTAACGGTAGCCGGAGGCGCTTTCTCCCTCCGTGTCCGGGCTCAGCTGCACGGCGCCGAAAGGCACAGTGGCCCCCGGATAGGTGTTCCCGGCCAGGTCCGTTCCGTTGAATACATGAACGAAATCCGCCGGCCCCCGTTTCTCCGAGCAGGAGAGGAGGGCCAGCGACAGAAGGCTCAGCAGCAGATGTTTCCTATTCATAGAAGAGCATGTCCGCGGGGAGATTCTCCTCATCCACGCCCGGGCCGGTAAGACCAATCTCTATGTTTTCTCCGCCGTAATTCTCGAAATATTGCAGTTCAAAGCGGTGGTAACCGGCCGTAAGCTTGTACCATCCTTCTTTGAAACCGCCGCCGTCCCGGTCGATGTCCCAGAGGAGCTGGCCGTCCCAGAAGAGTTTGGACCCGTCGTCGCAGGCCAAGGAGAGCAGATATAAGCCATCCTCCGGCACTTTCACCAGGCCTTTGAAGACAAGGCCGAAGTGGTCCTCCCGGAGTTTCATGTCGGTGGACAGTGCGGAAGCAATGCCGCGGGCCTTTACAGGAGCGTTCAGAAAGGGCACCACACTCAGGAAATCTCCTTCCGCATAGGTGTAGCGGATGCCTTTTCCCTTGGGTTGGGCATCTTTCACAGCCTCAAAGGTCCCCAGCGCTACGGGAGCTTCGGTCTCCTTGAAGAAAGTGGGGTCAAAGGGCTCGCATTTTTCTCCGTTGCCCGGGGTGAAATCAATGCCCAGGATATCTGCGATGGTGGCGGCGAACTGTTTGGTGTAGAAGATGCCGTTGTCCTGCGTTTCTCCCAGCGCCGGAACACCCTTTCCAAAAGCGATGAACCAGGTCTGGTTGGAGCCTCTGACGTCGGCCCCGTGGGACTGGAAGCCCTCCCTGCGGCCGCGGCCATGGTCACAGGTAAGGATATAGGTGGTCTTTCCCTTGTAGAAGGGATCGGATTCGCAAGTTTCCACAATCCGGCGGATAAAGCCGTCTGTGTGGCGGGCCGCGTCCAGATAGGCGTCATACTCGCCGGCATGGGCGCACTCATCGGTATCGCCGAAACCAACATAGAACACCTTCGGATGGGCCTCGCGCAGCGTTTCCAGTGCAAAGGCGGCGGTAATTTCATCCAAGCGCTCACTGCTGTCGAAGCCCGGGAGCAGCTTGTCAATATCCTGAATCAGGCCGGCCATCGGCGTATCGACATACAAGGGCTCGTGCGCGGAACTGCCGGGGAAACCGCCCCGGTCGTTGTTCACGGCATAGCGGATGGACTCCCAGGAAGAGAGCATCATCACGCTGCCTTTGTAGCGGGGATCGGCATTCGCGGCCTCCAAGACGCTGACATTGGGATTCGGATTCGGGTCGTTGGAGTTGATGCGCTCATCGTCCGGGTAGCCGCAGAACATTTCGCTGTAGCCGGGATAGGAGAAGTTCTTGTCATTGGCCACTTGCATGAGGCTGTTCTTGTTGCGATTGCCAAGAAAATAACCATGCTCCGGCACGTAACTCCATACAAAAGGCATCAGTGTTTCCCTGCGGGCTTCGGGCGTTTCCCGCCAGTAGGCGGCTTTCAAGGCATCGGGAGCCTTTACAAAACGGGTGTCTCCCACCAGGCCTTCATCGGCCCCGGAAAAGAGTTCCTGCCAGCGAAGACCGTCGAAGGTGATGATTACCAGACGGGCGTCGTTGTCGGACTTGTTACAGGAAAGCAGCAGGCAGGCTGCTGCCAAGAGGAGGTAAAGATGTTTTTTCATAACAGTGTTTACATTATGCAATAACAAAAATAGTCATTTCTTCCCCAAAATCCTAACGGGTGGCATCGAAGTTCTGCGCCCGGACAGGGGCAGCAGCGCAAAGTTCCAGATAGACGGAGAGGGCGCCGACGAAGCGGCTCACGGGTTCCACCCAAATCTCGTGGGAGGTGGCCGATGCCGTTCCGTTCCAAAAGGGCTGGTCGTCATGCAGGCAGTCTATGCCCACGGGAAGGGCTCCGGCCGTATGGCGGGTGCAGTAAACGAAGAGCGGGGCGTTGTTGTAGCCCACTCCGTTCATGAGGCTGGAAGAGAAGGGATTGCGGCCCAAGGTCCATTCCAGCTGGTCCTGAAGGAGGTCCAAGGCCTCCCGGTCGCCTGTCAGCGCAATCGCTTCCGCCAGTGCCCAGGCCTGCGAAAGATGGAAGTTCGTACTGCCGTGGAAAATGTGGTCGATCCACACGGGGAAGGTCCGCAGCACCTGCTCGTCCGTAAGGGGTGTTCCGGGCTGCAGGCGCGTCTCATCGGCCGTAAAAATGCCTGCGGGCAATAGATAGTAAGGGGCGGCCTGCAGGCTGCCGGGCTTCAGGTAGTCATCTAAAAAGAGCTGTGCCGCTTCCTTGCAGGGGGTCGTCATTTCCGGGAAGGTTTCGCTGAGGACACGCAGGGCCATCAAGGGTGCTTCGTTGAAGGCGGCATGATGGTCGTGCAGCCGTCGGCTGCGGCTTGTATCTGTGTAAAAATAGCCCCGCAGGGGCAGTCCGTCCACGAATTCCTGTTCCTGACACCGCAGCAGCAAGTCCCCGAAGTGCAAGGCCGCCGTCCGCCAGGCGGTGTCGCCGAAGTGCCGGTACAAGGCCGATGCCGCCATCGCACCCCAGGCGGCTTCCAGATAAGTGGCCGATGTCCAGTCACGGGCCGAAAATGCAGCCTCGGCATCCTCCCGGGCGGCTGTCTCCAACTGCACCCTTTCCACATCGTCCAGGGGAAGTTTTTCGGCGGCTTCGAGGAAGACGGTCACGCCCTGGAAACACTCCCAGGGCACAAAATCGGCAGGCGACAGGATATCATCCGGCGTGCCGGAAAGATTGTCGGAGTAATAGCGAATCTTGCTCCAGCTCATGTGCCGTCCTTCCGGGAAGCGCACCTTCAGCAGCCAGTCCAGGGCCCAGCGGGCCTCTTCTTCCATCCGTCTCCGGAGCATCGGCGGAGCCACGTCTAACGCACCGAGGAGCGCATGGCAGCCATAGGCCGTCCGCCAGAAGCCCTGTGAAAGGTCGCCGGCATCGTGCCAGCCACCGTTCACCGGGACCGTCTTGTCGCCAAGGAAGCCCAGCGCATCGGCATGGCACACGTCATGGATGCCCGGCACCGGATAGCCGCAGCGCTGGCAGAAGTAAAAGTTGACCGCATTCCAAAGGGGCTCCTCCCAAACATCGTCCCCTATCGGGAAGGGTTCGGAAAGGGCGCCTCCATACCGGAGCCGATAGGTTCCCGGCTTCCGGAAGTCACTGAAATCCAGGCGCATAAAGGAATTCCCCCGGTACGCCATCTGTTCCGCCCTGCCACGGTACACCGTCTTTCCCTTTTCATCTATGAGCGAAAAACGGCCGGCTTTTCCGAGCCCAGCCAGGGCCCGCTTGGGTGCATCCGGCCGGTAGCCCGTATGGGCATAGGCGAAGGCGCCCGACGGCAAGTCCCAGCCCTCATAGTGGTCCGGGACCACCTTTTGCAGTTCCAGGCAGTCGAAGTCGATGGTTACCTGCGCTTCCCCGACGGCCCTGTCATACCCCGTGCAGGTCTGGCTGAGTTCAAAACGCAGCACCCTGTCCCGCGGGAGGGCGTCGATTTCCCACAGAACCTGCACCCAACGCCCCTGGGGAATGTCCAGGTTCATTTCCCGGCTGGGCGTGAGGGTTCCGTCGGGCGTTTCGGAGACCAGGCTGAGGGCGAAACTCACGTTGGGGTTCCGGGACGGATGGATGTAGGCCCAAATAGATATACGGTTGTAGGCGCTCCAGTCCTGCGGCCCGTCAAATTCCAGTGCCATGCAGGTCCAACCACCCTGCTCCCCGCCAAAACTGCCCCAGGGGGTGCGCTGGGACGGCTTGGAGAGGTGTTCCGCATCTACCAGCGAGACCTCTTGCCGGAGCGCCTGCCGCCCTTCATATACATTCTCCCGTGTCCAGGAAAGCCGGGCATTCCCTTCCAGCACGTTCCATCGGCCCGTTTCCTCCATATCATCCAAAACAGTGGAGGCAAGCACCTCTTTCCGGGCCCAGCGGGCTGTCATGGAGCGGCTCTCGTCCACCGGCAGCGGGAAAACGCGGTCCCCCGACACCGGGGAGTCCGTTGTCTGCGCCACGATGGGGTTGCCTGCCAGCAGCAGGAGAGAGAGGAAAACAAGTCTTTTCATCCCCTATTCCTCTTCCAGCGTGTCTAAGCGGAAATCGTCAAAAACGGCCACGCCGCCGTCTTCCTGCACATTGTAAGCGAACAGGGCGGGACGGGCACCCTTCCAGTAGGCGCTGTAGCTGCAGAACGCCTCGCCGATGGGCTCGAAAGTCCTCCCGTCCCCGGAAAGGAAGAAGCGGAAGCACTCCGCCGGGGCGTCGTAGGTGAAACGGAGATAGGCCGTATGGCCCTTCAGGGCCGGTCCTTCCGTCTCGGATTCCTCGTCCACAGACGCATAGAAGCTGCATTTTCCGTCCTCCTTCTTCACGCCGAGCGTCGCCATCCGCGAACCCATCACGGCGAGTCCGCCTCGGCAGCCGTCCGTGAATGCAGCGCAGTCCAGTTTCACCGTTACGGTTCCCCGATAGCCGACGAGCTTCTGGCTCAGCGTATTGCGTGCCTCCCGGAACGAGGGGGCCTGCATGGCATGGAGTGTCAGCTGTCCGGGATGCTCCGTCAGGGACCACATCTCCGGGACCGGATTGTGATTGAACTGCCACTGGACGCCCAGCTCGGGGCCGGAGAAATCGTCGGAAGTGGCCGGGCAGGAAGGGCTTGTCTCCGTTCCGGTCGGGTTTTTCCAGCAATAGACCGGTTCGCCGATGCCGTTCCGGTCGATATCCACGCCCATCACCGGCCAGTCGTCCTGCCACCACATCGGCTGCAGATGCACCACGCGCCCCAGCACGGGTGTGGACTGGAAGTGCAGGAACCACCATTCTCCTTCGGGCGTGTCCACGATGGCGCCCTGATGCGGTCCGTTGACGGGGGTTGAGCCCTGCTCTAAGACCACCCGCTTCTCGTACGGGCCATAGAGCGATTGGGAGCGCAGAATCACCTGCACACCGCCGCCCACCCCGCCTTCGGGGATGCTCAGGTAATAGTAGCCGTTGCGTTTGTGGAATTTGGTGCCTTCGGCCACCGGGCCGCGGTACACCACCACACCGTCATCCAGCAGCTCTTTTCCGTCCGGGGACATCTTGTGAACGATGATGGGACCGGCCCCCCACAGGCTGTGTCCCAGATAGGCCTGCCCGTCCTCGTCCCAGAAGGGGCAGGGATCCTCCCAATGCCAGACTTCCTTCACGCAATGCAGCGGCGTCCAGGGCCCGGCGGGGTCCGTGGCGCTGGTCATGAAAAGGCCCTCGTCCGGCGTGCAGAAAAAGACATAGAAGCGTCCGTCGTGAAAGCGGATGCTCGGCGCCCAGGACCCCCCGGAATAGTGCTGGTTGTCGTCCCAGCCGGGATAGTCGAAGCGGGAATAGAGCTGTGTGACATACTCCCAGTTCACCAGATCCTTCGACTGGAGAATCTGCATGCCCAGATAATGGAAGTCAGAGGCCACCATGTAATAGCTGTCCCCCACCCGGATGGCGTCAGGGTCGGAAAAATCGATGTTCAGGACGGGATTGATGTAGGTTCCGTTCCCCTGGTCGCCCCAACCGGCCCGCCAGGACGGAACGC
>CAJOMB010000060.1 GCA_905235615.1 uncultured Bacteroidales bacterium | reverse complement strand
TTCCACATGAAGTCCTCCTTGGTGGGATAGTCCGGCCAGATGTCTTCGATGGATTCGTAGATTTCGGTGTCGTCGTCCAGTTCTTCCAGGTTTTCGATGACTTCGTCGGGGGCGCAGGTGCGGGTGGCGTAGTCTATGAGTTCCTCTTTGGTGGCGGGCCAGGGAGCATCGTCCAGGGAGCTGGCCAGTTCAAGTGTCCAAAACATAGCGTATAATGGTTTTATTTGTTAATTATCAATCTTTTAGCCGCTTTGTGGCGGAAAAGGGATGCAAAGATAGGCAAAAAAATGATATAATGAATTTTTTTGTGTAATTTTGTAGCCCTTTTTTCACAGAAACTTGCTACAAAGAACAGACCATGGCGTACAGAAAGATAGAAGAATACGATGAAAAAACCACCCGGGAGATTTCAGGACACATCAAGGCCATCCTGGAACTGCTGGGGGAAGACGCTTCCCGTGAAGGTCTCCTCAAGACCCCCGAAAGGGTGGCCAAGGCGTTGCAGTTCCTCACGCAGGGTTATCAGCAGAACGGCGAGCACATCGTGAAGCAGGCGCTTTTCCAGGAGCCGTACAACCATATGGTCATCGTGAAGGACATCGAGCTGTTCTCCCTGTGCGAGCATCACATGATGCCCTTCATCGGCAAGGCGCATGTGGCCTATATCCCCAAGGGAGAGATTACGGGCCTGAGCAAGGTGGCCCGCGTGGTGGAAACCTATGCCCGCCGTCTCCAGGTGCAGGAGCGTCTCACGGAGCAGATCCGGGACTGCCTGCAGGAATCCCTTCATCCGCTGGGCGTGGCCGTGGTCATCGAGGCCATGCACACCTGCATGTCTATGCGCGGGGTGCAGAAGTCCAATGCCATCACCACCACATCGGCCTTTTCGGGGATTTTCTTAAGGAGTGACAAAACCCGCAACGAGTTCCTTCAGCTGATAGGCCGATAGGGGAATATGCCGCTTCTTTGGGCCATATCGGGTATTGCTGCCTTTCTGGTACTTTTTTATATCTGCCAGGCAGGCCTCAATTACCGCCGGCCCTGGGTGTTGAGGCGGATGCATGCTTCTTCCCGCAGACGCTTGGAGGAGGAACTCACGCCCCGCCAGAAAGAACAGTATTTCGGGGGAGAGGACTGGGACCGGGTACCGGAAGATTATCGGCCCCTTGCAAAGCTGATGAGGGAATGTGGGGAGGGAAACAGGGTCTATGCCGGCAATTCCCTGGAAATCATCACCAGCGGGCTCCGGAAGCGGGAACTGCTCCTGCAGGACCTGAAAGAGGCCAGGCACTTTATCCATGTCGAATACTTCAAGTTCGGGGGAGACCGGGCCGGCCGCGAGGTGCGGGAAATTCTGATGCAGAAGGCCCGGGAAGGCGTGGAGGTGCTTTTCCTCTTCAACAATATGATGCGGGGCAACGTCCCCCGGAAATACTTCCGGGAGATGGAGAAAGCCGGCGTTCGCGTTCTGGCCTATACGCATTTGCGCACAGGCGTCCGCCAGTGGTTCATGCACGTCAACTCCCAGAACCACCGGAAACTGGTCATCGTGGACGGGAAGGTGGCCTATACCGGAGGAATGAACCTGAACGACAATTATTTTTTCCGCTGGGGAGACACCCACATGCGGATTACCGGACCCGTCCTTGCCCGGCTGCAGGCTTCCTTCCTGGATTCCTGGCTTTCTTCCTGCGGGGCCATAGACGGGCCTGTGAGCCGCTATTTCGAGTCCGGTTTTCCCGTGCAGGAGGCTCCCTACGGAAACAAACTCATGCAGGTGATGGTATCTGCCCCGGAATATCCCCGGCCTACGGCCCAGGTGGCGTATGAATGGGTTCTGGAGCATGCCCGGAAGTATATCTACATCCAGACGCCCTATTTTGTGCCTCCCCAATCCTTCCTTCAGGCCCTCAAGGATGCAGCTGGCCGCGGGGTGGACGTAAGGCTCCTGCTGCCCGGCTGGATTGATACGCCGTTTGTGGGTCCGGCCAACCGTTCCTACTATGCGGAGTGCATCGAGGCCGGCATCCGCATCGTCGAGCGCTTCGGGGTATTCAACCATTCCAAGACCCTGGTGGCCGACGATGTCTTCTCCATTGTCGGCGCATCCAACCTGGATGCCCGGAGCCTGAAAGTGAACAGCGAGATGGACGTTCTCATCTATGACGCCCAGGTGGCGCAGGAGGCCAGGGAGACCTTCCTGAAGGACTGCGAAAAAGGACGTGAACTGCAAATAGAAGCGTGGAAGGCTTCCCGCAGCATGTACCAGAAGTTCGCCTCCGGCTTCATGCGGCTATTCCACGCCTTGCTGTAGCACGTAATCGCTGGTGCTTTTCATTCCCCGGGTGTTAAAGTACCCGGCCACCAGATTCCCTTTTACATACACGCGTTTTCCGATGAGTCCCGGGTGATCCACCAGGTTCAGGGCATCCCGTACGGCTCCCTTGGGCAGTTCCACCGCCAGGCAGGAAGCCTTGGAGGTGATGGAGGAACGGTCGGCTATGGCTATGTGCGTGGCCTTGGTAATCCCGGACGTCTTCACGCTGCCGCCGGCCGATGTAAGGTCTCCTCCCACAATGTAACCATATACCCATACTCCATTCTCGCCGATATGTCTGCTCACGTCGGAAACGGAGATGGCATCGGGGTGCTCCCGGTCCTCTCCGCCGCCGGAGGAATTGTCCCCGCCAATTATAAAGTTGTCCTGCGTCCACACCTTGCTGGTGTCCACCATCACCTGTAGTTGCCCCTGACCGCCGCTTTGAGCCACCTGTACCCCCAGGTTCAGGATTTCGCGGGCCTGGAGCCGGCGGGTGAGGAGCGTCTGATCCTTTCCTTCGTTATAAAGTACCAGGGATGCGTTGTCCGGCTTCAGATAGGCTATTCTCTTTTCATTATAGAGATACTTGAGTTTGGTCTGCTCCTGTTCAAGGAAGAGCACCCCGTCCGGGAAGGCGGTGAGGAAGTCCGGCGAGATTCTCAGGCGGATGCCGGCGTTCAGAAGCACACAGCGAAGCGTGACGTTCACCGTTTCGCCGGCCGGAATCACCACCACCTGGTCATCCCCGTACTGAGGCCGGGAGAAGGCGGGGGCGGTAAAGGCGATGGAACGGATGCTGAGCGTGTAGTTGCCCGGTTCCACCTGCAGGAATTCCGGGGAGTCTCCGTAGGTGCCGTCATACAGGACGGAGCCCTGTGCATCCCGGATGGTGAGAAGAAAGTCATTGGTGTCCGGAAGCTCCTCATCGGCCTTGGTGAGGGCGTCCCCGTCCAAAGTCCATGTGAGTTTCCCTTGCTGCAAAGAGTCGGGTGCCAGTCCGAAATCGTCGCAGGCGCTTGCTACGGCAGCAAGAAGAGGCAGCAGCGCCATCCATCTGAATTTTTTCATGCCGCCAAGATAAAGAGCTTTTTCCAGACTCATGGGTGGCAAACAGAAATATTTTCGCTCACTTTTTTTATCGAAAATGCAAAACCTTGTCAAGTTTTTAACGATGGAGTGCCAAACTGCCTGATTTTCAAAAAAAGATGCACAAAAATCCCTTATTTGAAAGATTTTTTGTAATTTTGCAAAAATAGGCTTGAACCGGCTATGCTGGAAGATGTACGCAAACATATTGAAAAGCTGATTGCGCTCTATGAGGCTGAGAAAGCGGAGAACATGCGTCTTCGCGCGGAGCTACAGGAGCGCGAGGAAACCGGGGCCGCCTTGAGAAAACAGATTGCACAGTTGGAGTCCGAGATAGAAACCCGGAAACTCACCGAAGCTTTTTCCGGAGGAAGCGAATCCCCCGAAGTCAGAGCCAAGGTCGATAAATTAATCAAGGAGATAGATAAGTGCATCTCCTATTTGGAGGAAGCCTGATGGACCAGAAGATAAGCATCAAGATTGCCGGACGCGTCTTCAACCTTACGGCCAGCTCCCCAGAAATGGAAGAGCTGTACCGCAGGGCGGCCGATGCCATCAATGCCCGTTTCGCAGCCTTCTCCCGCAGCCACCCCGGCCGCTCAGCCCTGGATATCCTGTCGCTGGTGGCCTTGAACGAGACGGTGATCCGCTTAGGTGTGCAAAGGGATATCGACCAGTACAAGAGTGCTCAAGAGCAGTTGGAGAAAGACCTGGAGAACTATCTGAAAGACCATACCGAATAGCCGTCAACCATCGAAAGCTGAAATCAACACGTTTCAACGCGCCGGGTTGACTCGGACCGCAGATGGCGGGCCCCGCTCCCTTGGGGAGTCCTGCTCCGGCAGGCGAGGGGATACCAGCAAGCGGACGGCTCCCAAATCTTATTCCCATAAGATTTTCTGACTAGATGCTGACGGCTTTTTTACTTATCCTGTCTGTTTTCTCACAAAAGAAAACAGACATTTTTTAAACACTATATACTTTATGGATATCATTAGTTTACTTATCGGATTGATTGTCGGGGCCGTGCTTGCCCTGGCAGCCTACATACTCATCAGGCGTTCCGTGCTTAAGGGGAAGAGAAGCGAGATTCTGGAAAAGGCGGAGATTGAAGGAGAGAAGATCAAGAACGAGCGCATCCTTCAGGCCAAGGAGAAGTACCTCTCCCTCAAGAGCGAGCACGAGAAGACCGTCAATGAGAAGAACGCCCAGATCCGCGACGCCGAGAACCGTGTCCGCCAGAAGGAGAACACCCTGAACCAGAAACTCTCTGAGGCAGACCGCAGGAGCAAGGAGTTGGAGAACCAGAAAAACGCCCTCCAGGCCCATGAGGAGCAGCTGAAGCTGAAGGAGGAGGAGTATGAAACCCTCCGTTCCCAGGCCATCCGCCAGATTGAGACCATTGCCGGCATGAGCGCCGCCGAGGCCAAAACCCAGCTGGTGGAATCCATGAAGGCCGAAGCCCGCACCGAGGCCCAGGCCTACATCAACGACTGCATGGACGAAGCCCGACTGAACGCCGCCAAGGAAGCCAAGCGCATCGTGATTAACACCATTCAGCGCACCGCAACGGAGACGGCCATCGAGAACGCCGTCACCACTTTCCCCATCGAAAGCGACGAAATCAAGGGCCGTATCATCGGCCGTGAAGGCCGTAACATCCGTGCCCTTGAGGCTGCTACGGGCGTAGAGATTGTGGTGGACGACACCCCCGACGCCATCCTTCTGAGTGCCTTCGACCCGGTCCGCCGGGAAGTAGCCCGCCTGGCCCTGCACCAGCTGGTGGTGGACGGTCGCATCCATCCCGCCCGCATCGAAGAGGTGGTGGCAAAAGTGCAGAAGCAGCTGGAAGAAGAGATTCTGGAAACCGGCAAGCGTACCTGCATAGACCTGGGTATTCACGGCCTGTCCATGGAGCTGGTCCGTCTGATCGGCCGCATGAAATACCGTTCCTCCTATGGCCAGAACCTGCTGCAGCACTCCCGTGAGGTGGCCAATATCTGCGCCATTCTGGCTTCCGAGCTGGGCCTGAATCCCAAGACGGCCAAGCGTGCCGGCCTCCTGCACGATATCGGCAAGGTGTCCGAGGAAGATCCGGACCTGCCGCACGCCCTGCTGGGTATGAAGCTGGCTGAGCAGTACAAGGAAAAGCCGGAGATTTGCAACGCCATCGGCGCCCACCACGAGGAAACCGAGATGACTTCCCTCTATGCTCCGCTGGTGCTGGTGGGAGACGCCATTTCCGGTGCCCGTCCGGGAGCCCGCCGGGAGGTGATTGAAAGCTATATCAAGCGTCTGAAGGGTATGGAGAACCTGGCCGGATCCTATCCCGGCGTTACCAAGGCCTATGCCATCCAGGCCGGCAGAGAGCTCCGCGTCATCGTGGGCGCAGAGGAAGTGAGCGACCACCAGGCCGAAGTCCTCTCCGGAGAGATTGCCATGAAGATACAGAATGAAATGACATATCCCGGACAGGTAAAGATTACCGTTATCCGGGAAACGAGATCCGTGGCGTACGCCAAATAGCGCCTATTTCTTCTTTCCGAACAGGAGATTCATGTCGTCCTCGATGCGCTTCGAAGCAAGCGGCTCGGGGACGAATTTCCATGTGCCCAGAAGGGCCGGATTGGAGATTTCCTCTTTGTCGATGGTAGGGTCTTCCTGCAGGCGTGCATAGATGAGGTTGCGGATTTCCGGATAGCGGGCCACAACGCGCTCATCAATAAGGTCTGTGTCAATGCCTATCTCATCCAGCAGTCCGCCGCCGCCGCTGGCGCGGTAGGAGGTGACGGCTACGTTGTAGGTGGTGTCGGCCCAGAAGGCGCTGCCGTCGGCCAAGGAGGAGATGGCTATGCGCTGCCCGCGGGGCTTGGTCACGTCCACGGTGTAGTTGAGGCCGGCCACGGAGTCGAAGTTATACGGCAGGCCGTCGAAGGACCAGCCCATCTGCTGGGAGCGGAGGTTGTCCCGGGGGATGATTTTCAGAACGTGGTCTGAAGGCTTGGAGACGGTGTTGATCCAGCGGTCATAGGAGGCTTCCAGGTAGTCCTTGATTTCGGAACCGCTGAGGGTGATGACGTAGAGCTGGTTCTCGAAGGGATAGAGGGTGAAGAGGTCGTTGAACACCAGGGTGCCTTCCTTCACGAAGCCGTTGTAGGTGAGGGGAGCGGCAATGGAAAGCTGGGCCGGCTCGCAGGAGATGGAGATGGTGTGGATGAGGTTGATGTAGTCCGACATGCCGGCGTAGGCGTCACGGGTCCTCAGGGGCACGTTGAGCACGCCCACTTCCCGCAGGGTGAATGCCCGCACGGCCTCGAACTCTTTCCGGAAGGTCTCGCGCATCACCGGATCGGCCTTTTGGGCCTTCACAGGAATCAGGTCCGTCTCGAAGGACTTGCTCACTACCACCCCGCCTTCCACCTTCAGGTGCATCTTGCCATGGGCGACGAAGCGGCTGTGGCTGCCGGAATTCAGCAGGGCCGATTGCTCCCGCGTCTCCACATAGGGCTTGTGGTCGTGGCCGCAGATGAGCCAGTCCACGCCTTCCACGGCGTTGAAGGCATCCAAGGCCTCACATTCCAGGATGGTGCCGTCTCCCTGGCCGCAGCCGGAGTGCATGGCCACCACCATCACGTCGGGCTTTTCCTTGGCCTTCACCATGTCCACATCCCGCTGGATGTTGGCCTTGATGCTCTCGAAGTGCATGCCGCTCCAGATTTCCTCGGCCAGCCAGGCCTTGATGTTGGCGTTGTTGTAGCCAATCACGGCAATCTTGAGTCCGGCCTTGTTAACCACCTTATAAAGAGGGAAGTAGGGTTTGCCGTTGTCGTTGCGGATGGCGTTGCCCGCCAGAAAGGGCGAGCCGGCCTTCACCAGTTCCTTCTGCACGCGGTCGTACACCGGATGGCCGGTTTCAATGTCGTGGTTGCCCATGGCGATGGCGTCATACTTCATGTATTCCATCAGCCGGGGGAACAGGTGGGGGGAGAGGGTGTCCACGTAGTTGAAGTAGTAGGCGGCGTTGTCTCCCTGCAGGCAGTCTCCGGCGTCCACCAACAGCACGTTCCGGAAACCGTCGGCCGTGCGTACGCTGTCAATGTAGTAGTTCATGGCCAGCAGCGACTTCTTGAGGGAGCCGTCCACATAGCTGGAGTCGAACCAGGTGCTGTGCACGTCGTTGGTGGAGAGTACGGTGAGGGTGTAGTCCCCGTCCTTGAGACGGTGGCCGCAGGCCACGGTCATCAGCGTGATGCCCATGACACAGAGAAGGGTACGGAATTTCATATCAGTTTGTGTGTTTTATCTTTTCATGCCCCGCATCTGCTGCAGGAGGTTGCCCGTGACGGCACCCTTCATCAGTTTGCGTGTGCCTTCAAACTGCTTCAGGAGCTTGTTCACTTCCGGAACGGAGGTGCCGGAGCCGTCGGCAATACGCTTGCGGCGGGAGCCGTTGATGGCTTCCGGATGCTCGCGCTCGTAGGCGGTCATGGAGAGGATGATGGCTTCGGTGCTCTTGAAGGCGTCATCTGGGATGTCCACGTCCTTGATGGCCTTGCCCACCCCCGGCAGCATCCCGGCCAGGTCTTTGAGATTGCCCATCTTCTTCACCTGCTGAATCTGCTGGTAGAAGTCCCAGAGGGTGAACTGGTCCTTGGCCAGTTTCTTCTTGAGCTCACGGGCCTGTTTTTCGTCATACTGCTCCTGGGCCTTCTCTACTAAGGAAACCACGTCTCCCATGCCCAGGATGCGGTCTGCGATGCGCTCCGGATGGAATACTTCCAGGGCCTCCAGCTTTTCTCCGGAGCTCACGAACTTGATGGGCTTGCCCACCACGGCTTTGATGGAAAGGGCCGCACCGCCGCGGGTGTCACCGTCCATTTTGGTGAGCACCACGCAGGCGGTCATTGAAGGCCTTTGCCGTCTCCACGGCATCCTGGCCCGTCATGGCATCTACCACAAAGAGGGTCTCCGTGGGCTTGATGGCCTGGTGCAGGGCCGATATCTCGTCCATCAGCTCCTCGTCCACGGCTAAGCGGCCGGCGGTGTCCACGATGACCACGCTGAAGCCTTCGGCCTTGGCCTTGGCAATGGCGCCCTGGGCAATCTTCACCGGGTCCTTTTCTCCTTCGATGGTAAAGACGGGCACCTCAATGCTTTCACCCAGCACCTTGATCTGTTCGATGGCGGCCGGACGGAAGGTGTCGCAGGCAGCCAGCAGAACCTTCATGCCCCGCTTGGACTTGATGTTGAGGGCCAGCTTGGCGCTGAAAGTGGTCTTGCCGGAACCGTTGAGGCCCGCCACCAGCACGATGCCGGGGTTGCCCTTGACGTTGATGTCCTGCGCGGTGGACCCCATGAAGGCGGCCAGCTCGTCGTGAGTAATCTTCACCATCATCTGCTGGGGCTTCACGGCGGTGAGCACCCCTGTTCCGATGGCCTTGTCCTTCACCTGGTTGCAGAAATCCTTGGCCACCTTGTAGCTCACGTCGGCGTCCAAGAGGGCCTTGCGGATGTCCTTGACGGTCTCCGCCACGTTGATTTCGGTAATCTTCCCTTCTCCCTTCAGGATTTTGAAAGACCGCTCCAGTCTCTCGCTCAGATTCTCAAACATATTCTACAGCTTCTTTAACATTCTTTTGATAAGGCTTGTCATCTTACTGGCGGCGGCGTCGGCGGCCTTCACGATGGCCTCGCCGTCCGTCACGTAGTCTTCATCTTCCGTCGTGGGGGCCACGTCCGTAATCACGGAGAGGCCGAAGACGGGCACGCCGGCGTGGCGGGCCACGATCACCTCCGGGGTGGTGCTCATGCCCACGGCGTCGGCCCCGATGGTGCGGAAATAACGGTACTCTGCCGGTGTCTCATAACTGGGGCCGGAGCAGGCCACATACACGCCTTCCTGCAGGGAAATCCCTTCTGCGGCGGCCTCCTCCTTAGCCAGGCGGATGAGGGCGGGGTCGTAGGGACGTGTCATGTCCGGGAAACGCGGGCCGAACTCCTCCATATTGGGGCCGATGAGGGGATTGGGCAGCAGGTTGATGTGGTCCCGGATAATCATGAGGTCTCCCACCTTGAAATCCGGGTTGGTGCCGCCGGCGGCGTTGGAGACGAAGAGCTGGCGGATGCCCAGCAGGATCATCACCCGGATGGGCAGCACCACTTCGTTCATGCCGTAGCCTTCATAATAATGGATGCGGCCCTGCATGGCAATGACGCACCGGCCGCCCAGTTCTCCCACGATGAAATTCCCCTTGTGGCCGATGGCCGTGGACACCGGGAAGCCCGGGAGGTCCCGGTAGGCCACGGTGACGGGGTTCTCAAGCTCATCGGCCAGTTTTCCCAGACCGCTTCCCAGCACAATGCCCGCAAGGGGCTGCCGTCCCTGGATTTTGGCTTTCAGACTGTCTGCCGCAGCTTGTATGATGGCGTATTTGTTTTGCATAACTTACATTCTTTCAATCATTTTCTCTATGAGGCGCGTCATCTTCCCGGCTGCCGCGTTGGCGGCCACCACCACGTCGTCCCCGTCGTTCTGGAAGTCTTCCGCATAGTCGTCGTGGGCCTCGTTGGTAATCACGGAGATGCCGAACACCGGTACCCCGGCATGACGGGCCACAATCACTTCCGGAATGGTGCTCATGCCCACGGCGTCTCCGCCGATGGTGCGGAAGTACTTGTATTCCGCCGGCGTCTCATAGCTGGGACCGGTGCCGCCCACATAGACGCCCTCCTTGAGCTCAATCTTCAGTTCCTGCCCTATCTGTTTGGCCAGGCGGATGAGGGCGGGGTCGTAGGGACGGGTCATATCCGGGAAACGCGGCCCGAATTCATCCAGATTGGGGCCGATGAGGGGATTGGGCAGCAGGTTGATATGGTCCTTGATAATCATGAGGTCTCCCAGGTGGAGATGGAAGCCCACCCCGCCGGCGGCGTTGGAGACAATGAGCGTCTCAATGCCCATAGCCAGCATCACCCGGATGGGAAGGACCACCTGGTCCATTCCGTAACCTTCGTAATAGTGGATGCGTCCCTGCATGGCCAGCACCTTCTTGCCGCCCAATTCTCCGGCGATGAACACGCCCTTGTGCCCCAGGGCGGTGGAAACGGGGAAGCCGGGGAGTTCCCGGTAGGGTACGGTGACGGGGTTCCGGATGGAATCGGCCAGAGAGCCCAGGCCGCTTCCCAGCACGATGCCCACCTGGGGCTTCAAGCCTTCCATGCGGAGATTCAGGGAGTCAGCAGCCCCTTTGATGCCGATAAATTTAGGATTCATAGTTGTTCAAGTTAACGGATTTGGCTCAGCACTTTGCGTGCTTCGGTGAGAATTTCCTCTTCTCCGGGAACCTGGCGGGAGCGCATCACCCATTTGCCGGCCACCATCACATCCGTAATGACGTCCGAGTGGGCGGCATACACCAGATTGGCTTCTACGGGGGCGGGGGAGAGGAAATAAGAATTGTCAATGTCCACAAGGGACAGGTCTGCCAGGGCGCCTTCGCGGATTTCTCCGCTGTCAATGCCCAAGGCGCGGGCACCGTTCACAGTGGCACAGGCAAAGAGCTCGTTCAGCGGCATTTGCCGGGGGTCCTCCCTCCAGGCCTTCTGGAGCATGGCGGAATTTTTCATGTGCTCCAGGATGTCCATGTTGTTGGAGGAAGCCGCCCCGTCGGTTCCGATGCATACGTTGGCGCCGGCATCCCGGAGCTCGTTGTAACGGAAACGGTAGCCGGAGGAGAGCTTGAGGTTGGAGTTGACGCAGTGTACGCAGTTCACCCTGTGCTCTCCCAGGATGCGGATGTCCGTGGGGTTCAGATACAGGCTGTGGGCGGCAATCACATCCGGCCCCCAGATGCCCAGGGAGTTGAAATACTCCGTGGGGGTGAGCCCGTGATGGGCTTTCAGGCAGTCGTCGTACTCCATCTTGGTCTCTGCCAGGTGGAGGTGGATCTTGAGCCCGTGCTCCCGGGCGAAGCTGGCGGCCCAGAGGATGTTTTCTTCCGATACCGTATAGAGCGAGTGGATGGAGATGGCGAAGTGGAAGTCCCCGTCCCAATCCAGCGTACGGCGGTACAGGCGTTCGCAGGCATCCCGCTGGCGCAGCATCAGCTCATGGTTGTAGGAGTCCAGGAAGATGAAGGAAATCACCGGCCTCAGGCCCATCTCCATGGCAGCCTGACAGGCGTGGGGACAGTGCCAGTACTGGTCGTTGAAAGTGGTGGTGCCGCTTTTGATCATCTCTAAGCAGGCCAGCTTGGTACCCCAGTAGATGAAGTCCCGGTCCAGTTTGGCCTCAATCTTCCAGATGTTGTTGAGCCAGTCGTAGAGGATAAGGTCTTCGTGGATTCCCCTCAGCATGACCATGGCCGCGTGGGTGTGCATGTTCACGAAGCCCGGAATCACGGCCTTTCCGCTGCAGTCCACCTTTTCAGCATCGGGGACGTCAAGGGGCGTGGTGCTGATGCGGGCAATGCGGCCGCCGTCGATGAGGATGTGCGCGGGGCTGCCCTTGTGCAGGATGTTCTGTAGCAGAATCATAGGTTCAAATTTGAAAAAACCGGCGCAGTGGTGTGCCGGTCTGGGGTTTAAAACTCTTCGGAGTTTTCCTCTCTGGGGGTGTATTGGCGGATGGGCTCGTCGTGCAGGAGGTCATGCGTGATGTAGCGGACGGCTTCCTGCAGCCCTTCCTGGAACTTCTCGAAGTCTTCCTTGTAGAGGAAAATCTTATGTTTGTCGTAGGTAAAGGAACCGTCCCTTTCCTGGCGGCGCTTGCTTTCGGTGATGGTAAGGTAATAGTCGTTGTTACCTTTGGTGGATTTTACATCGAAAAAGTAAGTACGTTTTCCGGCGCGGACGGGTTTGGAATACACGTCATCGGAATTGCGCTCCCAAAATCTTCACTGTACATACACGAGTCCGTTTTTTAGTTTATGAAGACAAATATAGAGAATATATTTGAAAAAAACACTAACTTTGCACAAATAATTTTGTTCATCTTTCGCACTTGCGAAAGATACCCAACTTGGAGCCCTGAAAGGGCGATAGCAAGCCTCCTTCCCCGAGGGGAGGAGGTTTGGAGGAGAGGGTAACGTGGGAGTATAAATAAAAATGTTTACGCTACCCCTCCCTTTTCCCGTTTTCCCTCCCCCGAGGAGGGAAAAGGCTGTCGGCCAAAGGCCTCCGAAATAAGGTATTTCGCAAAGGCGAGATTTAAATAATTTGTTCTTTACATCGTATGCTCAACAGGCGCATATTACGCGTGAAAGCTTTCAAGGTTCTGTATGCCTATGCAGAGAACCCCAAGCTAACCC
>CAJOMB010000059.1 GCA_905235615.1 uncultured Bacteroidales bacterium | reverse complement strand
GAGGGAAATCACCCGCATGCACTGCGGCAGGGAGTAATTGCGAACGGCCGTATCGTATTCCTTGATAAAATACGGATTCACTCCCAGCACCCGGGCCACATCCCCCTGCGAGGGGCGTGTGGGAAGCAGGGCGTGGTACTTGAGGATGCGGCTGAAATGCGTAAAGAGCGGCGCCACCACCATGGGAAGGGCAAAACGCGGCGCCTCCCCCATGTGGGCGGCAATCTTCAGGGCCTGGGCCGACTGACGGAAACTCAGGCACTTGGTGAGCTCGAACACGCTGAACTGGCGGCTCACCCCCACGTTTTTCTCGATATCGGCCACACTCACCTCCTTCACGCCTTCGGGGAGGTTCTTCAGGAGCTTGTCCGTCTCCACCACGATCTTCCCCAGCTCCGTTCCGGCGCTCTCCGCCAGCAGCTGGGCGGCCTCCGGATGGATGCGCAGCCCCCTGCCCTCGTAATAGGACTGAATCCACTGCGGCACCTCGTAATCACGGAGGGCATTCGACTCCACAATCACCCCCGTCTTGAGCACGCTCTTATAGAGGGCGCGGCGTTTGTCGGCCGATGCGCCATGCATCAGAATCACCAGCACGGTGCTCTCCAAGGGCTGCTGGCAGTAAACGGACAGCTCCTCTATGGATTTCATCTGCTGGGCCTCCTTCACCACCACCAGCTGGCGCTCCGCCATCATGGGGAAGCGGCGGGCGGCGGTTATCACCGTGTCGGCCGTCACGTCCGCCCCGTAGCACACGGTCTGGTTGAAGTCCTTTTCCCACTCCTGGAGGCAATTGTCCAGAATGGCGTTGCACACCAGATCCGGATAATAGGGCTCCTCGCCCATGAGCAGATAAACAGACTTGAAGATGCCACTACGGACATCTTCAAGAATGCTTTTGACCTGACGGTCCAGTTCGATATAAGCTTTCTGTGCAGCCACCTACTTGGCAAATTTCTTTTCCTTGGCACGCACAATCTTCTCCTTGAGGGCGTCAGCGGCATCCGTAACGGCTTCCTCGAAGGTGCGGGCCTGGCGCTCAATCACCAGCTCCTCGCCGGGGATGTGGGTCTGCAGTTTGACACTCTTGTTTTCCGCGTCCGGGAGAAGGGAAAGGGTGACATCGATGTCTCCCATGTTGTCGAAGAACTTCTCTACTTTTCCAACTTTCTTGTCAATGAAGTCCAGCAGCTTCTCGTCTGCATTGAACTTAAGGGACTTAACGTTAATCATGTTTGTCTTCGTTTTTTGCCCTGGGATGGGCGTTCATGTATTGTGCCTTGAGCCTTTCGATGGAATTGTGGGTGTACACCTCCGTGGCCGCGAGAGAGGAGTGGCCCAGCATTTCTTTGATGGCGTTCAGGTCTGCTCCTTCATCCAAAAGGGCCGTAGCCAGCGAGTGCCTGAGCACATGGGGGGATTTCCTCCCGGTGATGCCGTAGCCGTCCAGTTCCGTTTTCACCGCCCGGTCCACGAAGGCAGGGTAAAGGGGCTTCCCTTTCTCTGTCCTGAGGAGCGGACTTTCCGGTGCAAAGTCCAGTTCCATCGACTTAGCTGCATGTAAATATAGTGAAATTTCTTCAAGTACGGAAGGGATTAGCGGAATTTCTCTCATTTTATCTCCCTTTCCCCTTACCCGGAGGGTTTGCCGGGCGCTGTCCACACTCTTCAGCTGCAGGCCGATGAGTTCCGCCCGCCGGATTCCCGTGGCATACAAAAGACTGATGATGAGCCGCCTCAGCCGCCGGTTATAGAGCTCATCGGCCAGCTTCTCCCCCGGTTTCAGGCTCTGGAGCACTTCCAGTTCCTCCTTCCCGGCGCTGTGGGCCGATGCCTCCAGGTACTCCGCCATGGACTTTTCCGTATAGTACTCCGGCAGGCGCTTTTCCATCTTGGGACGCTTCACCCCGCGGGCCGGATTGGAGGAGAGCACGCCCTCCTTCATCAGAAAGTTGCAGTACCCGCTGAGGGCGCTCATGTGAAGGTGTACGGTGCGCGGCTTGAGCCCCCGCTCCATCAGATGCGCCTCGTACTCCCGGATCCGCGACGGAATGAGATCTCCGCCCCAGGCGGCGAAGTCCTCCAAGGCCTCGCGGTAGAGCGTGACCGTCCGCGGGGAATAGCGCCGGACATCCTGCAAATAAGCAATGTAAGCGTCTATATCTGTCATTCTGAGCGTGCTTTCTGTCATTCTGAGCGCAGCGAAGAATCTTTCGCCACCAGCCCCATCTCCTTGGCCTTTTCGCGCAAGTAGGCATCGGCCGCCTCGAAAGTATAGGGAATCTCCCCGTCCAAAACGGCGTTTTTCACCATTTCCTTCAGCCGGCCGATGGTATTGCACGGCTCCAGGCCGAAGAGTTCCATCACATAGTCTCCGGTGATGGGATTCTTCCAGTTGCGAATCTCGTCCTTGGCCTCCACCTGCGCCATTTTTTCCTTCACGGCCTCGAAGTTCCGGCGGAGACGGGCCACCTTGGAGGGATTCTTGGAAGTGATGTCCGCATTGCACAGGAGCATGAGGTCGTCAATGTCCTCTCCGGCGTCGAAGAGAAGGCGCCGCACGGCGCTGTCCGTCACCTCGTCATCCACCAGGGCGATGGGCCTCAGATGCAGGCTCACCAGTTTCTGGACGTATTTCATCTTCTCGTTCAGAGGCATCTTGAGCTTCTCGAAGATCTTGGGAACCATGCGGGCTCCGGTAACCTCGTGCCCGTGGAAGGTCCAGCCCTGCCCGGGAACATAACGTTTGCTCACAGGCTTGCCGATATCGTGCAGCAGGGCTGCCCAATGCAGCCAGAGATTGGGGTCCCTCCCCTCTTCGGCCTCAAAAAGAAGCACGTTTTGAAGCACCTGAAGCGTATGGGAGAAATTCTCCTTGTGGCCTTTGCCGTCCACCGTCTCCACGCCCTTCAGTCGGCTCAGTTCCGGCAGGAATTCCTTCAGCAGACCGGTCTCCTCCATCATTTCGAAAGCCATGGCGGGGTTCCGGGTCATGAGCATCTTGTTGAGCTCCTCTACAATGCGTTCCTTAGAGAGAATCTGCATACGGCCGGCCATTTCCTTCATGGCCTCCAGGCTTTCGGGAACGATGGTGAAAGGATGCTCCGGCGTGCTCAGCCGGGCGGCGAAACGGATGGCACGGAGCATCCGCAGCGGGTCGTCGCTGTAGGTTTGCTGAGGTTCCAGCGGCGTGCGGATAATCCCGGCCGCCAGGTCCCTGATACCCCCGAAAGGGTCTATCAAAGCGCCGTAGTCTTCTTTCTGAAGGCTGAAGGCCATGGCATTGATGGTAAAATCCCGGCGGAGCTGGTCTTCCTCCAGCGTCCCGTCCTCCACGATGGGCTTGCGGGAATCCCGGTGGTAAGACTCCTTGCGGGCGCCCACGAACTCCACCTCGATGCCATGATACTTGAGCATGGCGGTGCCAAAGTTCTTGAACACGCTCACCTTGGCATGGGTTTTCCTGCCGATAGCCTCTGCCAAAAGAATTCCAGGACGCACCTCTCCGTCATGCCCGGCTCCTCCGTCATGCCCAGCTTGACCGGGCATCTCCACCACAATGTCAATATCCTTGTTCGGAACTCCAAGGAAGCAGTCCCGCACATATCCGCCTATCACAAAGGCCCTGACGCCCAGCTCCCCGGCCGTCTCACTCACCAGTCTGAAGACCGGATGGTCCAAATATCCTTCCGTTATCGTATCCATACTATCTACTCAGATTCCCGGTCGGAGCCGGTCATCTCCTCCCACAAAGGGGCCTTTTCCATGAACTGCCAGCCATCGGCCTGCCTTTGAAAGATGAAGGTCTTGGAGCCGTTGGTAATGGCGATATACTTCACGCCCAACTGCCGGTTATACCGCAGCGCCTGGTCCACCACATCCTGGTCCAGCGTCACCTGGGGCCGCTTGCACTCCACCACCATCACGGGATGCGCGCAGCGGTCGTACACCACGATATCGGCCCGGTAGTCCTTCAGGCCCACCTTCAGGGCCACCTCGGAGCCCATCATGTGCTCCGGCACCTTCATCCCCTCATGCAGGACGGAGATGAACCACTGCCGGACGGCCTCCTCAGGGGTGTTGCGTACGCTTTTGCGCCGCAGTGGATCCCAGATATACTCGCTTGAAACCATTTCAACGCCAAATTTACCGTTTTTCCGGCGCACTTGCAATGGTGCAATGCCTGATTTTTTCCAGCATTGCGGCATTCCATTCGGCTGTTCCGGACAGTTGATACCGGCAGTTGCCTGTGGCCGATGGCGTGAAGATGGTCTCGGCCTTTGGGGTGAGACGAACCGTGCCGCGCCCGGAAAGCGTGAAGAGTTCGTCTCCCTCCACGGCCTGGATCACGGCCATCGGGTCCCACATCCGCTGGCCCGTGTTGCAATCGCACTTCAGATAGACTTGCTTGATGGGGTGCGCGTCGGTCCAGGAGATGTCACTGACAACCTGCTCAGGCTTGTATTCGATGCCCTCCCCCACTTCCATCGGCGAGAACACCATATCCACCTCCCTGGGCCAGAGACGGAAGAAGTCCGAAGCGAAGGTGATGCCCTGCGCGAAATTGAAGTCGGGCTCCACGGACTGGCCAAAGACGCCTCCCATCACATAGATGCACTTCACCTTTTGCCGGACCAGTTCCACTCCGCTGAGCGGAGAGTATTCGTCACCCTCAGACTGCAGGAGGGCGGCCAGCGCCGTTACAAAGCCGGTGGAACAGATGCTCACCGAGTGGTCGGGCTGGGCGGAGAGCAACCGGCGGTAGAGCAGGTAACCGTCAGGCAGCGAAGCGTAGTCGCTCACGCTGCGGCGGAACATCGGTTTGCCGTCAGCGTCGGTATAGCCGGGCATCGCCCCGTAGTCTATCCACATCCGCGGTGCAGGGATGCCCTTCCGGACCAGGCCGATGGGCGTGTCCGGATGTCCGAACCAGGTGTTCATCACGTCGGCAACCGCTGCGTTGGCCTCGCCCATGCGGTCCACCACCACACCGAGCAGGCGGCATCGGCCTTCCTGCTGGTAGCCGTGCAGCATCTCCAGGGCAAAGAGGTCGTCGGTGGAAGAGCCCAGGTCCGTGTCCAAAATGACGAGCGGCACGCCCGTGTACTCCTGGACCGTGGGAATCTCGCCACATGCGGAAAACAGTCCCCATACAAGTGCAATAAGCCAAAGCTGTTTTGTTTTCTTCATACAGAAATGTTTATTCAGTACAAAGATAAGAAAGTTTTTTCGTACCTTTATCGTCATGAAAGCAAAGCATCTTTTCCTGACCATAGGGCTGATAGGGGCGGCCCAGGCGCTCTGCGTGGCCCAAAGCCGGCTGCAGCCCATTCCGGTAAATTATAAATGGCTCAACAACAAGGAGGTAGCCTTTACCTACGACGGAACCTATACGGACAAGGAGGGCTTCAAGCTCAGCCTGAAGGGGAACAAGGCCGTCCGCACGGAGGGTTTTCAGGCGCCGGAAAAGTATGCCGGTTTCCCCGTGAAACCGGAAGGAGCCGTGAATCTGACCTTCAGCCCGGATTCCACGCTGCTGGCTTTCACACGGGACAACGACCTCTGGGTGGTGGACATTGCCGACGGAAAGGAAACCCGCCTCACCTTCGACGGCACCGAAACCGTCATGAACGGTTATGCCAGCTGGGTGTACTACGAGGAAATCTTCGGCCGTCCGTCCCGCTACCGCGCCTTCTGGTGGAGCCCGGACAGCCAGACCCTGGCCTTCTACCGCTTTGATGACACTCAGGTGCCCATGTTCCCCATCTACTCCCCCTTCGGCCAGGACGGGAAACTCCGCCGCACGCATTATCCCAAGGCCGGAGAGCGCAACCCCGAGGTGAAAATCGGCTTCGTATCGGCCCGGGGCGGCGAAATCGTATGGGCCGATTTCGATGAAACCCAGGACCAGTACTTCGGCACACCCTTCTGGGGGGCCGACAACCGCCGCTTCTTCGTGAGCCGCGAGCCCCGCATCCAGAATACCCTGGACCTGTATGCCGTGAATCCGGCCGACGGCAGCAAGAAAGCCATCTACCATGAGGAGGTGCCCACCTGGTTGGACTGGATCGAGGGCATGCTCTTTACGGACAAGGGCCTCTATATGGTCCGGAGCTTCGAGACCGGCTGGCAGCAGATTTATTTCCTGAGCTATGACGGCCGGCTGAAACGCCTCACGGACGGCCCCAACTGGCGCATCGAGCTCCTCCGGGCAGAGAAGGACGGCAGCGTCTATTTCCTGGCCGAAAGGGACTCCCATGTGCGCAAGTGCCTCTATCAGGTTTCACCGAAGGGGGTGATATCGGCCCTGACGGATCCTTCCCTCTATGTGCAGGATGCCTCCTTCGCCCCTGACGGCAAGCATTTTATCACCCGGGCCTCCAACCTCAAGACCCCCTGGGAAGTACGGCTGCACGACCTGAAGGGCCGGTCCCGGCCCGTCGCCGGCCAGGGAAGCTATGACGGGGCCACCGGGCAGCTGGTTTCCATCACCACTCCGGACGGTCTTGAACTGCCGGGTGTCATCTACTATCCCGACAACTTTGATCCGGCCAGGAAATACCCCGTGCACGTGGATATTTACGGCGGCCCGGACACGCCGCAGGTCTTTGACCGCTGGGTAAACCCCGCCAGCTACGGCTGGTATGCCAGGAAGGGCATCATTGAGCTTGTCGCGGACTGCCGTGCCGCCGGGCACAACGGCCGGAAGGGCCTGGACGCCATTTACAAACAGCTCAGCACCATTGAGATAGAAGACTTTGTGGAATGGGCCAAATGGCTGCGGAGCCTGCCCTATGTGAAGGCCGACAAGATTGGCGTGGAGGGATTCAGCTTCGGGGGAACCATGACCACCCTCCTGGTGTGTACGGCCTCCGAGTACTACCCCTACGGCATTGCCGGAGGCGGCGTGTATGACTGGATGCTCTACGACACCCACTACACGGAGCGCTTCATGAGTACGCCCCGGGACAATCCCGAGGGGTACGCCCGCACCCGCGTCATGGATCGCGTGAAGGATTATCCCGCCCTGGAAGGAAAGGCCGACGGCAGCGTCATGCTCAAACTCACCCACGGAACCGGAGACGACAACGTCCACTTCCAGAACACCCTCCAGCTGATTGACCGGCTCCAGAAACAGGGCGCCGCGTTTGACTTCATGATTTACCCCGACGGCATGCACGGCTACCGCGGCTACCAGGGAGCCCACTTCCAGGTCGCCAACCAGGCCTTCTGGGAGAAGTATCTACTGTCCGAATAAAGCCGCCGGGAAATTCACCAGATACACCTGCTTCACCCCGCGGGTGAGGGCGGTGTAGAGCCACTTGATGTCATCCGGCACCAGGAAATCCTGCCAGAAGGGATTGTCCACGAAGACGCACTCCCACTGGCCGCCCTGGGCCTTGTGGCAGGTGATGGCATGGGCGTATTTGAGCTGCAGGGCGCTGTAGAAAGGGTCCGCGCGCACAGCCTCGTAGCGCTTCCGCTTCACGCCAATATGGGCGTAGTCGGCCGACACGCCCTCCCACAGGGCCTGGGACTGCTCCCGGCTCAGGGCCGGCGACTCGGAGTCCAGCGTGTCCAACACCACCTTGGTAGTAATCTCCTGCCCATTGTAGTCCGGGAAAGAGAGGGTGGCATCCGCAAAATGAAGCCCGTAACGCTCCTCGTAGTTCCGGATGCGCTCCAGCACGGCAATGTCTCCGTTGGCAATGTAGTCCGTGCCCTCGATGTCTCCCCTGTAATTGTTCTTCACCACCATCAGGCGGTCTCCCCGGCAGAGCTTCTCCTCCCGGTACAACACCTGCGCCCGGATGCCGGCGTTGTAACGCACCGCCCGCTTGTTGGAGCGGCACAGCACCGCCACCTCGTCGGAGCCGTATTTGTCGTACGCATCGGCCAGCGTTTCTAAAAGTTCTCCCCCGCTCAGCTGCCGGATATCCGGGAAGCCCTGCAGGGACAGCCCCAAGTCCGAAAGGCCGACGGGCTCGTCCATCGAATCCAGCAACATCCGGAGCTGCGTGGCATTGCTCAGGATGCCCGAATGGGCCGCCTGCCGCACCACTGTGGTGAGGGTGGCGAAACGCACCCCGCCGAAAATTTCCATGTACTCCGGAGACAAGGCCGGGGACTCCTCCAAGCCCACCGGAGGCAGCTGGGCGGCATCGCCCACCAGAATCAGCTTGCAATCCACCCCCGCCCGCACGAAGCTCACCAGGTCTTGAAGGAGATTCCCGCTGCCGAAGGCGCCGCCGCCATCGGCCTGCTCCACGCCTATCAGGGACACCTCGTCCACTAAGAAAAGGGTGCCCTTGGCCTTGTTGGGGGCCAGGGAGAATTGTCCGAAGCCGTCGGCCCCGAAGGATTTCTGCCGGTAGATGTGCTTGTGGATGGTGGAAGCCGGTCTGCCGGAATAGCCGCTGAGCACCTTGGCCGAGCGCCCGGTAGGAGCCAGCAGCACCGAAGGAATCTCAAGCGAAGCCAGACC
>CAJOMB010000058.1 GCA_905235615.1 uncultured Bacteroidales bacterium | reverse complement strand
GGTTTTTGGCAGACTGCCCAAAAAAATGTATATTTGTACCTGTTATGGAACAATTGGTTGTACATTGGAATATCGACCCCACCATCCTGCACATCGGCGGGTTCGAGCTCAGGTGGTACTCACTTTTGTTCGTGAGCGGCTTCATTCTGGGCTGGTACATCATGAAAAGCTTCTTCGTGCGGGAGAAGATCAGCACGGACCTGCTGGACCCGCTGCTGTACATGCTGCTCATCTGCACCATCGTGGGCGCCCGTCTGGGCCACTGCCTCTTCTACCAGCCGGATTACTATCTGGGCAGCTGGGAAGGCTTCTGGGAAATTTTCATGCCCTGGAAAGGCGGCCTGGCCAGCCACGGCGGCACCATCGCCCTGCTGATAGGAATCTGGTGGTATGCCCAGAAATACGGAAAGAAGAACGACTTCGACTATGTCTGGATATTGGATCATCTGGTGATTCCCGTTGCCTTTGCCGCCTGCTTCATCCGTCTGGGGAACCTTTTCAACTCAGAGATTTACGGCGGTCCCACCACCCTTCCCTGGGGTTTCGTCTTCGAGCGTAACGGAGAAACCCTTCCCTGCCACCCTACCCAGCTGTATGAAGCCGGCACCTACCTTCTTCTGGGGCTCCTCCTCATGTGGCTGTACTGGAAGAAACTGGACAAAACCTACCGCGGCACCTACGTGGGCATCTTCCTCATCGTCTGCTTCGGCTCCCGCTTCCTCATTGAATTCATCAAGAACGATCAGGTGGCCTTCGAGGCCAATATGACCTTGAACATGGGGCAGCTCCTCTCCATCCCCTTTGTCCTGCTGGGCATCGGCTTCCTGGTGTACGCCTACAGCCGCAAACTCCCCGCCCGCGCCGTCCATCCGGAATCGGCCCCCAAAAAGAAAGAGGCCACGCATTTCGCGCGGCCCCTCAATCAGTAAGACAGGCTCTTAGTCCTGAATGGCTGCGATGCCGGGGAGGATCTTGCCCTCGATGGCTTCCAGCATGGCGCCGCCGCCGGTGGAAACGTAGCTCACCTTGTCGGCATAGCCCATCTGGGTAACGGCGGCCACGGAGTCACCGCGCCACCCACCAGGGTGTAGGCGCCGTTCTTGGTGGCCTCGGCCAGGTCTTCTGCAATCTGCAGGGTGCCCTTGGCAAAGTTGGGCAGCTCGAAAACGCCTACGGGACCGTTCCAGAGGATGGTCTTGGAGCTCATGATAATCTTCTTCCAGTTCTCTAAGGAAGCGGGAGCGGCGTCCATGCCCTCCCACTCGTCGGGAATCTCTGTGATGGGGAAAATCTTGCGGGGCGTGTCGTTGTCGAAGGCCTGGCCGCACACGGTGGCCACGCTCAGGGACAGGTTCACACCGCGCTCCTTGGCTTCCTTCATGATTTCAAGCGCATCGGGAATGAGTTCATCCTCGTGCAGGGACTGGCCGATTTTGCCGCCCTGGGCCTTGATGAAGGTATAACCCATGCCGCCACCGATGATCAGGTTGTCCACCTTGCCCACGAGGTTTTTCAGAACGGCCAGCTTGGAGCTCACCTTGGAACCGCCGATGATGGCCGTGAGGGGACGCTGGGCATTCTTGAGCACGTTGTCGATGGCCTTGATTTCGCCTTCCATCAGGTAGCCGAACATCTTGTCATTGGGGAAGTACTCGGCAATGAGGGCGGTGGAGCCGTGGGCGCGATGGGCGGTGCCGAAGGCGTCGTTGATGTAGCAGTCGGCATAGGAGGCGAGGGTCTTGACGAACTCTTTCTGGGAGGCCTTCACGGCAGCCTTGGCGGCCTTCTTTTCCTCGTCGGAGGCATCCTCGGCCAGGCCGCGGGGCTTGCCTTCTTCTTCTGCATAGAAACGAAGGTTCTCCAAAAGGAGGGCTTCGCCGGGCTTGAGGGCGTCGGCCTGCGCCTTGGCTTTCTGGCAATCATCGGCAAACTGGACGGGCACGCCGAGACATTCGCTCACATGGGCCACGATGTGTTTGAGGGAGAACTTGGGGTCCACTTTCTTGGGACGGCCCAGGTGGGACATGATGATGAGGGAGCCGCCTTCTGCGAGCACCTTCTTGAGGGTGGGCATGGCACGGCGGATACGGGTGTCGTCCGTGATTTCGAAATTCTCGTTCAGGGGAACGTTGAAATCTACGCGTACGATGGCTTTCTTGCCTTTGAAGTCGTACTTGTCAATGAATTGTTGCATATAATAGTGGTTAAAATATTGCTTTCACCATTGGTCCCTGTCATTCTGAGGCCGTTGGCCGAAGAATCTGTTTTCCAACAGTCTGCAAATTTAACTATCTTTGCAGAAAATATCAATAACTATGGCGGTAGAATTCCCGGCTCCGTATTGGAAGGATTATGAACTCATAGACTCCGGAAACGGAGAAAAGCTGGAGCGTTTTGGAAAATATGTCCTCAGAAGGCCGGAACCCAAGGCCCTCTGGGCCCCCTCCATGAGCGAGGCCGATTGGAAACGCCTGCTGCATGTCACCTTCAGGCCCGGCGCCGGATTCGGCAAGGCCGGCAAGGAGGACAGCGGCACCTGGGAGCGTTCCAAAAAGATGGAAGACCAGTGGGGCATCGTCTATAACGGAGAGCCGGGTGCTGAAACCCACGCCGCCTCCGACCTCCACCTGTCCCTGCGCTTGGGACTCACCTCCTTCAAGCACGTGGGCGTGTTCCCGGAGCAGGCTCCCAACTGGGAATTCATTTATAAGGAGACCGCCCGCCTCTCCCGCATCCACAAGGCCAACGGCCTGCCCGCCCCCAAGGTCCTCAACCTCTTTGCCTACACGGGTGCCGCCTCCCTGGCCGCCAAGTGCGCCGGGGCCGATGTCACCCACTTGGACTCCGTGCGCCAGGTTGTCACCTGGGCCCGCGAAAACATGGAACGGAGCGGCTTGGACGGCATCCGCTGGGTGGTGGAAGACGCCCTCAAGTTTGCCAAGCGGGAAGCCAAGCGCGGCAACAAGTACGACGGCATCATCCTGGACCCTCCGGCCTACGGCCACGGCCCCGACGGAGAGAAGTGGAAGCTGGACGAACTCCTCTTCGGCCTGCTGCAGAATGTATCGGCCATCCTCTCTGAAAGGGACGCCTTCATGGTCCTGAACCTTTATTCCAACGGCTACAGCGCCGCCCTCGGGGAAACGGTGGTGCGGGAGGCCTTCCACGGCGCTTACCGTGAAATGACCTCCGGAGAACTGGCCTTCAACGACTCCTTCGGCAAAATTCTGCCGCTGAGCATCTATGTGAGGCTTAAACGGTAATTTTAGCTGTCAACGCTTCAGGGCGCCCACGGCCAACAGAACCTGGGCCAGGATGTAGGTGGCCATCACGATAAGGTTGTGAAAGGCGAAGTGGGACAGGCCGAAGGTGTCGGCGGCGATGAGGGCGTCCGAGAAGGTGAAAAGGAGCGCTCCCATGAGCACGACGAACCAAGTGCCCTTGTTCTTGAGCCGGAACAGGCCACACAATGCGCTGAAAATGAGCAGCATGAGCATGAATCCGTAAACGGCCATGGGGATGAGCAGCGTACCCTCGATCTTGAGCAGGAGTACCAGGCCGTACTCCGTCCCACCCATGAGCAGCAGGCAGGGAAGCCAGGTTTTCCAGCTCAACCTTTTCCAGGACAATCCGCCAAATATGCGCAGGTAATAGAAATGGCCGATGAAGAAGGCCCCGATACCGGCTGCGAAGAAAGGAAAGTCCGACCACATGAGCAGGACATCCCCCACCCAGCCGAAAAGTTCGGCCGTAACCAAGAGTCCCAGCCGGCGCCGGTCCACCCGGTTGTTCAGGGCGAAAACAAGCACAGAAAGGGCCAGGAGCGGCATCAGTGCCGGCTTGGAGGCCATTCTGAGGGCATCATCGGCCATGCAGCCATACAGGTTGGCGGCGACGGCCAGGATAAAAAAGAAGATGGGAGTTCTTTGGTTCATGGCTTAGTCGAGTGCGTTTTCAATTTGCTTGGCCAGCGTCTGCCAGTGGGCCTGGGTGGCCGCATCCGAACTCTTGGCCTTGGAGGCCGCCTTTTGGATGGAGAGGATTTCACCCATCACGAGGGCGCGGCTGGGAGACGTCTTGGAACGGTCCGACTTCACCACCTCCAACGCCGTGGTCACAAAGCGCGTCTGCAGATAGCGGCGGTAGCTGCTCACCTTTCCGCCCTTGTCCAGTTCGGTGAAAATCATCTTGTGGAGGTCGGAAAGATACTCCTCCGGGCTGTAGTTGTCGGAAGAGGCCTGGGCGAAGGAGGCCATCCGATCCAGCTTGGCAAGGCGCAGGAGCGAGCCGGCGCCAAGCACATTGTTAATGAGCGGATACAGATACTGGGCCTCCGCATGGTCGGAGAGATTGAAGATATAGGGCTGTTCCACCAGCCAGGAGGGTTTCTGGAACAGGCGCCGGTTCAGGAAGTTCAAGGCATCCTTCTGCCGTTCCCTGGGGACGGGGGCATATTTCACGCCCTCCTGCTCCACGCTCAGGTTGGTGATATACCGCCCGCCGATATTCATGGCCACATGGCCCATGTATCGGCCATATTGCTGCACCAGAGCACTGTACATCCGGCTCAGGTTGGTGAACATGTTGGCCTCCTCGGAATTCCATTCGGGCAGCTGGCCGATAATGCGCTGGAGGTTCTGAATACCGTAATTGCTGGCGGCAACGGCATCGTCGCCCAGGTCTTCGCTCTGGGCGCGGGGGTCCTCGTCATAGCCCTCTCCGCCGAACCACAGGTTGGGCCGGGCGCTCAGCCGGGCGATGATTTCCTTGTTCCACCACAGGTGGTCCTCCTTGGCGTCATCTATATAAGTGGGCTTGTAACCGTACTCGATGGCCCACTTGTCGTAATCGTTGATGCGGGGGTAGATGCCCTCCTTGGAGATATTGTCCTCCGGCTGGGCCACGTAGTTGAAGCGGGCGTAGTCCATGATGCTCACGGTGTGGCCGTACTTCTCCACCCACTCCTTGTCGCGGAGCTTCTCCACAGGCGTAAAGCTGGATGAACCCTTGTTGTGACGAAGGCCCAGCGTATGGCCCACCTCGTGGGAAGATACGAAGCGGATGAGGTCTCCCATGAGCTCCTCGTCATACTTGAAGGCGCGGGCCCGGGGGTCGATGGCGCCGGCCTGAATCTGATACCAGTCATGGACCAGGGTCATCACGTTATGATACCAGCCGATATGGCTCTCTATGATTTCTCCGCTGCGGGGGTCGTGCACGTTGGGGCCGTAGGCGTTGGCAATGGGGGAAGCCAGGTAACGAATCACCGAGAAGCGGGCGTCCTCCAGGCTCATGCCCAGCTCCTGGGCATTCTGAGGCCATTCCTCGGCCCGGATGGCGTTCTTCCAGCCGGCCTGCTCAAAGGCTGCGTTCCAGTCGTTCACGCCGGCTATCAGGTAAGGCACCCACTGCTTGGGGGTGGCAGGGTCTATGTAATACACGATGGGCTTGACGGGCTCCACCAGTTCTCCCCTCTTCTGCCTTTCCACATCCTCGGGACGGGCTTCCAAGCGCCAGCGGGTGATGAAGCGGATGCTCTGCACGCCCTGCTGCTCGTCCGTGAACAGGCTGTAGCCATTGGCGAAGTAGCCCACGCGGGGGTCAAAGTAACGCTGCTGCATGGGCTGCTCGGGGAGAAGGATCATGGAAGTGTTCAGCACCACGGTCACCGCGCCGGTCTCGCGGCCGGCGGGAAGGGTGACGCTGCGGCCGGCAGGGCCACCGGAGCCGGGGCCGGAGCCGGTCTGGGGCTGGTTGTAGCTATAGGTCTTGGTCACCGTCACTTCCGTGTTGATGGGGAAGGAGCGGATGCTCTGGATGAAACTGGCATCGGCCTTGATGCCGCCCAGGTTGTACTGCTTTTTGCTGCGGCTGTCCAAGGAAAAGACCTGCGTATCACCCTCAAACAGGCTGTTGGCCTTGATGCGGGTGGTTCCGGCCGATGCGCCTTTCTCCGGCTTGAAGGAAGCCACGATGGGGTTCTCGGAGCTCACCCGTACGGCCTCGGCGATGACATCGCCCTTGGGGGCGGTAATGCCAAGGACGTCCGAGCGGAGCAGAAGGTTGCCATTGGCGGCCTTCTCCCAATAGAGCATGGCCTCGTTCACCTCCTCGCCGCCGTACACGCCGGCACCCACGGTGTTGGACACATAGCGGGTAATGGCCAGGAAACGGCGTCCAAGCAGCGCGTCCGGGATTTCCAGATACCAGTCTTTCTCATTCCGGGCGGCCCCGAAAAGACCCTCGGAGAAGGTCAAGTTCAAGGCCGGCGCCTCTTTCTTTTCCTCCGTCTTTTCACCGTCCTTGGGAGAAGAAGGACGCGGGCCCCTGGGCTGGGCAAAGCCGCTCACGCATACCGTGAGGGCCATCATCAGCAAAATGTTGCGGTTCATTTTATATAAGAATTAAGGGTTTACGCTCAAACTGTCTTCCAGGCCTTCCACGTCGTAGGCCTGGCCGGTGGCGGCATGCAGGAGGGCCTCCAGCTCGTCCACCAGGGTATCGGAAAGTTCCTTGTCTCCGTACTGCTTGCACACATCGGCCACATAGAGGAGGACGCGGCTGGCGGTCTCGAACTCATTGCCGCCGAGGCTTCCCCATCCCAGATAGAAGGCCGATGTCTCTAACAGCGGCTCCGCAAAGCGGAGGGTGAGGTCGCGGGCTTTGTCGGCCGCTCCCAGGTGGTAGTAATTCTCAATCATCTGGGCCACCATGTAGTCGTTGCCGGAGAAGCCCAACGGGATGCTCTCCAAGGGGAAGTTCTGCTCCGGGAAGTTCTGCTGGCACAGGTCCTGGATTTCCAGGGCCTTCTCCTCCTCTCCGGCGTCGATGAGGGCGTTGGCCACCGTCACGAAAAGCTGGCGCTGGCTGAGAACGCCCAGGAAGGTGTACATGTTCTGATAGTCCACGAACCAGTCCGTGCGGCTGAGGGCGTCCCACTTGTAGGTGTTCATCATCTTGTCATACAGCTCCAGGGCATCCACCCGGCCGGCATCCGTAGAACTCAATTTGTTCTTAAGCGGAGTGAAGCGGTAGGAGAAGCCGTCGTAATAGAGGTAGTCCTTGATGCCCACATTGAGGTCTCCGCCCTGGCTCAGGAGGCTCAGGGGACGGTCCCACTGATAATTGGACAGGAGGTCCAGCAGGAAGAGTTCCGGCTTGGAGATATAGCTCTTGTCCTTGGACATGGTGAGCATGATGGAGTCCGGTATCTCGGAGGCATACTTCTCCGGGACAATACCGTATTTGAGGCAGTTCTCCTTGTTCACGGGAATGATCAGGTTGCGGGCGCAGATGAAATCCATCTTGGTGCCGTCTGCCAGGGCTATCTTCATCTTGGGGTCCTTGAACACGTCCATCACGTCGCTCAGCATCATGGGAGAACCGTCGTCGTAGGCAATGTACACAAACTCGTTGGTGCCGTAGAGGTACTGGGAGGCTGGCACGGTGAGCGGCAGCGGCTTGCTCTCGTTGCAGGCCCACTTCATCTGGTCAATATACCAGTCCGTTCCCAAAAGGGAGGTGTTCACCACCCGCACGTCCGTGCGTACGCCCTCGATTTCCTGGGCATACCACAGCGGGAAGGTGTCGTTGTCCCCGTGGGTGACCAGCAGGCCGTTCTGACCCACGGAATTAAGGTAGTTCCAGGCCATTTCGGGAGCCGTGTAGCGGTGGGAACGGTCGTGGTCATCCCAGTTCTGGGCGGCCATCAGGGCCGGCACGCACAGGCAGAGAAGCCCGGTGCAAGCGGCCACCACGCGGCCGTCGGCCTTTTTGGCATTCTCCGTTATCCACTGATACAAGGCCGCCACACCCAGGCCGATCCAGACCGCAAACATGTAGAAGGACCCGGCATAGGCATAGTCCCGCTCCCGCACCTGGTAAGGCGGCTGGTTCAGGTACAGCACGATGGCGATACCCGTCATGAAGAACATCAGGAACACGATCCAGCTGCCCCTCTTGTCCCGGTCAAACTGGAATACCAGGCCCAGCAGGCCCAGCAGCAGCGGCAGGAAGAAGTAGTGGTTCTTGCCTTTGTTCTCCCGCAGCGGAGCCGGGGCGTTGGACTGGTCTCCGAGGCGGATGTTGTCCAGGAAGGTGATGCCGCTCTCCCAGTTGCCGTTGAACACGTTTCCGGGCAGCGGACTGTGGATGTCGTTCTGGCGGCCCACGAAATTCCACATGAAGTACCGCCAGTACATCCAGTTCAACTGGTAGTCGAAGAAATACGCCAGGTTGGCCCCGAAGGAGGGTTTGCGGTGCTGGGTGCCGCGGACGCGAGTGCCCTTGCCGCGGGTGTATTCCTGATAAAAATCTATGTAACGCTGGTCTGCATTGGACCACATGCGGGGGAAGAGCATCTTGCCCTCGGGGGCATAGACGGCGTCGGCCGGGGCCGATGCTTTCACGTATTTCCCGTTCAGGGGTGCCCAGTAAGTGCCGCTCTTGATTTCATACGGAGCCCCGTAGTACTGCCCGTACAGTAGCGGCGTGGAGCCGTACTGCTCGCGGCTCAGGTAACGCACCAGGGTGTAGGGGTTGTCCGGCTGATACTCGTTGGTGGGCGTTTTCACGCTGGAGCGAATGATCACGATGGAAAACAGGGAGAAGCCCGTCACCAGCGTGGTCAGGCACAGCAGCACCGTATTGAGGAATACCCTCTGCTTCTTCAGGGACGCGAACAGCCCCCAGAAGCACAGTACCAGCACTCCTACCAGGAAGAAGAGGGCGCCCGTATTGTACGGAAGGCCGAAGCCGTTCACGAAGATGCGGTCGAACCAGGCGGCCAGCTTGGGGAAGCACGGGATAAAGATGTACACCAGCAGGAACTCAATCACTACGCCGATCCCGAAAATGCCGGCCAGCTGCTTGAAGGACAGCTTCTTGTCCAGATTCTTCCGGTAGTAGAACATGAACACGAAGGCCGGGATGGTGAGGAGGTTCAGCAGGTGTACGCCGATACTCAGCCCCATCAGGAAGGTGATGAGCACAATCCAGCGGTTGGCGTGGGGTTCATCGGCCTGCTCGTACCATTGGCACATGGCCCAGAGCACTAAGGCCGTGAAGAAGGAAGACATGGCATACACCTCTCCCTCCACGGCGCTGAACCAGAAGGTGTCGGAGAAGCAGTACGCCAGCGCACCCACCGCGCCGGAGGCGAAGATCGCGATGGCCTGTCCCGGCTTGACCGGGGATCCCGCCACTAAGCGTCTCGCAAAGAAGACGATGGTGAAATACAGCAGGAAGATGGTGAGGGCGCTCAGAACGGCGTTCATGGCATTCACCGCCACGGCGGCATGCTGTGCATCCACCGGAATGGTGAAAAAGCGGGCGAAGAGCTGGAATACAGGGTTTCCCGGAGGGTGGCCCACTTCCAGTTTATACGACGAAGCAATGAATTCCCCGCAGTCCCAAAAGGACGCCGTGGGCTCTATGGTGGAAAGATAGGTAAAGGCCGATATCACCAGCACGGCCAGTCCCACTATCAGGTTCCACTTCTTGAAGGTCTTTTGATCCATAGATACAATAGTCCTACAAAGTTAACAAAAACTTCGCAGGCTTACAATATAAGCTTTCCGGATGCGTCAGTCGTACACCAGCTCCAGCTCGTCCACCCAGAGGGTGCTGCCCCTGCCGCCGGTGAAATAGTCTCCCAGGGCGCTGGAGGAAGCCACGATGACCAGATACCTGGGCGTACGGTCGCTGCGGTATTCCAGCGGAATCTCAAAGGGAACGTACCCGTCGGTGGTTTCCGAGAGAGCATATCGGCCATAAGCGATGATGGCGGAGTCGTTGTCAAAGTCCACGTAGGTGGCCGTGGAGCTGATGACGTGGAACTGCTCCGGCCAGTCGGTGAGGGCCACCAGCACATGCCCCGTATCGGGCTGCCCCATCAGGGAGGCATGCGCCGCATCCGTGTCCGTGACAGGCATGGACTTGTAGGCGGCGTAACCCTTCAAGGAAACAGGCCGGCCCGTGAACGGAAGGCCCCAGGCCAGTTCCGCTCCCATCCCCTGCAGCTTCACAAACTGCCCGGTGAACACGCTGCCGGCGGCAAACTTCACCACGGCAAAGCTGCTCTCCAGGCGGCAGGCCTTCTTGCCCGCTCCGGCCACCGCTACAAAACCCTCGTCGGGAGTGGTGGCGCTGCCGGTAAAGGACGCCGTGGCCTTGTTGGCCGAATCCCATACCTGCACACCGCCCTCATTCCAGGGGTTCCACACCTTCCCGCTCAAATGCCAGGAATCGAAGTTCAGGTTGTCCGGCTGCACCGCTTCCGCCGTCTCGAAAGGCATGGAGGCCGATACTTCCTCCCCGTCCCGCACCCGGCACTCGTAGGCCGTCCCCGGCGTGAGGCCTGTGAGGCGGGCGGTGATGCCCACGCCGGCCACGGTGACGTCGGTGGCCGAAAGCCAGGCGGTGTCATCGGCCTTTTTGTATTCCACCGCCACAGCGGCGCCGTCGGAGGCGAAGACACCCCGTACGCGGGCGGAATAGCAATGGGGCTCCACCTCGCTCACGGCCGTATTTACCTTCAGTTGGAGGGCCTTGAGGTGCCACTCTGTCACCTGGTCCTTCCATTCCACGAAGAAACTGCGCTCGGTCACGCAGTCCAGCGTCATGGGGAAGGACACGGCCCGGGTGGTGAGGGTGAGGTGCTGCAAGTCACTCTCGTAGCCGGTGGTGCTCACGATGACGGAGCCTTCGGGCTCCAGCTTCATGGCCTCGAAGGTGACGGAGGAAAGCGATCGGGTATCGGGCAGATACACGTACACGCTCCGTGTTTCCAGGTTGAACTGGGCATCCTTGGCCTGCCCGGTGCAGCGCACATAGCGCTCGATGGGCTGGGTGGCGTACAGGGTCCATTCGTAGTCCTGGTAGGTATGCAGCACGGCTTTCACGGGGGCGCTCAGGTCCATCCACTCCCCTATCTCTTCGCAGGTGGCGCCTTCCGAGAGGGTACAGGCCTTCACCGTTACGTGCTTTATATCGGCCCATTCTTCCAGGACGATGGAAACCTGGCGGGAGGATGCGTCGATGCGTACTTCCCTCGCCCCTTCCAGCTCCAACGACACGATATTCCCCACCACCCGGGGATAATCCAGGTCGTTGGGGAAAACGCAGCCGGCAGCCAGCAGAACGCAGAGGGCCATTTGTATCAAGCGTTTTACCATAGGTAGAAATGGGCGCCGAAGCGGATGGCCAATAAATCAATGTTCAAACCTGTCCCCAAGCTGCTTCCGGAGCTGTCTTTCACCTGGTTCTCGTTCTGGCGGGTGAGCTTCCAGGTAAGGTCCAGCAGGCCCACGGACACCTCGAAGTCGAAGTTCTCGTGCACGAAGAAGCAGATGCCGGGGTCCATCCGCAGGGCCAGCTTCCAGTTGCTGTTGTAGGTCCCGTGCTTGAGCTCGTCATCCATCTCATACAGCATGCTCTGGACGTAGCTGCCGTTCAGCGTACCCTCCACGAACCAGCCGAAGATGCGGCTGCCCATGAAGGGGACATAATAGCGGACACCCGTTGCCAACGCATAGGACTGCCGTTTGTAGTGCTGGCCGGTGATGTCTATGCCCAAGTCATTCGAAAGATGCAGCGAAGCGTTGTCCAGGTCCACGCCCAGGCGGGAATACTCGAAGCGCGCCACGATGCTCAGGTTATTGGACGGAAAATACTCGAAAGAGGGGGCCACGCCCAGGGTGCGGTAACCGCCCTTGAGGTCTCCCACATATTTGGACAGCACGGTGAAGCCCTCGTCCTCGCCCAGCGAGAACTTGCGCCAGGAGGCGCTGAGGCCGCCGCCCACGCCGCCCTTGGGGATGAATATCTTGTTCTTTCCCTCGAAGCCGCGGGTAAACTTCTCCTGGGCCTGCACCGGGAAGGCCAGGCAGGCCGCCAGGAGGAGCATGAAAAGTTTTTTCATCATTATAAGTTCCTGTAACCCACCAGCGCACGGTCCTCCTCGGAAAGCGCTCCGGCGTCGTACACCAGGGACAGCTCGTCCAACCAGAGGACGGAGCCCTCACCACCGGTGAAGTAGTCTCCCAAGCGGGAGGCTGCTCCCACGATGACCACGTACTTGGGCGTACGGGCGTCACGGTACTGCAGCGGGAAGGTGAATTCCACATAGCCGGAAGTGGCCACGTTGGAGGTAAAGTCGCACATGGCAATGATGGAAGCGTCGTCGTCCTGCAGGAATTTACTTTCAGACGTATTCACGCGGAACGGGGCGCTCCAGTCGCAGAGGTACATTTTGATGGAACAGGCATCCATGTCTCCTTTCTTGTAGTCATAGGGAGACTCCGTACGGTCAATTTTCACCGGACTGTATTTGTAATAGCCATGCAGGGCCACCGGACGGGAAGAGAAAGGAATACCCCAGTCCAGTTCGGCGCCCATGCCGGCCAGCTTCACAAAAGAGCCGATATAAATGTTACCGGCGGCAAACTTGAGCACCGCATAATCACTCTCCATGCGGGCAGCCTTGCCACTTACTACGGTTTCGGTCTCCGGCGTAGTAGTGCTGCCTATCAGGGAAGCGGCCCCTTTGTTGGCGGAATCCCAAACGCGGGTGGAGGCGTCGGAGGCCGCATACCACACTTTTCCGTCCTGATACCAGTCGTCGAAGTTCAGGTTGGGGATGGTGCCGGCCGGAGCGGTGGTAAAGTTCAGCTCACGGTTTTCCTCCTCCTTGTCCGTCTTTACGCGGAAGTTGTAGGCCGTATAAGCCTGCAGGCCATAGAGTTCCGCACTGAAAGTCGCGGCGGCATCGTTATAGCTGATGTCTCCGGTATAGTCTGTCCAGTCCGCATCCCCGGCCTTCCTCCACTGGAAGCGGAGGCCGGAAGGACGCCCTTCCGTGTACCAGCGGCCACTGAGGATGGCGAATTCCGCCCACGGTTTTGCGGAGATGGCATCGGCCTCCACCGGCGAGGTCACGGACAGCACCACCGTGGCGGCGCTGTAGCGGTTACGCACGTCAATCAAATCCAGGGACAGGTAATAGTCGCCCATGGGCAGCGCAGCGAGGAAGGGACCGAAGTCTATGGAGGTTTCCGTTTCCCCATAACTGAGCGCCGACACCCCCAGACCATGGGCCGACAGGCTCTGCAGCAAATCTTCAGACGCATCCACCAGCTGTACGAACTGCGGCAGGCCGGCGGCCAGAAGCTTGTCGTCACCGTGGCTGAATGTAAGGGATTTGATACCACGGGGGGCGCTGAAATTCACAATGTTATGGCTGCTTTCGTCGCCTTTTTTCACAGCAATTCCATCCGCCAGGTCAAAGTCCTGCCCGGTGATGGAAGGCAGCCCTTCCCCGGAGAAGTCGAGGTTCAGCTGATAGTATTTCTCGTTCAGGGAATCATCTACCAGCACCCGCAGGAGGCCCGCACCGCTTATGGCCCGGGAACGCGTCTGCTCATCAATGGTAAACTTGAAATGATAATGCTGGCGGGGTTGTACGTTTTCAATCGTCACCGGCCCCACCCGGTAAGCGGTACCCTGGGTGTTCACCATATACAGGTCCCATTCCAGGGCCGAGGCCTTCAAATATCCCCTTTTGCCCATATTTCCGTTGCCGCGGCTGAATACCAGGGCATCGCTGTTATTGGATACGGTCACCCGGTAATCGGAGAAATATTCGCCGATGGCAGCGTCGAACTCGGCCGTAACCATGGTACGGGCCAGCGTGGCGGTAAGAGCCAGTTCGCAAGTCCGGTCGGGCTGGATATGAGCCACACTCTCCGCCTCATAGCGGGGCTCCTCCCAACTCTGGCGCGTGTCCGGACCGGAAACGGCCTTGACGGTGTAGTCTCCTACCGGCAGCGTGAGCGGCTCGCTTGCCAGTGTGCGGTAATCGGGCACCCGGATGGTTTCTCCGCCCGCCACCGGAATAATCTCCAACGAGAAAACAGGGTCGGGCTCACCGGCCTCAGCCTTCACCACCGGGGTCACCGCCAGGTCAGCCGAGAGCCGCACGGAGAGATAACCCTCTCCCTGCGACAGGTCCGCTTCGCGCGTACAGGCCATCAGGGCCAGCAGCGCAGCAAGGCAATATCTTGTTTTCATGAGGCTACTCCACATAGAATACGACGGCCTTCTCCAGACTCTGGTTCTTGTTGTCCGTTACCGTAAGGGTGAAAATATGCTCCGAGCCTTTTTCAGGTTCAAAACCCAAAATCAAGGGGACCAAGCCGGACAGGGAGAACTCCACCTCCGTCTTGTCTTTGAGCTTGTCGCCCGTAGGAACGCCCAGCGTTCCCAAATAGTTCACCAGATTGGCATTGTCAATCAAATCCATTTTCACCGTCCCGTCCGGGTTTTCCACACCGCCCATACCGGCGATGATGCTCCCCAAAGTAGCGGAATCCACATCAATCACAAAGCTTTTAATTCCTTCCGGAGCGGTGATGGTAATGTTCACATCCATCGGATCCGTAATAGGCGTCGAGGCAAACTCCGGATTCGCGTCCCAGGTCATGGCTGGGGCGGTGGAAGGCTGCGGGTCGTCACCAGGATCCTCACCGGAATCACCCTCATCGCCGTTGTCACCGCCATCCACGGGAACCTCGTCCCAGCCGGGCACCGTCACATCGCTCTCCCGGTCGTTCACGGAAGGGTCGATGGTAATGGCAACGCCGCTCACCAGGCCGGTTACGCGGGCGTCCAGCGTAATGATGTGATGGTCCTGCGCCGCCACATCGGAGATAATGAGCTCCGAATGGCTTTCGCTGTTATCCACGGCGCGGTAACCGTCCACATTCACGCGAAGCGGGGCCACGGAGAAGTAGCCGGCCTTCTGCTCCACATCGCCGGTGAGGGAAGACCAGGTGAGGGTTTTCCCGGCAGCATCGGCCGCATCCCAGGACGTGGCATTGGTGACCACGACGGAATAGGAGCTGAGCTCGCTTTTGAAGCTCTCCGTAAGGACAAAGCTCACCTTCATGTTCTGCAGGGTGGCCGTCACGTTCACGGGCGTGAGCTCGTCCACGCGGATGGTGAAATCAGCCGTTCCTTTGTAGTAAGGCAGGTCCCAGGCGGCATCGCGGTACTCAGGCGAGGCCACGGTGAGGGTATAGTCACCGCTGCCCAGCGAAATGGTCTGGGGAATGTCCATGTACCGGTCATAGTGCTTGGTCCAGCCGTCGGACGGGCGGACGATGTCCACGACGAAATCGGCCAGGGCATCGTTGGCCTTGGTGGCATAGGCGCCCTCCCGGACCGCAGTGAGGGAAAGCTGTCCGTTACCCTCCGATTCTGTGCTTTGAGCTGTGCAGGCTGCCACGGCAGCAGCGGCTGCAATAATATAGCGTATTTTTTTCATAATCTGTTATTCGTAAAGGAGTTCCACATTGTCCACATACAGGGCGTTGCCGCAGTAAATTTTGTGCGTGCCCGAAAGGGTGGAGATGTCCGCAAGTTTACGGACACCCTCGCCCCCGCTCTTGGAGGAACGGATGCTGATACGGAGCTGTGCTGCCTTCCGGTTGCTTACGGAATAGGTGATGGGAATGGTCACCTTTGTCCATGCGTTCACAGCGGCCGTTCCGTCATTCTTCTCACCGGATCCTATCACATTCCCGGAAACATCCAGTACCTGAACTTGCGCATAATAGGCTGCGCCATTGGGATTGAAACGGTGCATGAAGGCCAGGGCCGACGGACGACTGGCGAAAGCGTGGCCCTCGGAAGTCTTGGCCCATGAGCCCTTGTTCTTGTTGTTGGCCGTTCCCAGGAATATTTCTCCGGGATAATTGGTATTACCGTGCACCCACTCAGATGCAGCGTCAGCTCCAATGTACACCGTAGCCAGCATCACGCTGTTCCCGGAATAGGCACCGGAGTTGAACAACGCCACACAGGGATAGGTTTTATAATCCTGATAAGCAGTATCTACCGAGCCATCTTCGATGGTTTGCAAGGCATTGACGCCCCACCATGCGGTGGACGTATTGCTGTACAGCTGCCACCAGGTGACATTGAAATCGCGGGCTAAGATAACCGGTGTTGTATAAGACTGTGCCATATACTCCTCAAAACCGCTGTTCCCCACCTGCAGGGCGGCTTCGGTGGTAAAGCTGCCGGCGGTGACGGAGGCGCGGTCTGTCAGGTGCAGGGGCACCA
>CAJOMB010000057.1 GCA_905235615.1 uncultured Bacteroidales bacterium | reverse complement strand
CGCCACGGTTGATATCGGCCGACTGCTCATGCAGGGCACTCAGGACGCCGCAGGAAGAGGCGTCGAACATATAATCGGCTTTGGTGTAGCCAATGCGGCGGATGGTGCTGCGCACCGTATTCTGGATATCTACGTAGGCTTCGGATTTCACCTCGCCCATCACCACCACCATGCCGGTGGAGCAGAAGCTCTCGCAGGCCACCTTGGACTCAGGGTCCTGGCGGAGGAATTCGTCAAGGATGGCGTCAGAAATCTGGTCGGCCACTTTGTCGGGATGGCCCTCACTGACGGATTCGGATGTAAACAAATAGTTCTTCATGGTCTTGCTGTCTTGTGATGCCCGATAAGCTCCAGGCATGACGAAAAAAATTAGCCCCGGGCTATATGCGGAGGCTAAAAACACAAAACACTGATATGAAATGTAATTTTAGCATTTTTTAACGTGGTTGCAAGCAGCCAAATCTATCCACATATCCCAAACGGGAAGGCAAAGGTAGTATATATTTTTGAATCGGCCAAAAAAATGTGTTACCTTTGCAATCCTATGCCCAAAGCCAAGAGCAGCATACAGATCAAGAACCGCCGGGCCTCGTTTGATTACGAGTTCCTGGAGACCTATACCGCCGGCATCCAGTTGGTGGGAACGGAGATCAAGTCCATCCGGGCAGGCAAATGCTCCCTGCAGGACGCCTACTGCTTCTTCGTGGGCGGAGAGCTCTTCGTGCGGGGCATGAACATCGCCCAGTACCACTGGGGCAGCTGGGGCCAGCATGAGCCCGTGCGGGACCGCCGCCTCCTGCTGAACCGCAAGGAGCTGAGGCATCTTTTCCAGGCCGATAAACAAAAAGGGCTCACCATCGTGGCCATAAAGCTTTTCATTGCAGACAACGGCTTCGCCAAGCTGGTGATAGCCCTGGCCAAAGGAAAGAAGGAATACGACAAGCGCCAGAGCATCAAGGACAAAGACCTCCGCCGCGAAATGGACCGCAACGGCTATTAGTCCATTGACTGGCCCGTTTTTGCGGCCATGAAGCGCATGCGCTCATAGTCTTCCGGACTCAAGGAAGCGAAGAAATAGTCTATGGGGTCTTTCACTTCCCCGTTGTGCCTTACCTCGAAATGAAGATGCGGCGCCGCCACGGAGGTGGAGATACCCACCGTGCCCACTTCCTGGCCCATGCGCACGGAGCGGCCCTTCACCACGGAAATCTCTCCCAGCAGGCTGTACTTGGTTTCATAACCGTTCCCATGGTCTATGGTAACCTCGTTCCCAAGCCCTTTGCGGGAGCGTACTACCTCAGACACCTTGCCCGCCGCCACTGCATAGACCCTGGCCCCCTGCGGCGCCACCAGATCCAGCCCTTCATGCTGGACGGTGAGGTCGTACACCGGGTTGTGCTTCATGCCGATGGAAGCCCCTACCTGCACATAAGACATATTCCTGAGGGGAAGGGAAAGGGGCGGGACGCTGTCGCCCTTTTCCTGCAGAATGCGGAAGATGTCATCGAAACGGGCGTCTATCCGGGAGGCCAGCAGCATCAGGCTGTCAGACTGCTCAGAGGCCGATTTTATGTAATACCGCTCCGGCAGGCCCTCCGAGTCTTCCTTATCGGCCCTGTAGCCTCCGATATCCTCCAAAGAGGGCGGCGGCGTGTCGAAGAGCACCCGGTAGATGGTGTCGTCCTTTTCCAGCAGGCCGTCCACCACGTCCCCAATGAGTTCCGCCCTGGCCACCATGGCCCCGTACATATTGCTGTACAGGCGGTTTTCCTTCTGGAGCCGCCTCTCTTCCGAGGTGGAGAACAGCAGCGCGAAGACCACATACAGAAGGATGGCGGCCGATACAGAAGCCACCGTATAGCGGAAGAATGCCATCAGAATGCGCCTTCCCTTGCTGGTTTTTTTCTTCGCTGCCATCAGTTCTGCGGTTTTTTGACCATGGCGGCATAGTCGGAGGCCGGGATGGTCAGGTCCATATATAAAGCGGGGTTCACGTATTCCTTGCGGTACATGATTTCATAGTGCAGGTGCGGCCCGGAAACCAAACCGCTGCGGCCCGTGAGGCCCAGGCAGTCTCCGCGGGAAACCCGCTGCCCCAGCGTCACGTCTATGCGCGACATGTGGGCGTAACGGGTCTTGTAACCGAAGCCGTGGTCCACCTCCACGTGGATTCCGTAGCCGGTCCTGTCCCGCGCCACCTTCACCACCACGCCGTCTCCGGTGGCGTAGATGGGATTGCCCGAAGGGCAGGCGAAGTCCATGCCCGTATGCCGCCTGCCATAGCCCAGGACGGGATGGATGCGGTAGCCGAAGGGACTGGAAAGCCTGTAAGTGGAAGGATCCGTATTGAGCGGAGGAATGGCAGGGATGTGGGTGGCCATGTCACCGGCCGTCCGCTGCAGGATGGACACGTCGTCAAAGGATTTGGACTGGATGTACACGCGCTTTTCCAACTGGTCCAGACGGCGGACAATGCCCTCCACGGCCGTTCCCTCCAGCTCCGCATAGCGGTTGGCGCCACCCAGGCCCGAATTCCGGACAGCCTTGGGAATCTCATCCAGACCATATACGGAACGGTATATGCGGTCGTCCCTTTCTTCCAGCATCACCAGGAGTTCCTCGTAGCGGTCCAGCTGTTGGGACATCAGGTCTATCCGGGCGTTCCATTCCGCATTCCGGCGGCGCAGGATGGCCGTTTTGGGAAGGTCTTGCCGGGTTCCTCCCACCTGCAGCCACATGAACAGGAGGAATAGGATGAGGCCGGCCGTGGTCACCAATGCCACCTGCCAGCCATAGATATGGGTTTGCTCCCGGACATCTACCGTGAGTGTCTCCGGATTCAGCACATATTTCTTCCTTCCTTTGGCCATAAAGCTCGCGTGGAGTCTGCAAAGGTAGCAATTTTTATGCCCGCCACAAGGATATTCGTGGAATTTTGCGTAATTTTGCAGGTTAAAAATAGAGATATGACATCCAAGGAAATCCGCCAGAAATATCTGGACTTCTTCGCTTCCAAGGGCCACACCGTGGTCCCCAGCGCCCCCATGGTCATCAAGAACGACCCTACGCTCATGTTCACCAATGCGGGCATGAACCAGTTCAAAGACATCTTCCTGGGCAACGCCGCCCCCAAATACCCCCGTGCCACCGACAGCCAGAAGTGCCTCCGCGTAAGCGGCAAGCACAACGACCTGGAAGCCGTGGGGCACGACGGCCGGCACCACACCATGTTCGAGATGCTGGGCAACTGGAGTTTCGGAGACTATTTCAAGACCGAGGCCATCGACTGGGCCTGGGAGCTGCTCACCGAAGTATATAAGATAGACAAGACCAAACTCTACGCCACCGTGTTCGAAGGATCCACGGAAGACGGGACAGAGCTGGACACCGAGGCGCAGGCCGCCTGGCTGAGGCACCTTCCGGCCGACCACGTGCTCACCGGCAACAAGCACGACAACTTCTGGGAAATGGGTGACACCGGCCCCTGCGGCCCCTGCAGCGAGATTCATATCGACCTCCGTCCCGACGAGGAGATTGCCAGGATTCCCGGCCGCGAGCTGGTGAACACGGACAACGACGATGTCATCGAAATCTGGAACCTGGTGTTCATGCAGTATGAGCGCAAGGCCGACGGCCATCTGGAGCCGCTCCCGGCCAAGAACATAGACACCGGCATGGGTTTCGAGCGCCTGTGCATGATTCTGCAGAACAAGAAGAGCAACTACGAAACGGACGTCTTCTCCGGCCTTATCGGCAAGGTGGAAGAATTCTCCGGCCATCAATATGCCGAGGGCGGCAACGTTCAAGTGGCCATGCGCGTGATTGCAGACCACATCCGCGCCATCGCCTTCTCCATTGCCGACGGCCAGCTGCCCTCCAACGTGAAGGCCGGCTACGTGATTCGCAGAATCCTGCGCCGCGCCGTCCGCTACGGCTACACCTTCCTGGGCTTCACCGAGCCCTTCCTGTGCCGCCTCATCCCCCAGCTTGTGGCCGATATGGGCGAAGCCTACCCGGAACTCAAGGCCCAGGAGAAGCTCATCGAGAACGTGATCCGCGAGGAAGAAAACGCCTTCCTGCGCACCCTGGACCGCGGCATCCGCATGCTGGAAGACAACATGGCCCGCAACGCCGCCGCCAAGGTGGTGTCCGGCACGGACGCCTTCGTGCTGTACGACACCTACGGCTTCCCCATCGACCTCACGGAACTCATCGCCTCCGAGAAGGGCTACACTGTAGACCTGAAAGGCTTTGACGTGGAGCTTCAGAAGCAGAAGGAACGCGCCCGCAACGCCACCGCCAACGAGTTCGGAGACTGGACGGTGTTTGCCGAAGGCGACGAGGTGGTCTTCGAGGGCTACGACACCCTCCAGGTGGAAGGCGCCCGCCTCCTGAAGCAGCGCACCGTCAAACAGAAGAACAAGGAATACTTCCAACTGGTCTTCGACCGCACTCCCTTCTATGCGGAGATGGGCGGCCAGGTGGGAGACAGCGGCTGTATCGAAGGGGCCGACGGTGAGAAGATTGCCATCCTGAACACCGTGAAGGAGAACAACCTGAGCATCCATCTGGCAGAGAGACTGCCCGCAAACGGCACCCAGACCTTCACCCTCGTGGTGGACGGGAAGCGCCGCCAGCGCATCATGAACAACCATACGGCCACCCATCTGCTGCACCAGGCCCTCCGCGAAATTCTGGGCACCCACGTGGAGCAGAAGGGCTCCTTCGTGGGACCGGACTACTTCCGCTTTGACTTCTCCCACTTCCAGAAAGTGACGGACGAGGAGCTCCGCGCCGTGGAGAGCCGCGTGAACGAGCTCATCCGGGCCGATGAACCCCTCTGCGAAAAGAGGGACGCACGCTTGGACGAAGCCCGCGCGATGGGTGCCATGGCCCTGTTCGGAGAGAAGTACGGAGACGTGGTGCGGGTGGTCCGCTTCGGAGACTCCATCGAGCTCTGCGGCGGTACGCACACGCGTTCCACCGGTACCATCGGCCTGTTCAAAGTAAGGTCCGAGAGCGCCGTGGCCGCCGGTGTGCGCCGTATCGAGGCCGTGACGGGCGCTTCCGCCGAGGAGGTCATCCACAGCATAGAAGACATGCTCAAGACCGTCCGCGCCCTGTTCAACAACGTGCCGGACCTCACCGCCGCCATCCAGAAGATGATAGGCGAGAACGCCGACGCCCGCAAGCAGTTGGAAGAGCTGGCCGCCGAAAAGGCCGCCCAACTGGCCCAGAAACTGGAATCCCAGGCCGTGGAGATGAACGGAATCCGGGTGGTCCGCTTCGACCATTCCATGGATCCGGCCCTGGCCCGCAACATGGCCCTTCTTTTGCAGAAGAACGCCCAGAACCTGGTGCTGGCCGGCGCCTTTGCCTTTGACGGCAAGCCCAACCTGGTACTCATGTACTCCAATGACCTGGTAGCCAAGGGCAAGAATGCCGGCAAGGACATCCGCGAAGCCGCCAAATTCATTCAGGGCGGCGGCGGCGGACAGCCCGGCATAGCCACGGCCGGCGGACGTTTGGTGGAAGGCCTGCCCCAGGCACTGGATAAACTGGTGGAAATAGCTATTGGATAACAGATGCCCGGTCGGGGCCGGGCATGACGTCCCGACAACGCACGACGTCATTGCCGACCTGATCGGCAATCTTACAGAATGAAAAAATTAGACCAGTATTTAGTCAAATCGTTCGTGGGACCGTTTTTCGCGATCCTGGCGATTGTGGTCTTCATACTGGTGATGCAGTTCCTCTGGGTTTACATTGACGAACTGGTGGGGAAGGGCCTGGAGTTCAAGGTAATCCTGGAATTCCTGATGTGGGGCAGCGGCACGGTGCTGCCGTTAGCCATTCCCCTGGCCACCCTCCTGAGCTCCATGATGACGCTGGGAGACATGGGCGAGAAGTTCGAGCTCACGGCCATGAAGGCCTCCGGCATCTCCCTGGCCCGGGTGCTCCTTCCCATGACCGTCGTCTGCGGTTTCATCTGTGTGGCGGCCTTCTACGTGGGAGACCGGCTGGTTCCCTATTCCATCAACCAGATTTACACCATGCGGGATGATATCGGCCGGACAAAAAGCGAAATCAAAATCCCCACCGGAACTTTCTACGACGGCATCGAGGGCTATATCCTGCGGGTGGATTCCCGGGACAAGAAGACGGGGATGATGCATGGCATCCAGGTGTATGACCATTCGACCGGCAAGGGCAATACCCGCCTCACGGTGGCCGACAGCGGCATCATCCGCATGTCCAAGGCCAAGGATTATCTCACCTTCTCCCTGTATAACGGCATCAACTACCAGGAGGAGAACTCCCGCAAATACCGGGACACCACCCTGGCCCTGCAGCGGGTGGCCTTCCAGACACAGGAAATGGTGATTCCGCTGGAGAACTACGCCTACCACCAGTCTGACAGCGCCCGTTACGGAGAGCAGGTGCGCTCCATGAACCTGAAGTCCCTGCGGCACGGGCACGACTCCCTCCAGGCCCTGGTGGACAAGGGCACGCAGCGGCATGTGGAAGACTTCCTGCGGCAGAATGTCCTGGAAAGGCGCAAACAGTTGGACACCTCCTGGCGCAGCGTCTCCTCCACCGTGCTGGAGCCGCACACGGACGGCCCCTGGAAGAGCCTGAGTGACAAAAAGAGGGCCTATGACAATGCCGCCTCCAATGCCCGGCAGTACCAGAGCATAGCCCAGAGCCAGATCATGGATTCGGCCGACTATACCCACCTGATCTACCGAACGGACGTGGAAGTTTGGAAGAAGTTCGCCCAGGCCCTGGCCTGCATGCTGCTCTTTTTCATCGGCGCACCCATCGGCGCCCTGCTCAAAAAGGGCGGTCTGGGCACGCCCGCCATCTTCTCCATGCTGTTCTTCGTGCTCTACTGGGTTATCGACATCATCGGAGAGCGGCTGGCCAACAACGGACAGACCACCGCCTTCGTGGGCAAATTCATATCGGCCTTTATCCTGGGGCCGTTAGGAGCCTACTTGACGGTGAAGGCCATCCAGGACGCCAGCATATTCCATGTAGATTTGCTCAAGAGCGGGTTCAGAAAATTCAAGAGTCAACTTATTCGTATGTTCAGACAGACACGTATTGTATATATGGGTACGCCGGAATTCTCCGTGGGGCCGCTCCAGGCGCTCCGGAAAGCCGGTTACAAAGTGGTGGGCGTGGTGACCGCCCCGGACAAGCCCTCCGGCCGCGGGCTCAGGATGAACGAGAGCGCCGTCAAGAAATATGCGGTGGCGGAAGGTCTTCCGCTGCTGCAGCCGGAAAAACTCAAGGACGAGCAGTTCCTCAGGGACCTGGCCGCCTGGAAGGCCGATTTGTTTGTGGTGGTGGGCTTCCGTATGCTGCCGGAGGTGGTTTGGAAGATGCCCAAGCTGGGCACTTTCAACCTGCACGCCGCCCTGCTGCCGCAGTACCGCGGCGCCGCTCCCATCAACTGGGCGGTGATCAACGGAGAGAACATTTCCGGCGTCACTACCTTCATGATAGACCAGAAGATTGACACGGGTGGCATCATCCTGCGTTCCGAGTGCCGGATAGAGCCCACGGACACGGCCGGAGACCTCCACGACAAGCTCATGGAGCTGGGTTCCACGTTAGTGGTGGAAACGGTGGAAGGCCTCATCCAGAAGAACGTGGAACTGCGCGTGCAGCGAAGCTTCATCCAGGGCTCCGAGCTCCTCAAGCCCGCTCCCAAGCTCTCCCGCGAGCTCCAGCACATCGACTGGAACGACACCTCCAAACACGTGTACAACCTCATCCGCGGCCTCTCTCCCTTCCCCTGCGCCTATACGGAGCTCTGTCATTCTGAGCGAAGCGAAGAATCTCCTGTCCAGCTCAAGATTTTCTTCGGGGAAATCCGGACAGACCTCCATGCGGCTCCCGGCACGGTTCTGAGCGACGGCAAGACGTACTTTGCCATTGCCACGCAGGACGGGGCCATCGCCATCACGGACCTGCAGCTGAGCGGCAAGAAACGCATGAAAGTGCACGACTTCCTGCTGGGCTTCCGCCATCCTACCGCCTATACCACCACGCAGGGCACTTCCAAGGAAGAAATGGCCAAGGCCCAACCCCTTCCTGAAGAATAACTTGCCATGAAAATGACGAGCATCGTCATATTATGCGACGGAGCTTTCCCCACCCAGCCCTATCCGCTGTATCTGCTGGATTCGGCCGAAGGGGTGGTTTGCTGCGACGGGGCCTTGGAAAAGCTCCTGGCGCACAATCCATCGGCCCGCCCCTTGGCGGTGGTAGGAGACATGGACACCCTTCCGGAGGCACTCCAGAAGCAGTTTTCCGCCGTGGTGGTGCGCGAGCGCGAACAAGACGACAACGACCTCACCAAGGCCATGCGCTGGGTGCTGCGGGAGCATCCCGAACTTGCCGAGATTGTGATTCTGGGCGCTACGGGCCTCCGGGAAGACCATACCATCGGCAATCTGGGCCTTCTGATGGAATATACCCGCCTGTTTGACCTGGGCGAGCGCAAGGTGACCATGGTCTCCGACTACGGGACCGCCTTCGCCATAACAGATACCTGCGACCTCCATCTGGGTGAAGGCCGCAGGTTCTCTCTTTTCAGTGCCGACAATACGCTCCGGATTGCTTCCGAGGGTCTTCAGTGGCCCACCGACAACGTTGTGTTCGATGCCTGGTGGAAGGCCACCCTCAACCGCACCGTCGCGCCCATCGTCTCCCTCCATTTCAACCACCCTTCATCGGCCCTGGTAATTGTGGATTAGGCGTTCAGCTTGTCGGCCGATTCCATGAACTTGGAGAGTTCCGTGTCGGTGAGCTTGTAGTCCCGCATCTCGCCGGAGATGTACTGGTCGTAGGCGCTCATGTCCACGAAACCGTGACCGGAGAGGTTGAAGAGGATGGTCTTCTGCTCGCCGGTTTCCTT
>CAJOMB010000056.1 GCA_905235615.1 uncultured Bacteroidales bacterium | reverse complement strand
AGTTCATAATACTCATCGTTCGTGAGCGGTTTCCCCTCTACCAAACCGAAGAAGTCGCTGTCGGAATAAGGACTCTTTCCCCAGGAAGCGCCGGACTCTGCAGAGGATGAGGAAGACTCCGACTGCTGCTGCGCCAGCCACCAGCAGCCGGCCTTGTGATCGGAAGGCCGAAGATGCCGCCCCCGCACATAAACAGCACACCCCGGACACTGTTCGCCCACAATCCTGGCATTCTGGCCAAAAACGCCAAATGCGACAAGAAGAAAGATGGTCGCAGTCAATACAAACCTTTTCATAGCGTGCGCTTTAATTCAACCTCACCATCGTGGTGACCACCATCCCGGCGTTGTTTTCGCTTCCGACAGAGGTTTTGATGACGCCCCGGTCAGAGCCCGAGACGGAGGTGTAGAAGGATAGTTCCGTCCCATTTGTCATATAGGCGACGAACTGAAGGGTGAGGGACGCAGCTTCGAAACGAACCAGCCGAAGGGTCCCGGGGACGATTTTGCCCTGGTACTCGGCCGCGCTGCTCCAATCCAGCGTTACATATTCAGCCGCATCCCTGGACAGGTCGCACTCCCAGTAGCCGGAGGTCCCGTCGGCCACGTATGCCACGCCGTCCACATACGCGTCCTCGTTTCCCGGATAATGTGCGGGAAGGGTGCGGGAAGAGACCGTTGCCGCCTTGGGGTCGAAGGTGTAAATCAGGTTCTCGTTCCACCAGCTGAGGGTTTCCCCGGCGGAGATATAGGTCCCTTCCGGAATAAGCTCCCCATTTTTGTTCTTTTCTGTGCTGGACCAGATGAGACTCCCTTTCTGGATGGAGGTGGAAGTAACATTGAGATTGTAGAACTCGGTGTGCAATTCTATCCAGGATTCGTAGTCCTTTCCCCATTCTCCTTCCTGGACATTTTTGTGATAGCTATGCACCAGGTAAAGTTTTCCGCCGATGGAAACAAGGAACGCGCGTTTATCCTGGGTGTCATCCTGAAGGAGCACGGGCTCATAAGATGGAGGCGCGAGAATGCCCTGCGCCATGCCGTTCATGCCGGGATAGGAGAAGGCTCCTCCCAGACAATCGCTGGCCGGGCAGAGTCTCCAGCAGGAGATATTGTCGCCCAGGATATTCACGGCATCCAGGGTGTTTCCTTTGTCCATAAGACCTACCAGTGAAGGCGCGTTGGCCGGATTGGGATAAGCGCCGTCATATGCCCAGCCTCCGGTCCTGACAAACAAATTCTTTCCCTGCTGGTGGAACCATCCGTTCAGGAAGGTGGGCTGCTTAAAGCCGTCGTCCATGCCGTCCGGGGCACCGGCCTCGAGGGTCCATTCGAACAAGGCCCCGTCGCTCTTTCGGACGAGGTAATGGGCACCGTGCCGGTCGTGGTGGGCGTTGTTGAAATCGTTAAGAATGGTGCTGAGGGCGTTCCTCTCCGGACCGTGCGGCAGCGAGCAATTCTCCCAGCCTTCCGCAACGTCGTAATAGCAGTTGGCAAGCCACAGCCAGCCTTCCCCTACAGGGAAAACGAAACCTGGAGAGATGATAAGGTTGGCCTTGATGGTTTCCGCCACTTCTCCATCGGCCCCTTCCACATCCACATTGTAGGTCACTTGTACCATCGACCCGTCGGCCGAAACGGTATATAACGCATTGGGCCCTACGGAAACATCGCCCTCCGCCTTTGTGGCCGCGCCTCCCTGGGCAAGGGCCAGCATACCGGCACCGGAGATATTGGCTTTGCGGAAAGTGACTTTAGCATTTGATCCGCCATCGTCATCTTTGTTGCATGATAACAGGATAAGGGCCGATAAGGCCAGCATGGTAAAAAGAATCTTTTTCATTTGATTATGTGGTTTTATCAATTATCGCCATCAATTATTTCCTGCAGCAATTCATCCAACGAACCGTCGTAGGGAGTTTCAAGGAGTTTGTGAAATTCCATGGTAAAGTCATCGTGGTCGCTGGAAAGAAGGATGGGGTTATCCTCCAGGATTCCGGTCCACGTGCGCCCGTACATGTCAAACGTCACTTGCGTTTTGCCGCTTGAAAGCACTTCTTTAGTAAAAGGATGGCTATCCTTACCGTATTCGTACCATGAACCTTCGGGGCGGACGGTATCTTTACCGAAGTCGTCCCAAAACATATAGCCATAGTCTCCGGGATACCAGCGCCGGTGCGAACACACACAACTTGGCTCTTTCTTGCCTTTAAAAGACTCCGGCCAAGTCTCAATGAATGAGGTGTAATAACCGTTCCAGTGTTTCAAACCCTCAGGCATGGCGTTGTTGAACGCTGTACCGGGTATTACAATCGTGTACTGATGTTGGACCCATTCGATATCCTTCACTTCAAGATTTCTTATATTGTTGTTTTGATCTGATAACAGTTGTTCGCAGCCGCATGGCACAATGGCCAATAATAGCATTACAATCTTTTTCATAGCGTACGTGTGTTTTCTGCAAAGTTAGCACGGTCGAATGACTCCCTTGTGGCGGAATCCGCCACAGGGTGCTGATTTGCAAGTTTTTTTCGAAAGGAATTGATACCTTTGCGGGAGGATGCGCCGCCTTGTCGTCATATTGATGTTCCTGCTTTCTTGCGTTCTACGGGCGCAGGAACCTCGTTTTGTGAATTACAGTTCGGCCGACGGATTGCCGTCCAATACGGTATATGCCATCGCGCAGGATGCCGAAGGGCTCCTCTGGGTGGGGACAAGAAATGGCCTCGCCAGTTTTGACGGTATGCAGTTCCGAAGTTTCAAAGAGTATGGCAGGGTGAATGCCCTTACCGTGGACAAGGATGGCCGATTATGGGTTGGGACCACGGAGGGGTTGACAGTGAGAGGAGATTCTTCGACTCCGCTGCGCTCCGCTCAGAATGACATTATCAAAGGGAACATCCGCGCTCTCCTGGCCGATTCCGCGGGCTTTGTCTGGGCCACGGTGGGAGACACGCTACTTCTGAAACTGTCGTACAAAAACGGCATCCGGGAAGAGGCCCGGTGCTGGTACGACAAACGTGATTCCGAAGGGGATTACCCTTATTATCAGATATTTGAGGCTTCTGACGGCAGGCTCTGGCTGGCCGGCCGAATTGTCCGTTTTCAGTACGTGGAAGACAGGGAGCATCCCACGGTCATCCATCCTTTTGGCGAGGGCGGATTCTGCACCGGCAGTTATGCCGAGACCGGAGGCCGTCTATACGCCTTTGACGACCACACCTCTATCTTATCCACCTTTGAGAACGGGAAGGTCATTCCCCATGGCCGACTGCCCATTGCGCACGCCCGTCTCCTAACGGATCACAGAGGCCGGATCTGGGCAGCCGGGTCCTACGGTATGGGGCCCGTAAACGTAGAGGCGCCAGAGAAGACGCCTGTGTATAAAACGCCTTCTACGGAGCTCTACTGCATTTTTGAGGACCGTGAGGGCAATATCTGGGTGGGAGGAGACAACGGTCTCTCCGTCATTTGCCCGGCTTATCAAAAGGTGCAGACCCTCTCATCGGCTAATGTCACAGCCATCCTGCAGGACAGTAGCGGGAAAATATGGACGGGCACGGCCGAAGAAAGGGTGTCCAGCCTCTACGAGGACAGCACCGGGGCGGTTTACGTGGGCCTGTGGAACAACACCGGATGGGAGGTCTGGAAGGATGGCAAAAAGGTGTATAAGGACCGTCTTACCGGGCCGCTTCCCGAGGAGCAGCGGGAAGCCCGGCTTCTGGACGGGGCCAACTGGATTTCGGACTTTCTGGAGGACAGCCGGGGACGCTTCTGGATAGTCACCTGGGAAGGTGTGGGCCTCAACGAATGGGACCGAAAGGCCCGCCGCAGCCTGCCGCCTCACTGGCTCAGCCCTTTCCGCTATCCCTCCCCGCAAGCGGACTCCAGCATCTACCTCAGCTCACGCCTTGGAAGCCGCCTCATTGAAGACGCTCAAGGAAATCTGGTTTACGCCACCACAGAGGCCGGAATCAACGTTATAGACGCCCATACCGGCCTTGTAACCAAATACTACAAAGGCAATTCCACCATCCCGGACGATTATGTCACAGACCTGTGTCTTACTCCGGACGGCACTGTCTGGGCATCTACCAGAAGCGGCCTTTGGAAGATGCCCGATTCCGATCGCGTCATGGCCGACTCCGATCGGCCATCTGTCCTGTTCCAAGGCATGCTGGTCCAGTCCGTCCTCTCCGACGCCAAAGGCCGCCTCTGGGCCGGGACGGAAGACGGCCTGTATTTCATAGACACGGATGGCAGCACGGGGCGGGTTCCCAAAGAGCTTGGTTTCCCCTCCGACATTTACGGAGAGCATGTCTCCTGTACACTCAAGAATGGCTTCCTGGCATTTGGAGGGGCCTCCGGCGCGGTGGCTTTCCACCCCGACAGCCTGCTTGCAATAAATGCCGCTGGCAACCTGCCCTTGGCCCCCCTGCTGCAGCACCGCTACCGCCTTAACGACGGACCGTGGGTGAGCGGGCGCTTCGCCGGTCTTCCCGACAATGTCCGTCCCGGTCGATACACGCTTCAGGAACAGCGCTCAGATCTCTTCGGCCGATGGGACCACGGAGACAGTTCCTCCCGCGTTATCCGCGTCCCCCTGCCGCTTTGGCTCCGCTGGCCGTTCCTCCTTCTCTACACGCTGCTTTTTGGCGCGATTGTCCTGACATTCATCCGCCTCCGCGAGCGCCGGCTCCTTGTAAAGGAACTGGATATGCGCAACCGTCTTTTTTCCATCATCTCGCACGATCTCCGTAATCCGGTCTCTGCAAACAGCCTTCTGTCTCACCAGTTGATGGCGCAGGTGGATAAACTGTCTCCTGAACAGTTGAGGGAGGGGCTGGAGAAACTCACTTCATCGGCCGATAATACATCGGCCTTACTGGAGAATCTCCTCCTTTGGTCCCTGAACCAGAAGGGTATGCTGGAGCCGGTGATGAGGGATGAGAATCTGCTCCTGATGGCCAGGGAGGCGGTGGAGAGTGTCCGGGGGCAGGGGATTATCAAGCTGGATATTCCTGAAAACCTTACCATAAGGACAGACCGGAATATGCTCCTGACCTGCCTCAGGAACCTTCTTGAGAATGCCCTGAAGGTCTCACCGTCTTTTGTTATCCTGAGGGGAGAACCAAGCTGGCCCCGTCAGATTTCCATCCTGGATGAAGGCCCTGGTATGCAGGAAGGCGCTTCGGAATGGGGGCACGGACTCGGCCTTGTGATCACCCGTGAGCTCCTTGATAAGATGGGGGCTGATATGAAGGCTGTCAATCGGCCTGAAGGAGGACTTGAAATAACGATAACCTTATGATAAACGTACTGCTGATAGAAGACTCCACGGTATTTGTGATGGGGCTCAAGCTGGCCCTTTCCGGCTATCCCGGGATCAGATCCGTAGAATCCGTCGCCACTCCCGGTGCCGCCGTGGCTTTCCTCAATGCCCATCCGGAGATAGACGTTGCCGTTGTGGATATTACGCTGGAATCTGAGACCGACGGCCTCACCCTGCTAGGAATTCTCCGCGAGGCTTTCCCCGCCGTCCGCACACTTGTGCTGTCCCACTACAAGAAACCCGCCTACATTCTCCGGGCCATTACCTCCGGCGCCTGTGCTTACCTTGCCAAGGACTCCGCACCCGAATCTATCGTAAAGGCCATCGCCGATGTGGCCGCAGGGAAGTGCCTCTTCTTCGGTGAAACCATTGATGCCGCTCGAATCACACGCCTTTTTGGTGGCGAGGAAAACCTTGAGGCGCGTAAGCCCCAGGGCCTTACGCCCCGTGAACTGGAAGTGCTGCAGCTCACCACCTCGGGTTACACCAACGCCCAGATCGCATCGGCCCTGGAAATCTCCCTCAATACCGTTGACAGCTACAAGGAGCGCATCAAAGGGAAGTTCGGCCTGGACAGTATCGTCGAATGCGTGGCTCGCGCCGTTGCAGACGGGGTTGTTAATGTTTGAAGCGGTCACGCTGCTGGTCTATGCCCCTCCCATAGGGAGGAGATAATCGCCTGAGCTGCGACAGTACTTCAAATCACCGACTGTGCAGGTGCCGTTTCCCCGCCCAGGTGAGGCAGCGGATACGGTGAGAGTTTCGGCATTTCGCAGGACTGGGGAACGGAACTGTGGGACACGGCCTCTCCGATTTCGTGGCGGTCTACCGCATCGCTACGCACGGCTGATAGCGGAAATTGCTACAGATGCGGGATTCGCGAATGAAAAGACCTTCTTCCGCACCTTCAAGGCTAAAATCGGGAAAACCCTACCGAATGGAAGAAAGCCGGTTCCTAGGGGTTGACCGTAGCAGAAATTGAGCTTTTTTGTTCGCCGCCCTTGATTCGCTTGAGCCGCTGCTCGTTCTCACGAATATACGCTTTCATCTGCCGGCGGCTTTCATTCCCTTGGCGGAAGCTTTCCACGACGTCGGAGAATGCCACTTCCTTCCGGCTTAGGAGCTGTTCGTCGTTTTGGCACGGGTCATTACATACCCGATAATAGCGCATTCCCCAGTGCTCGGCGCTTTTCTGGTGAGCAGGAATGCAAATCGCAGCTGTCAGGATTGCCGCAGCGATAATGCCTGTTTCCACCTTCAATAGCAGCCTCTCCCAGAACTCCATGGGCTTGACATGGAAGGATTTGCAGATGCTCTCCAAACGCCGCTCATTTCGCTCCATCCTTTCTTTGGTATCCTCCTCCAGACGGACGGAATGATGGACCTCTATTTCCAGCTTTGTCTCTGCTATGCCCGCCTTGGCCGCGTCCCTTACGGCATCGGCTATCCTGATTTCAAAAGATTCGGTATCCGGTAATGCGCACTTCGTCTGTGTAATTATCCGCTTTACAGGTCCCTCTATCTTTGAGATGAAAGAAGAAACCGCTTCTTCCCCCAGTGTCAATGGCCTGTCAAGAGCTTTTTTTACATCTTCCTGCGTTTCCTGGAGGGTTTTCTCCATTTTTTCTATCTTTGGCCCGGATACTTCTACCATATACTGCTCGGCCGTTGTTTCACATATTACTTTTTCCATAGGTTTTACAGTCTGGGCCCCCATGACAGGGAGCGTTCTTGTGATTCTTTGTCTTGCCAGATGGATAAGTTTTCTTCCGGAGCCATGCGAGGTGCTGTTTGCATCGGCCTTTCCGGATAGCGGAGCCTTGTGTCAAGACGGATTTCCCGGGCCTCCAAAGAGAGCCTGGCCTCACGGACAGCCTTGATTTTGCCATCGCGAATAGCGATAGCCAGGGAAGATACGATGGCAAGCATCACAGCTTCCACCACATTTCCGCTAAGGATGGCAAAGAAGGCGCTTTTGACAGCTGAACTGCGGATTCTTGATTTGTCCTGTTCCAACCGGCTTTCCTCCCTTTCAAGGGTGCGGAGCTGTGCATTCAGTTCCCGGCATTGTACCCTCACCTCTTTCGGAATATCGTATAGGGGTGATGCCCGCCTGTAAAGGTCATCCAGCCACTTTGCCTCTTTGAGGACCTCCGGCATCTTCTCTTTCAGTGCAATGGCCTTGCAGAGGTTGGCTGTCGTGAATTTCCGGTCCACCTGCGCTCCGGAAAAATGATATTCCTGCCCATCTTTTCCCCTCGCGCTGAAACTGATACCGCGTGGAATCCCTTTGCTGTCCTCCTTGATTGTACAGACAATCCCTTGCCTGGCCAGTTCTTTGGGAAGCTGGCGGATATCGTCCACCTTGGCAACAGCCTTGAGGACTTCCTTTGCAATCCTGTATCGGCATTCCTCCCTGGGGTCATTAATGTCCCTTGCCGTACTTATCATTTTTGAACGGCCGATCGTGTAATGGCGCTCCTCCGTAATCTCCCTGCACACCGCCACGTTTTTCCTTTTGCAGAAACTGTCGTTGAGGCGTTTTCCGTTGTCGTCCACTTTGTTCAGTACAATATGGATATGGGGATTATCCTTCTCCAGATGCCGGGCGATGAAGTATTGCGTATCGGTCCAGCCCATCCGCTGCATGTACTCCTTTGCGGCCGATACCATCTCGGTGTCCGTAAGCCGTGGAGCATCCTCCGGAGGCCAGGAGAGAGTGACGTGGATGACAGGTTTTTCCACCTCCTGGTTCAGCATGGCCTGGAGACGGAAACTGCGGGCTACTTCCATGGCTTCTGGAAACGGCTGACCTTTGTCGTTCATGTTGACATCCACGCCTTCATACGCCAGCACACGGACCTCTTTCTGATTCCGGCCGTCGCCGTCCAGCACGTATTTCAGGGTTCCGCCGAAATCGGTGCCCATGCTAATCTTTCCAATCATCTTTCAGGAGTTTTTGGATTACACAGTCTTTAGCCTTGGACAAATCCGAAAGAATCTGCCGCAGGTCGGTGGTATACTCCCGCGCCAGGCCGCTGTTGGCCTTGCGGGCGATGGCGTTGATATTGGTGCCGATATTCCTCAATTGCATTGTCAGTTCTTTTACTGCGGACAGCTGCTCTTCCGTCAGGGCAGTCCGCACTTCGGCCCTCAATGCAGCATAACGCACGAACTCGGAAAGAGGAGCATCCTTGAACTTGGCAATGAGCCTGACGGCCCGCTCTCCGTCCAGGGTCCCGCTCCCGGCTGCCGCGCGGATATAGTCCACCATCTCCAGGTTAGCATTCTGTGCCCGCTGTTGCACAATCGCATATTCTGCTGCCGTGAACCTTGTCATGACAGGCTTTCCTCTTTTCTTGTATCCGGGTTTAGGAGGCCGGCCTCCTTTATTGTATGTCTCTTTCATGGCTTTTTTTTATCTCATCTTCTTATTGAGCCGCCAGGCTCAATTCCTTCTGCGAGCTTGCGAGCGGAAGGCGAGGAGGTTTTGCGTTTCGCAAAACACAAACTCGCTACTGCTTCTTCCGAAGGGATAGTCAGCTCCTCACCCCGGTTTATCATTTCCGCGAAGGTTTCTTCCAGTAACCGCTTTTCGTTCAGATGCTTTTTCATACACGGTCCTCCGTTGTTTCAAGCAGGCGCAGGACATCGGATTTGCGATACAGCACCTTACGCCCGGCCTTGGCGGGTTTCAGGTAATTGTTCTTGGCCCAAAGCCAAAGGGTGGTGTCGCAGACACCGAGGATATCCATAACTTCCTTC
>CAJOMB010000055.1 GCA_905235615.1 uncultured Bacteroidales bacterium | reverse complement strand
TTTTGGCCATAGGGGTTCCTATGGGTGAAAATTTTTGAGGAAAATTTACCAAAAAGAAACATATAGAATTTATTGAATTATTTCAAAACAGACTCTTAATTCAACTTATACTCCCGGGTGCGGCCGTCGTAACATTCTCCGCTCACACCCTTGGAGCCTATCTGGAGCCGGGTGTCCGGACGCAGCATCTTTCCACCCTCCTCCTTCAGAAGGTTCTCCCCTCCCGCGAAAGGATAGATGAGGGTGCGGATGCTGGTTCTCACCACCCAGTAATTCTTTCCACCCACCTGGATGAGTTCCGGCAGGTCCTTCACCGTTTCCGGAGCCCGGATGCCTTTCCAGCCTTCCGGCTTCTGGCCGTGCAGGTTGTAACGCTCCAGGGTATTGTCTTTGTGCAGCACCATCACGGTATATCCTCCGGCACCCGTAAAGTCATATACGTCCGGTCCCAAGAGAACAGCCTGGGGCAATTTGACCGGGAACCCGTTCACCCATTTGCCCAGGCGGTCCAGCAGGTAGAGCTTGTCGCCGGCGGCAAAGAGGAACTGGATTTTTCCGTTCCTGTAATAGTCCACATCCCGTACCCGTCCGCAGAAGGCTTCCTTGAACGGAATGCCCCATACGTCCTTTCCGTTCTCGTCCCGCAGGCAGATGGAAAGGTGGCTGTTCTGATACAGGTAATTGGTCTTCCTGGTCTGGAAGTTGGTCACCGGGAAAGGACCTGCAGGGATAAGCACGGTGGTATCCCGCTCCTGCACCTGCACCTTGTTGCCCTTGAGGGTCCTGGTCTGTAACTGGATGCGCATGGCGGGAAGGTCTTCCGAGAGGTCCAGCGAAGCGGTGGCCGGGGCAAAACCGGCACCCAGGGCGAATTCTTTCACGGGAGCGGCGAGGGAGGCCGCGAAAAGGTCTGAAGGCAGGTTCCCCGCATCCGTGAGGGAGGCATAGGCCACAAAACCGGAAGGCAGGCTCACGGAAGCATCCGACAGCCTGCTCTTCAAAGGATACTCCTTGACAGATTTCTCCTGCAGCGCCTGGAGGGTGGGAGCGTCGGCATAGGCGGTCCAGCGGTTGCCGATGGAGGCGCAGACGCTGTCCACGGCCGCAAAGGATTCCCCGGCCACCAAAGCCAGGCATCCCTGATAAGGGTTGGGACTTTCCGGCCCCAGCTTGAGGTCTCTTCCACTCCTCACCAAAATGGCTTCCCGGAGGGTTTCTCCGGCATAGAAACGAATCTTCACCAGTTCCCGCGGCTGCAGGCTGCGGAACCATTCTTCCGGGCTCAAAGGCCGGCCGGCCTTGGTCTTGAGGTCTTTGCTGAAACTGCCCAAGCGGCCTTTCCCGTCCTCTTCCTTGCGGCGGGAAGCCAGATAGGTATCGGTGTCTCCGATGGGGACGGACACAGCCGTTGCCGTATAGTATGGCACCACCTCCGGGAATTCCGGGGCCGATGCCGGCGCCCCCCTGAAGGCGGCAAAATAGCTTTCCCAGCCTTCTCCTTCCAGGGCGGTGCCCTTCAGAAGAAGCTGGTCTTTATCTTCCTGCAGCACCCAGCCGCTCCAGGCCGCAAGGCCTTTCACGAAGGAAGCCTTCTGATAAGGCTTGCCGGCATAGACCTGCAGCAGTTTGTCTGCATGGGCATGGGAAAGAAGAAGGACGGCATGGCCGGAGAGGTGACCCACCAGGTCTTTGAGGTGGCGGGTTCCCAGCAGGGAATGTCCCTCTTCCAGATGGCGGGCGGCAGCCCCCACGAAGGTTTCACTTCGGCTGGCCATGAGGAAGCCCTCCTTCCAGGCGGTCTTGAGACCGGCCTGGGCGGCCATCTTACGGGCCAGGGTGTCTCCTTCCTCCACCTGGGCTATCACCAGGGGGACCAGGGAGCCGCTGTTATGGAGGGACACCGCCATTTTCTTTCTGTCCAAAGCCTGCAGAAAGGCCATGAGCTCCGGATTTTTGGGGGCCAGAAAACCCTGGAGGATGCCGGTAGAATCGGCCAGGATGCGGGAAGCCGTGGCAGAGCCGTCCAACACCAGCACGGCGGCGGCGTCCGAAGGAACGGCCCTGAGAAGGTTCCAACCGGTGGGAATGGGCTCGGAGGCCTCATTTTCCCGGACAGAAGTATCTGAATAGAGTCTCACGATGGCGACGGCAATGCCTCCGAGGAGCAGGGCCACCGCAACAAGGGAAACTATGATGCTACGTTTCGCCATATTATGCAAAGTTAATCATTTTTTCGTATCTTTGCGATAAGCATCGCTTCATCATGAAAAAAATAGCATTTATTCTGGCAGTTATCCTGCCCTTCGCCCTCTCCTGCAAGCAGGAGCCGGCCACCCTCAAAGTCATGTCCTACAACATCCGCTACGGCACGGCCGGTGACGGAGAGCACGCCTGGCCCAAGCGCCGGGAAGCCGCCGCCGCCATGATCCTGGACCAGCACCCGCTGGTGTTCGGCGTACAGGAAGCCCTGGATTTCCAGCTGGAGTATCTTCAGGAGAACTGTCCCCCCTACAAATATGTGGGTGTGGGCCGCGAAGACGGGGAGCACGGAGGTGAGCACATGGCCGTTTTCTACGACAGTGAAAACGCAGAATTGGAAAAATGGGGAACCTACTGGCTGTCCGAGACGCCGGAAGTGCCCTCCTTCGGCTGGGACGCTGCCTGCAAGCGTACCGCCACCTGGGTCCTGTTGAAAGACCTTAAGAGCGGCAGGCATTTCTACTTTGTGAACACCCACCTGGACCACGTGGGCAAGGAAGCCCGCCGCAACGGACTTATCCTGCTGGTGGAAAGGATAGGCCAGATGAATCCGGAATGCTATCCCATGATCCTGTGTGGAGACTTCAACGTCTATCCCACAGACCCTTGCCTGGACGACCTCCGGGAGCTCATGGAAGACGCCCGTGAAACCGCCGCCCAGACAGACCTGGGAACCACCTGGCACAACTGGGGCCAGGTGAGCGGCACCCCCGGCATCGATTATATCTTCTACAAGGGTTTCAAGGCCTGCGACAGTTTCTCCCGCGTGACGGAGGAATATCTGGAGACGCCCTTCGTGTCCGACCACTATCCCGTCACGGCCCTCCTGCAGTATTAGCGCAGTTTCAGGCGGGTCACTTTCCCGTCCTTCCAAGCCATATCCAGCGTCCGGCCCGTGCGGGTACGGACGCCTTTTATTTCTCCGGAGGGCCAGGCCGACGGCAGGGCCGGAAGCGGCTGAACGCCCTCTTCCGAAGACCGGACCAGCATCTCCATCACGCCTGCACAGCCACCGAAGTTTCCGTCAATCTGGAAGGGGGAATGGGCATCCAGGAGGTTGGGATAAGTTCCTCCGCCCCGGCGGGCGTCCTCTCCCTCATACCCGTCCGGACTCACATAGCGGAGCAGGCGGCGGTACATCTTGTAGGCACGCTCCCCGTCTCCCAGCCGGGCATAGAGGTTCACCCGCCAGCCGCAGCTCCAACCGGTGGTCTCGAATCCCTTGATTTCCAAAGTCCTCAGCGCCGCATCGGCCAGGGCCGATCCTGCCTGAATCTGATGGCCGGGATAGGCGCCGATAAGATGGGACTGATGGCGGTGCCGGGGTTCCTGGTCGGCCCAGTCATGATACCATTCCCGAAGGGCACCGTCGGCCCCTATCTGATATTCCTTCAAATCCGGAAGGATGGTGTCAATTTCCTTGGCAAAAGCCTCGTCTCCCAGCTCCAACGCCGCGGAACGGGCATCGGTGAGGCACTCCCGGATGATGGCCAGGTCCGCCGTGGCGCCGTAGAGCGTACGCCCGGAATAACCCGAAGGGGTGAGGTAGATATTCTCCGGCGAAGTGGACGGGGAGGTTATCCATTTCCCGTCCTTCTTCACCAGCGTGCCCATGCAGAAACGGGCCGCAGCTTTCAGCACCGGGTAGTCCCGCTCAAGGTCTTCGCGGCTGCGGGTAAAGAGCCAATGCTCCCAGATATGGGTGGAAAGCCAGGCCCCGCCCATGTTCCAATTGGCCCAGGAGGGGTCTCCCACGCCTGCACCCACCGGGCAGGTCATGGCCCAGATGTCGCTGTTGTGGGCCTCGCACCAGCCATCCTCCACACCATAAAAATCCCTTGCGGTCTTCCGGCCGTTGACGGCCAGCGCGTGAAGGAAGTTCAGCAGCACCTGATGCATCTCAGGAAGGGCGGCGGCCTCCGCGGGCCAGTAGTTCTCCTCCAGGTTGATGTTGGTGGTGTAGTTGCAGCTCCACGGCGGATCCATGCTCTCGTTCCAGAGGCCCTGCAGGTTGGCGGGAACGCCCAAGGTGCGGGAACTGGAGATGAGAAGGTATCGGCCATACTGGAAATAAAGGGCTTCCAGCTCCGGATTGGCCCCGCCGGAGGCATAGCGCCTGAGCTGCTCGTCCGTGGGCAGGGCCTTCACCTCAGGGGATGTCTGCCCCAGGTCTATGGACACGCGGCCAAAAAGCTCCCCGTAATCGGCCCTGTGGCGCTTCCAGAGGCTTACCCAGTCCTTAGCGGACGCCTTGCGGGCCAGGGAGACGGCGGCCTCCCTATATTCCCTGCCCTCCTTCACGGGATCTTTGTCAAAACCGTTAAAACTGGTGACGTTGGAAACAATGATCTGCGTCCGGTTCACGCCGGAAATATGAAGGGTATTCCCTTGGGCTTCAGCATCTTCGCAGTAAACCACCGTCCGGTAATGGATGCCCCTCCCGGGGTCATAGGAAAACTGCTCCTCCCCCTGGGGCACGGCATAGCCGGGATAGGCATGATAAGCGGCATAGCCGTCGCTCACCAGCATCCCCTCCCGGACCTCGGTCACGTGCGGCAGGCCGCTTTCCAGCTCCAGGGTCACGTCCAATAAATCGTCTCCCATCAGGCGAATCACCAGCACCGAGTCCGGGGCCGACACAAAGTACTGCGCCTGGAAGGCCTTCCCGTCCCTCAGGTACTGCACCCGGGCGGTGGCGTCTTCCAGATTCAGGGAGCGCCCGTAGGCCGATATCTCCCCTTCCGGGAAACGGAGCCACAGGGTGCCTAACGGCTGATAGGTCTGGCTGAAATGCCCTTGCAGATGCTTCTGGAGCTTATCGGCCAAAGGATAATCCTCCGCGTCCAGGGCCTCCCTCACCTTCGCAAGCCATTCCGTGCGGGACTCCCCTTCCCCGCTTTCCGGCTCGCCGGTCCAGAGCGTGATGTCGTTCAGGGACACCCGCTCCTGCGCGGTTCCGCCATAAACCATGGCGCCCAGATGGCCGTTCCCTATGGGAAGCGCCTCTTCAAAAAAGCCGGCCGGCCGGTCATAATGCAAAATCAAATCCTGACTACGGGAACAGGACAAGAAAGCGAGGCCCGCTATCAGGCCAAGCCCAAGACAAGGTATTCTCATATCTCAAACTGATATTTCCCGTCCGACAGATAATTCAACAGGCGGTCCAGGTCTTCCGGCGTCTTGCAGCCGGCCAGCAGCCCATCCGGATTCACCCGCAAAAAATCGGGAGCGGACGAATCTTTCCCGGAGTAAAAAGCGGCTGTCAGACTCTTGCATAAAACAGACGTCTTCCCGATGCAATCGGCCTCCAGGGCATAGGTGAGATTCCTCAGATAGGCGCCCATGGCCTCCGTACTTTCAAACTTGGAGAGCTCTTCGGGAGAGACGGGCCGGCCGATTCTCACCTCCACATGCGTCCCTCTCTTGTTGAAGAGCTCGTGGATGAGCCGGACGGTGCGGAGACGGCGATGGATGAGGCCCAGGATATGGAAATTCCGGGAATTGGTGCCATGGAAATAGATGGGGATTACCGGCAGGCCGGATTTCCTGATGAGGCGGATGATATTGTCGGCCCAGGGTTTGTCCTCGATGACCCATCGGCCCCCGCTCACGGCCGTTTTTTTGTCCTTTTTCTGCCAGGTGGCCACTTCTCCGGCCGGGAAAAAACCCAGGCCGCCGCCGTCCTTGATATGCTGCAGCGCCATACGGATGCTGTTGACGCTGCGGGGGTCGTTCTTGGTTGTGATGTTGTTGACGGGAAGGAAACTGGTGGCAAGGTTGGGAATAAAGGACAGCATGAAGGTGGTGAGCATCTTGAAATCCTTCCTTCTGCGCCCTACCGTGTCGCTCAGGATGAGCCCGTCCACGCTGCCGAAATGATGGTTGGAAACCGTGATGAAGCCACCCTCGGCCGGAATCCGGTCCAGCTGGCCTTCCGGAATATGATAGCTGACACCGATATCTTCCAGGATGTCGCGGGCGAAGTCCGAACCCACTGCCTCAGCATGCCTGGCCTGGTGCTCATTGACCTTGTCAATTTCCAAGACCTTATACACCAAGCCCGCCACGGCTTTCCCGAAACCGCCCTTCAAGCCCAGCATCCGCTGCAGCTCTTCCTTGCTGAGAACTTCCTTGATTGCATTCATATTCACAAATATAATGAAATTTTAAGCAAACTATCCTCCGGGCTACAAGAAAAGGACTGGCGTTCTGCCAATCCTTTTCTTGTAGCCCGGAGGGGAATCGAACCTCTATTTAAAGTTTAGGAAACTTCCGTTCTATCCGTTGAACTACCGGGCCGGGGGATTCCCGATCGGGTCGGGAATGACGGAGAAGAGCGCTGATTACTCGGCGCTCTTCTCAATAATCTGACGACCACGATAGAAGCCGCACTCAGGGCAGACACGGTGATACATCACGGTGGCGCCACAGTTGGGGCAAACGCTCAGCGTAGGGACGGGCGCGAAGTCGTGCGTACGTCTTTTGTCTCTTCTCTGCTTGGAGAGTTTGTGTTTCGGATGTGCCATTGTTTATACTCTTTAATTGTTTTATTTGCTTTCAAAAAGTCCTTTCAGGGCGGCGAACGGGCTGTTCTTGGCGCCAGCCTCCTCGTCCCCACGACCCTCGTGACTCAGAAACCGGACGGTGTCGGGATTGCATCCTCCTTCCGGATGGACTCTCTGCAGGGGCAGTGATAGACAGACGTAGTCATATACTGCCTGACTCAGGTCCCAATCCGGATCTTCACCCGGGGTGAAGACCTCCGAAGGGGACTCCTCCACGTGTACTTCTATGGGCTCCAGGCAACGGGTGCAGGGCACGGAAAGCGTGCCACTCAGGTGGAGATCCGCCTCCACTTTCTCCCGGCCCTTCTTGACCACCCTGGCTTCCACGTTTACATCGGCGTCCAGGATTTCTGTATTGTCAAACTGTTGAAAGAACTCTAAATCTGCGTGAAAGCGCAACCTGCGCTCTCCCTCAGCCCAATCGTTCAGGTGTATGATAAATGCCTTCATCCGACACAAAAACAGATTAAGGGGTGCAAAGATACTAATAATTTTCGGAAAATCAATCCTCCGTAGAGGAATTTCTCTTTCTGTCCAACGGATCCAGCTGAATCTTGCGCATCCGCATGTGGTTGGGCGTAATCTCTACCAACTCATCCTCCTGGATATATTCCAGGGCTTCCTCCAAGGAGAACTTGATGGCCGGAGGCAGCACCACCTTCTCGTCAGACCCGGAAGCCCGTACATTGGTGAGCTTCTTGGTCTTGCAGATGTTGATGTTCAGGTCTCTTTCACGGGTGTGCTCGCCCACCACCTGGCCTCCGTAAATCTCTTCGCCGGGCTCCACGAAGAAGCGGCCGCGGTCCAGCAGCTTGTTCATGGAATAGGCGATAGCCTCTCCGGTTTCCAGGGACACTAAGGAGCCATTGGTTCTCATCTCAATGTCTCCCTTGTAGGGCTGGTAGTCCTTGAAACGATGGGCCACCACGGCCTCGCCCTGGGTGGCGGTAAGGAGGTTGGAGCGCAGGCCCATGAGGCCACGGGTGGGAATCTCGAACTCCAGCAGCGTACGGTCCGAGCGGGGTTCCATACGGATGAGGGCACCCTTGCGGCGGGTGCTCAGTTCGATGGCGGCGCCTACGAACTGCTCCGGCACCTCAATGGAGAGTTCCTCAATGGGTTCGCAGCGCTGGCCGTTGATGGTCTTGTCCAGTACCTTGGGCTGGCCCACCTGCAATTCGAAGCCTTCACGGCGCATCGTTTCGATGAGCACGCTCAGATGCAGTACGCCGCGGCCATAGACCACGAAACTGTCGGCATTCACGCCGGGCTTCACGCGCAGGGCCAGGTTCTTCTCCAGCTCCTTCTCTAAACGGTCCTTGATATGGCGGGAGGTCACGAACTTGCCGTCCTTTCCAAAGAAGGGCGAGTTGTTGATCATGAAAAGCATGCTCATGGTGGGTTCGTCCACAGCGATGGGCGGCAGGGCTTCCGGATTCTCGATATCGGCAATGGTGTCTCCGATCTCAAAGCCTTCGATGCCCACCACGGCGCAGATGTCACCGCACTGAACCTCGTCCACATTGGCCTTGCCCAGGCCTTCGAACACCATCAGCTGCTTGATTTTGCTCTTCTCCACCATATCGTAGCGCTTGCACAGGCTCACGGGCATCCCGGTTTTCAAGGTTCCGCGGGTGATGCGGCCCACGGCAATGCGTCCCACGTAGGGGCTGTACTCCAGGGAAGAAACCAGCATCTGGGGCGTTCCCTCCCTCATCTCCGGGGCGGGAATCTCTTCCAGGATGGTATCCAAAAGGGCGGTGATATCGGACGTAGGCTTCTTCCAGTCCTTGGACATCCAACCCTGTTTGGCGCTGCCGTAAATGGTCTTGAAGTCCAGCTGGTCTTCATTGGCGCCCAGGTTGAACATGAGCTCGAACACCTCTTCCTGCACCTCGTCCGGGCGGCAGTTGGGCTTGTCCACCTTGTTGATGACCACGATGGGCTTCTTGCCCATGTCGATGGCCTTGTTCAGCACGAAACGCGTCTGCGGCATGCAGCCCTCGAAGGCATCTACCAGCAGGAGCACGCCGTCGGCCATATTGAGCACCCGCTCCACCTCTCCTCCGAAGTCACTGTGGCCGGGAGTGTCGATGATATTGATTTTTACACCCTTATAGGTGACGGATACGTTCTTGGCCAGGATGGTGATGCCCCGCTCCCGTTCCAGGTCGTTGTTGTCCAGGATGAGGTTTCCCAGGTCTTCGGGTTTGCGGACCAGGTTGGCCTGGTAGATCATGCGGTCCACAAGGGTGGTTTTGCCGTGGTCAACATGGGCAATGATGGCGATGTTTCTGATGTCCTGCATATATGCGCTTCTAAATATC
>CAJOMB010000054.1:9207-17165 GCA_905235615.1 uncultured Bacteroidales bacterium | reverse complement strand
TTTTGGCCATAGGGGTTCCTATGGGTGAAAATTTTTGAGGAAAATTTACCAAAAAGAAACATATAGAATTTATTGAATTATTTCAAAACAGACTCTTAAGTGTCATTTTGAGTATAACGAAGAATCTTTCCCAGAAATGAAAACGGTCTGGCTGCACACCATAGATTCCACCAATTCCGAGGCCCTGCGAAGGCTCCCGGAGCTTCCTTCGGGGACTGTGCTGGCGGCCTATGACCAGACGGCTGGCCGGGGGCAGCGGGGCAACAGCTGGTTCACGGAGCCGGGCAGGAACCTCACCTTTTCCATCGTCCTCAAGAATCTGCCTTTATCGGCCTTGGAGGCCATCCGGCTCAATTACCTTGCCTCCGTGGCCGTGGCGTCCTTCTTGGATGGAAAGGGCGTGAAAGCCCATGTCAAATGGCCCAACGACATCTACGTGTCCGGCAAAAAAATATCCGGCATGCTCATTGAGAATACCCTGGCTCCGGATGGCCGATTGGCGGCGGCGGTGATTGGCATCGGCCTCAATATCAATCAGCGGGAGTTCCCGCAGCTGGCCAATGCCACCTCCCTGGCTTGCTGCACGGGGAGGGAGTACCCTTTGGAGGATAGTCTGGAGGAGTTCCTGGCCCTTTTCGAGGACTTGTTGCCGGGGCTTTCCTCCGAAGAGCTGCGGGACTCTTATTCGGCCCGCCTTTTCCGGCGCGGGGTATCGGCCCGCTATCATGACCTGCTCACGGATGAGGAGTTTGAGGGTATCATCGAAGGGGTGGAGGCCGATGGCCGCCTGCGCATCCGGGACCTTCGGGGCACGGCCCGCCTGTACCGCTTCAAAGAAGTAAGCTATTTATTATGAAACGAGAAATTTGGCTGGATTTCCTGCGGGTGACCGCCTGCTTCATGGTGATGATCATTCACAGTACGGAACCGTTCTATCTGGGCGGGGACGGTGGACTCATTCTTACCCCTACGGACGCTTTCTGGGTGGCCCTGTTTGAGGGATTGTGCCGCTGCTGCGTACCGGTTTTCCTCATCGCATCCAGTTATTTGCAGTTCCCGCTGCATTACTCCACCGGGGAGTTTTTGCGGCGCCGGGCCGTCCGCATCCTTATTCCCATGCTGGTATGGACGCTGGTCTATGCCCTGGTGTGGGGAGAGCCGGTGCAGAACCTGAAGGGCCTGCTGTTCAACTTCAATTATGCAGCCGGCCACCTGTGGTTTGTGTATATGCTGGTGGGTATCTATCTCATCATGCCGCTGCTTTCGCCGTGGGCCGAAAAGGTTTCCCAAAAGGAACTTTCCATCTATTTGGGCATCTGGCTGTTCACCCTTCTGATTCCGTTTTTCCGGGAGTGGGGAGGAGGCATCCCTCCGCTTGTCCAGGCGGCCGACGGCCTTCCCGCCCCGGCCCTGTTCCCGCTGTGGGGCGAGGCCTCGTGGAATCCTTTCGGCACATTTTATTATATAAGCGGTTTTGTGGGGTATATGCTTTTGGGTCTGTATATCCGGCGCTTCATTCCCAATACCCGGCAGAAGGCTGTGCAGGGCCTGATTTTATACCTGCTGGGCTTTACCGTGATTGTTTTCGGCCTGCTGCGCCGCTTTTCCGAGACCGGTGAGTCCTTCCCCCTGTCGGGAGACCTGGCCATTGCCGTGGCCTGGGAGGTTCCCATTACCTACTGCAGTCTCTTTGTGCTGTGCACCGCCCTGGGCCTCACGCTCATCTTCCGCTGGCGATGTTCTTCCGAGCGTCGGTCCTGTCATTCTGAGCGAAGCGAAGAATCTCCCTTCTATCGGCACCTCATCCTGCCCTTGTCCAAGGCCGGCTATGGCATGTACCTCATCCACATGCTGGCGTTGGTGCAATTTTCCGGCCTTTTCCGTTCCTGGTTAGGCTTGGGGGCCGATGGCGCCCTGGGCGTCTGGACCACCCCGGTCCAGATTCTGGGAACGGCCCTTTGCAGTTTCGTGGTGGCCGGTCTTGTGGCCGTGCTGCTCCAGCGCATTCCCAAGGTAGGGAAGTACCTGATGGGTTAGGGCCCGCACCGGCTTCCTTCCGGCCCGCTTTCGCTCCTTCTCCTGCCACTAATTACGCGTTTTAGGCCTTTAGTGCGTAATGCCTGGCTCATGCCTGCCACCCGTTACGCATTTTGGGCCTTCAGTGCGTAGTGGGTGGCTGCGGCAGGGTACAGGGGCTGGTCAAAAAAGGGTTTTAACGGCCGAGCGAATGTTGTGGCGGGCGATGGAAGGGTCCAGGGCCTCACAAAGGGGCAGGTTACGGGGCGACACTTCCACCACGGAATGGAAGCCGGCCGCCTCCAGTTCTGCGCGATTCTCAATGCGACCGGAAACCAGTGCTACAGGCACATTTCCGGTATGCTGCAAGACACCGAAGGGAACCTTCCCCAGAAGCGTTTGGGCATCGGACCTGCCCTCTCCGGTAATGATAAGACCGGCATCTGCCACTGCGTCCGAAAAGTGGTGCAACTCCAATACCTTTCCAATGCCGGAAACCTTCCGGGCACCCCAATACGCCATAAAGGCCCCTCCCAGACCACCGGCCGCCCCGGCTCCGGGCAGGAAACGCACGTCCACCCCGGTTTCTGCCTGCATGAGGGCTGCCAGGGCCGTCATGCGCTCTTCCAGCACTTCCACATCCTCCGGCGAGGCTCCTTTCTGCGGAGCAAACACCCGCACGGTACCGGTAAGGCCCACAAAGGGTGCGTCCACATCACAAAGCAGTTCCACGCTTATATCCTTCAGGTCTTTCACCCCCGGAACCGCCAGCATCCCGGCCCCGCCGTCGCAGGTGGCCGTTCCGCCCAGGCCCACAAGGAAATGCCGGCAGCCCCGCCTGTACGCAGCCATCAGCAGTTCTCCTACACCCCGGCTGGAGGCAAGGAGCGGATTGCGCTCCTCCGGCCTAAGCAGCGAAAACCCGCACGCCCGGGCCACTTCGATGATGGCCGTATTCCCGGACACACCGTACTGCGCCGGGACAGGACGCCCCAGCGGGTCTGAAACCGTAACGACAGGCTGCACCCCGCCCAATGCGCCCAAAAGTACCTCCAGTGTACCCTCTCCGCCATCGGCCAGGGGCATGGAGACTGTTTGGGCCCACGGACACACCTCCCGTACCGCCTGCGCCATGGCCTGCGCCACCTGCGCCGCCGTCAGACATTCCTTGAACGAGTCCGGTGCAAGGATGATTTTCATGGGTTAAATGAGTTCGTCCCGCTCGCGGATATCCTTGAGACGGAGCTGGACGGTGGAGGAACCGCGGTAGAAATTCTCCACGATGGAATAGCAGATGTCGATGGGGTTGCCGGCTTTGATGTGGTCGTAGTATTCGGCCATATTGAAGCCGATGGCGGCCAGCTGCCGATAAGGCTGGTTCTCCTGCATCACATCCAGTTTCAGGTGCAGGCCGCCGGCGCCCACTTTTCGGCCGTTGCCGGCATCGTAAACGTCCTCTGTCAGGAAAACGGGGTTGTTGTTGCCGGGGCCGAAGGGCTGGAACTGCTTCAGCAGGCGGATGAACTTGGGCGTAATCTGGGAGAAGTCCAGCTTGGCGTCTATCTCCACCACGGGCGTGAGTTCCTCGCGGGTGATGGTGTCCGACACGAAGCTGTCCATGCGGCGGCAGAACTCCTCCAGGTTTTCTTCCTTCATGGTAAGGCCGGCGGCGTACACATGGCCGCCGAAGTTCTCCAGCAGCTCTGCGCAGCTCTCGATGGAGGCATAGAGGTCGAAGCCCTGCACGCTGCGGGCGCTGCCGGTGATGAAGCCGTTGCTCTTGGTAAGGACCACCGTGGGCTTGTAGAAGGCTTCCACCAGGCGGGAGGCCACAATGCCCACCACGCCCTTGTTCCAGGTGGGATTGTACACGATGGTCACGTTCTCGTGGGCCAGGGCGTTCCCACTCTGCACCATCTCCAAGGCCTCCTGGGTAATCTCCCGGTCTATGGACTTGCGCTCGTTGTTGTTGTCGTTGATCTGTTCTCCGATGCGGATGGCCGACCGGTCGTCCGTAGCCGTGAGCAGCTCCACCGCCAGGCGGCCGCTTTCCATCCTGCCCGCCGCGTTGATGCGCGGCCCTATTTTGAACACGATGTCGTCTATGCCAATGTGCCCGGGCTCCAGCTTGGCCAGGTTGATCATGGCCAGCAGGCCCTTGCGGGGATTCTCGTTCAAGCGTTTAAGGCCGAAGTGGGCCAGGATGCGGTTTTCTCCCGTCATGGACACCAGATCCGAGGCGATGGACACCACCTGCAAGTCCAGCAAAGGCTCCAGCAGGGAGAAGTCCAGGCCGTATTTCTGCACATAGCCCTGGGCCAGTTTGAAGCCCACGCCGCAGCCGCAGAGGTCGTCAAAGGGGTAGTGGCAGTCTTCCCGCTTGGGGTCCAGGATGGCCACGGCCCTGGGCAGCTCGCTTTCAGGCAGATGGTGGTCGCAGATGATGACCTCGATACCCTTACCGCGGGCATACTCCACCTTCTCAATGGCCTTGATACCACAGTCCAGGGTAATCAGAAGGCCGATTCCGTTGTCCGAAGCCCAGTCCAGGGCCTTGTATGAGAGGCCGTAACCTTCGTCATAGCGGTCCGGGATGTAGAAATCCACCTTGGGCGTGAACTGCTTCAGGAAAGAGTACAGCTGGGCCACCGCAGTGGTGCCATCTACGTCGTAGTCTCCGTAAACCAGGATTTTTTCTTTTTCCGTAATGGCTTTGTGCAGCCGCTCCACGGCTTTGTCCATGTCCTTCATGAGGAAGGGGTCATGGAGGTCTTCCAGGCGGGGACGGAAAAAGCGGCGGGCCTCCTCGAAGGTTTCAACGCCGCGCTGGACCAGCAAATCGGCCAGAACCCGGTCTATACCCAGCTCCGCCGCCAACTGCGAGGCCTTCTGGGGGTCCGCAGCCGGAATGAGAGTCCATTGTCTTTCCGTAATGCCCATAATCATACAAATTTACATAATTCCGAATTGATATGCAAATTTGGTCGGAGCCCTTTCATATCCGCCTGTTTTTTAATAATTTTGCATACATGAAAAGATTCCTCCTTGCTTTCTGCCTGTTCTGCATCTCCCTCAGCGGGTGGGCGCAGTATCGCACGGTCACGGACATTCCCTACTCCAAGGCCGATGCCTACGCCTCTGAGCGATGCAAACTGGATGTATATTATCCTTCCGACAAGAAAGACTGCCCGGTGGTGGTCTGGTTCCATGGCGGCGGTCTCACAGGAGGGAGCAAGTTCATTCCCGCGGAACTTCGCGAGAGCGGGCTGGACAAGCACTGGCTGGCCCGCTATGGCGTAGATGCAGACCGCATCAAAGCCCTGGTCCCCTACAGCGGGCAGGTAATCACGCACTTTAATGTGCGCTCTGCCCGGGGCATGCAAGCCACGCAGCCCCTTATTGACCAGTATGCCCCGCTCTTCCACGTGCGGGCGGAAGCCCCTCCCATCGTCATCATCTCCGGAGACCTTGAGATGGAACTTTATGGCCGATATGAAGAAACCGCCTACTTCTGGCGCATGCTCAAGCTCGTAGGCCATCCGGACGTAAGTATCTACGAGTTGGACGGCTATGACCATGGAGCTATGGCAGAGCCGGCCCACCATATCTTGAAAGCCCAAATCAAACGCCTATGCTTGTAGCACTGACCGGATTCATGGGCTGCGGGAAAAGTACCGTGGGCCGCCTGCTCTCAGAGGCCCTGGGCTGCCCTTTCATCGATTTGGACGAAGCCATTGTCAAAAAAGCCGGCCGTCCCATTCCCGCCATTTTCGAGGCCGATGGAGAACGCGGGTTCCGCCGCCTGGAGAAACAGGTGTTGGAGCAGACGGTGGCCAAGTATGCGGAGAACACCGCCGTGCTGGCCCTGGGCGGCGGAACGGTAACGGTGCCCGGCGCCGTAAGCCTTTTGCAGGAAAACACCCTCTGCATTTATTTGAAAGCCTCTCTTGAGACCATTCAGGGCAGGTTGGAGGGTGAAAAGCAGGGCCGTCCCCTGGCCGATGACAGGCTGGCGGAACGCCTTTCTGAACGAGAACCCCTCTACGAAAAAGCCGCCCACCTCACCCTGGAAACCGACGGCATCAGCCCCGAGGCGCTGGTGGACGAAATCATTATCGATTGCCTTTGAAACCAGCTCCGGATAGATTCTGCCACCCACTCCGCACTAAAGGCCCAAAACGCGTAACGGGTGGCAGGCGCGAGCCAGGCTTTACGCACTAAAGGCCTAAAACGCGTAATTAGTGGCAGGCGAAGGGCAGAAAGGAGAGGTTATCACCGTTTCCCAAAGTCTTTGGCCCGCAACAGTTGAAACACAATGTATTCGGGCAGGTCCAGGGCAGAGGCGATGATATCGGCCGAAAGGTCATATTCCTTTGACAGGATGGTGGCAAGACGTCCCCTTTCCTCGTTGGATAACTGGCGAAGGCGCCGGCCGGGGAAATGGCTTAGTAAAAGGCTGTCAACTATATCCTTTACTTCACTTTTGGAAAAGTCGGGCGTTTCACCCAGGGATCGGCTCACTTTTACAAAGGCTTCATAGGCCTTGACCAGCCGGGACTCATAGTCCTTGGGCCCTTGGAACAATCTGAGAAAAAGTCTGTTGTTCACATAAAAAGACGGAAGAAGGCCATATTGGGGATGGAATTGCCAATGGGGTGGAATGGCCGTTCTGGATCCTGTCATCTCTTCCAGCTTTCGTTTGGAAAAGGCCGATGCAGGTGTGCCGGTAATCATGCTGCTCATGGCCGAAAAATGAAGGTAGCCCGCACCCCAGGGATAGCCGGAAGGAATGTACTGCTGCAATTCATAGGCATTCCGGTCTATGTAGATGAAACTGTTTTTCATCTGTTCGGGGTCTTCCACCGCCACCAGTTTGAACCAGTAGTTGTCCGGCAGGGATGGATACCCGTCTTTCCTGAGCCGGGCCGACAGTTTTTGACAAAGATAATCGAATGCAGCCAAACAGGATGTCCCGGTACCACTAAGCAGAAGGTGGACGTGGTTGGGCATCAGCGAAAAGTCGTAGATGGTCACATCAAACAAGAGCGTGAGGAGCCCTGTCACTGTCATCCCGTATGCATATTGAGACTCGGTATGAAACAGGAATCCCTCTCCCCAGCCGTCCGTGCTCAAGTGGTAGTATCCCTTTTTGAGGGAGTGAATTCGATCTCTTTCTGCTCGTCTTCTTGGCATAATTGTAAGGGCGTGGATTAGGTATGCCCACCCCAAACTTATCGCCACTTTTGCAAAATAACAAGAATCGTAAAAAAGATTGTGTTGTTTTAGAGGTCTTTTGTGCGTTTCAAAGGAATGTTCGTTTAAAACTTGAACACGTTTTTGTGTATTCAAGTCTATGTCGGGTCCAAGCGGAGGTGAACGGTCGGGGCCATCCACTCCGCACTAAAGGCCCAAAATGCGTAACGGGTGGCAGACGTGAGCCAGGCATTACGCACTGAAGGCATCAAACGCGTAATTAGTGGCAGGCGAAGGGCGAGGAGGAGAGATTAGAACAGGGTGGGTTCCCAGTCGCCCATGTCCACGGTGTCTTCGGGGGCATCGCCCTTCAGGAGTTCGGTGGACTGGCCGGTCTGCTCAATCTCGCTCAGGGGGTCATCGGCCGTGAAGTCTTCCTCCACGTCCACAGGTTCCTCGGAGATGGCTTCGGCCAACTCTTCCTCTTTCATCAGAGGCTCTCCGAATTCCACCTTCCTGAGGTCGTACGGGGAGCATTTCTTGCCCTTGGCGGTGAGGCCCTTCTTGGCGATGAATTCCTCCGCGTCGATGGTTTCGGCCTCGCGGTGCTCGAACTTGCCGCCGAAGGTAAGGATAATCTGAGGGTGCTTGTCGGCCGATATGTCCACCAGCTTGGAGCCGCGGGCGTCGGAGATGAACAGCAGCGGGGTGTTGTTGCTCTCGGTGAAGCTGAAGCGCTTGACGTAGTA
>CAJOMB010000054.1:0-9155 GCA_905235615.1 uncultured Bacteroidales bacterium | reverse complement strand
TCTATCCTCACCACGTCTCCCTGGTACTTGTTCACCAGGTCGTAGGATGTGGTGTAGTAACTGCCGTCGGCAAAGATGGCCAGTACCTTGTCCTGCCCGGTGAATTTGCCCAGATGCTGTCCGCGGCCTTCCTCGTTGAGGCGCTGGATATCGGGATCGTACCAGATGTCCTTGCCTTCGAGGGTGGTGACGCCCTTGGACTTGAGCTGGATGCGGGCGACGGGGTTCTTGGTGACCAGGTTGCCGCGGGAACTGCGTCCCTTGATGGCCAGCGAGGAGAAATCCCATTCCATGGAAGATTTCTTGAGGCCTTTCTTGGGGCGGAACTGGACACGGACGCTCTCGGCTTCTCCGTTGTGGTTCACCGTGAACCAGAGAATCTTGGACTCGTTGGCCCCGGTGGTGATGTCGTACTCCTTGTCGCGGGTGATGGAGGTGATATTGAAGCGTTTGGCGTAATGGGCGGGGCCCTTGCCGTCACGGTAAATCACGTTGTAGATGGTGCGCTCGTCTCCGCGGTTGAACACGCCCGCATACAGGAGGTCCTTCCCGAAGAAGGCCTTCTCGCTCACCTTGGTGACGCGGTATTTTCCATCCCGGCCGATCACGATAATCTCGCTCAGGTCTGAGCATTCTCCCATGAATTCACCGCCGTCGTCCTTCTTCAGGCCGATTCCCACAAAGCCCTCGGCCAGGTTGGCGTAGAGCTTGGCGTTGTTGGACACCACCTTGGTGACGGTGATGTTCTCTAAGGAGGAGATTTCCGTGAGGCGGGGCCACAACTTCCCGTATTTCTTCTTGAGGTTCTTGAACCAGTCTATGGTGTACTCCGTGATATGCTCCAGATGGTCCTTCACCTCTTTCATCTGGTCTTCCAGGGCGTAAATCTTCTCGTCTAAGGCCTTGGTGTCAAACTTGGAAATCTTACGCACAGGCTTCTCTACCAGCCTCGTGATGTCTTCCATCACAATTTCCCGGCGCAGGAGGTCCTGGTACTGCTTCATCTGGGACAGGATGTCCTCCAACTGCTCTTCCCAGGTCTTCTGGTTCATTTCCAGCACCTTGTAGATGCGGTTCTCGAAGAAGATGCGCTCTAAGGAGCTGTAGTGCCACTCGTTTTCCAACTCGGAGAGCTTTACCTCCAGCTCCGCCTGCAGGATGTCCCGCGTGTGGAAGGTGTCGTATTCCAGGATTTCGTTCACTGTGAGGAAGGCGGGCTTGTTCTCCCGGATCACGCAGGCGTTGGGCGCAATCTTGGTCTCGCACTCGGTGAAGGCGTAGAGGGCGTCGATGGTTTTGTCCGGGGACACATCGGCCGGAAGATGGATGATGATTTCCACCTTGTCGGTGGTCATGTCGTCTATCTTCTTGATGTTGATTTTCTTTTTCTCCTTGGCCTTGATGATGCTGTCGATAATGGCCTGGGAGGTTTTCCCAAAGGGGATTTCCGTGATGGTGATGGTGTTCTTGTCCACCTTGTTGATGCGGGCGCGCACCTTCACCATGCCGCCGCGCTTGCCCTGATTGTACTTGGAGCAGTCCGCGATGCCGCCGGTGGGGAAATCCGGCAGCAGGGTATAGGGCTCTCCCTTCAGGATGGCCACGGAGGCGTCCAAAAGCTCGTTGAAGTTATGGGGCAGAATCTTGGAGGACAGACCGGCGGCGATGCCTTCCGTTCCCTGTGCCAGCAGCAGCGGGAAGCGTACCGGCAGTTCCGTGGGCTCCTGGTTGCGGCCGTCATAGGAAGTCATCCAGGGGGTTACCTTGGGGTCAAAAACCACTTCCTTGGCGAACTTCGAAAGGCGGGCCTCGATGTAACGGGGGGCGGCGTTGGAGTCTCCGGTGAGGATGTTGCCCCAGTTACCCTGGCAGTCTATCAGCAGGCCCTTCTGGCCCAGCGTCACCAGGGCGCCCAGGATGGAGGCGTCTCCGTGCGGGTGGTACTGCATGGCCTGGCCCACGATGTTGGCCACCTTGGTGTATCGGCCGTCATCCATGGTGAACATGGTGTGCAGCACGCGCCGCTGGACGGGCTTGAAACCGTCCACGATATGGGGGACGGCGCGGTCCAGGATGGTATAGGAGGCATAGTCCAGATACCATTCCTTGAACATGCCGGAAAGCTTGTACTTCCGGCTGTCGCTTTCCAGCAGCTTGTCAAACTTCCCGGAGGCGACGGCGTCTTCGCCCAGTTCCTCTTCGGGTTCTTCTGCAGGAGCCTGCTTCTCAATGTCGTCCCATTCGTCTGCCATATATCAATCTTTTTTTATAGATTCTTCGCTTCGCTCAGAATGACAATTGTAAAACCTCGCGGACACTCGTTAAAATTCATAACCAAAACGGCGGAGTTCCTTGCGGTCTTCCCGCCAGTCAGGATCCACCTTTACGAAGGTGCTCAGGAACACCTTCTTCTGGAAGAAATCTTCCATGTCCAAACGTGCCTCCGTGCCGATTTTCTTGAGCATGGAGCCCTTCTTCCCAATCAGGATGCCCTTCTGGGAATCCCGCATCACGTAGATGACGGCGGAAATCTCATAGCGCTCTTCCCCTTCGTGGAAGGCCTCTATCTCCACCTGGCAGGAGTAGGGGATTTCCTCGGAGCAGTTGAGGAAAATCTTCTCCCGGATAATCTCGGAGGCGAAAAAGCGCAGATTCTTGTCTGTGAACTGGTCTTTGTCAAACCAGGCCGGGGCTTCCGGCAGGCGGGAAGAAACAGCATCCAGAATGCTCTCCAGATTGAATTTCTCCTGGGCCGATGCCGGGATAATCTCCGCCTTCGGGAGCCGCTCCTTCCACCAGTCCATGAGCTCCACCACTTTTTCCTGAGTGGAGATGTCAATCTTGTTGATAACCACCACCACGGGGCAGTCCACCTTCTGGAGCTTCTGGATGTAGGCTTCGTTCTTGTCTCCCTTTTCCACGGTGTCCGTCACGTAGAGGATGATATCGGCATCGCCGATGGCGGTGTCCACGAAGGAGAGCATGTTTTCCTGGAGCCGATAGTTGGGCTTCAGGATGCCGGGCGTGTCGGAGTACACAATCTGATAATCCTCCCCGCTCACGATTCCCATGATGCGGTGCCGGGTGGTCTGGGCCTTGGCCGTCACGATGGACAGCTTTTCCCCCACTAAGGCGTTCATCAGCGTGGATTTGCCCACGTTGGGGTTGCCGATGATATTGACAAAACCTGCTCTGTGCATAGATTCTTCGCTTCGCTCAGAATGACAAAAGAATTATTAAACGTAGGCTCCCATTTTGAGGATGTTCACTTCCCCTTCCGTGAGGTAGCGCCAGTCGCTCTTCTTGAGGCCCTTCTTGGTGAGGCCGGCGAAGTACACGCGGTCCAGGGCCCTTACCTCATAGCCCAGGCTCTCGAAGATGCGGCGCACGATGCGGTTCTTGCCGGAGTGGATTTCGATGCCCAACTGACGGTGGTCGTGGGCGTCGATGAATTCCAGTTCATCGGCCTGTACCACGCCGTCGCTGAGTTCGATGCCTTCCAGGATTTTCTTCTGGTCTTCCTCGGAGAGGGGGGAGTCCAGCACCACCTGGTAAATCTTCTTCTTGTTGTAGGACGGATGGGTGAGGCGCTCGGCCATTTCTCCGTCGTTGGTGAACATGAGCACGCCGGTGGTGTTCTTGTCCAGCCGGCCTACCGGGAACACGCGGGTGGGGCAGCCCTTCAGCAGGTCCATGACGGTCTTTTCCGCGTGAGGGTCGCTGGCGGTGGTCACATAGCCCTTGGGCTTGTTCATCACGATGTACACCTTTTCTTCACCTTTCAGGCGCTGCCCGTTGAAGCGGATGTCGTCCGTGAGCACGTTCACCTTCACGCCCAGTTCGGTGACCACCTCGCCGTTCACGGTCACCACACCGCTCTGGATGAGCGTGTCGGCCTCCCTGCGGGAGCATACGCCGGAGTTGGCGATGAACTTGTTCAGACGTACCACCTCCTGGATTTCGGTGGGGGCGGTGTCGTCGTCGGAGTAGCGGCCGTTCACCTGGGGCTTGCGGGAAAGCATGGCTTTCATGCCCTCGTCGGCCTGGCTGTGCTTGTTAAAGGGCTTGCGGGCGCCGGGTTTGGTGCCGTAAGCGGGCTTGTTGCCGAAGGACGGCTTGCCGTAACCGCTGCGGCGGGGCCTTTCGGCGTCGCCTTCCTGGCGGGGTCCGCGTTTGGGGCCGAAGGAGGGGCGGCGCTCCCCATAGGCGGGGCGGTCTCCGCGCGACGGACGGTCCCCATAGGAGGCGGGGCGGTCGCTGTGGTAGCGGCGGGCGGGGCGCTCGTCGCTGTCAAAACTGCGGCTGGTGCTGTAATCTACTTTTTCTGCCTGGCCTTCTGCGGGCCTGCGTACGATGCGTTGTCTCGTACCTCTTTTTTTGTCTTCCATAATACACTACTAAAATTTCGACTCACGTCGGTGATATGTTATCCTACTTGTCATTCTGAACGAAGTGAAGAATCTGTTTATTTCAGTTTAAAGATATACGTTATGGTTCCGGTCTGCAGGGCCGGAGCGTTGGCGCTCTGGTTGAAGTGCGCCTTGAGGGCTGCGCTGCGGGCGGCGTTCCACAGCGTCTTGTCCGTTACGGTGGTGCCTTCCGCGCCCGGGATGGCTTCCGTCACGGCGCCATACTGGTCCACCTTCACCTGCACCACCACAATGCCTTCCGTCTGGCTGTTGTAGCCGGGTTTGGGAAGGGTTCCCACCACATTGCGGCCTTTCACATGCGCATTGGCCGTACCCTCGGTCTTGCCCTGCGGGGTGTTGCCGTCGGCCTGGCCGGCCTTGAAGCCTTCCGAGGCCTCGGAGGCGCTGTGCGGCGTGGTGGCGTTGTCATCCTTCCTGGACATGCCGGGGAAGGAGGCGCGGGGGTCCAGCTTGGGCTCTTCCGCTTCCGGGGCGGGCACTTCCACGTCTCCGTGGGCGTCCGGCTTCGTTTCCGGCGTGGTGTTGGGCCTGTCGTTCACATAGGGCGATTCGGCCTTCTGCACCAGTTCCACGGGCTTGGTACGGTCCACCGTCTCTGCCTGGGGCTGACGGCCCGTCCGGGTGGGGGCGCGTTTCTCCTGCACCTGCTCCACCTCGAACTCGATAAGCAGCGGCGTGCGCTCCGGCGGCGGGGGATCCAGGTAGGTGAGCCCGCCGGTAAGGAGCACTCCCAGGCCCAGGGCGTGAAAAAGCAGCGTAGCCGCAAGACCGGTTACGTTGGAGCGTTTTTCCCGCTGGATTCTGGCGCGCTGGTAGGGCTGCATGTTCTTATTCGGGCTGGGTGGCCAGAATCACCTTGTAGTGATTCCGTTTGGCAATGTTCATGATTTGCACCACTTCTCCCACCGGGACGCTCTGGTCACTGTAGATGGAGAAGGTAGGGTCTTCCTCGGAAGAGAGAAGGCCGATGAGTTCTTCCTCCACCACCTCGTAGGTGACGGGATTCTTGTCCCCGTTCACGTGGTAGGTGTAGGTGTTGTCTCCCCAGTCCTTGATGCTCACGCTCACCGTGGCCTTGGCGCTCACCTGGCCCGTGGATTTGGGCAGCAGGAGCTTCAGCGCGTTGGGGTTGATGAGCGTGGAGGTTACCAGGAAGAAGATCAGCAGCAGGAACACGATGTCCGTCATGCTGGACACCGAGAACTGCGCATCCACTTTGGTATTGCGTTTCAGGGCCATACGCTTACTCGTCTTCGCCGGGTTCGTTCAGGATGATGTCGATGAACTCCAGGGTGGAGCTTTCCATCTTGTACACCAGGTCGCTTACCTGGGAGGTGAGCCAGTTGTAGCCGAAGTAGGCGATGATACCCACGATGAGGCCGCCCACGGTGGTGAGCATGGCGGTGTAGATACCGTCGCTCAGCAGGGTGATGTCAATGTTGTTGCCGGCCTTGGACATGTTGAAGAAGGCCTTCACCATACCCATCACGGTGCCCAGGAAACCAATCATCGGCGCACCGCCGGCGATGGTGGCCAGCAGGGGCAGGCCCTTTTCCAGGCGGGCCACCTCCACGTTGCCAATATTCTCGATGGCGCTCTGGATATCGGCCATGGGACGTCCCATCCGATGGATGCCGGTCTCGATCATGCGGGCCACGGGGTTGTCGTACTTGCCGCAGAGGGTGATGGCGCTCTGGGTCTTGCCCTCGTTCATGTAGTCACGGATGTCCTGCATGAAATGAGGGTCGATCTTGGAGGCGTTCTTGATCATCCACCACTTGCGGCCGATCAGGTAGATGGCCAGGAAACTGAGGGCCAGGAGCACCCACATCAGGGGACCGCCCATGTTGAACATGGACCACAGGCTGGTGCTCATCTGCGTGGGCTGGGTAGCTCCCGTGGAAAGCTGCTGTGCGGCAGCTTCCAGGGTGTCTGCTTGAAGAAGTTGGAATAACATATATCTTTGTTTTTACAATTTTCCTATTAACCCGCAAAGATACAAAAAAAGTCCCTCTTTCACAAAGGGACCTTTTTGCTTTCGGCCAATCGGGCGTGCCGTTAAAAAGTGGGGACCTCAAACAGGGACGGATCCACTTCGCACTCGGTGATTTCAGTTATGGTAGCGACTACTTCCATGCCGTTGGCGCTGGTGACGGTCTTCATCGGGAATCCCTGCCAGACAGAGACGGTGAGTTGGGCAGTCTGTCCCATCTGTGACACCTCCAGCGTGTATTTGACACACTCTTTTCCTGTTACCGTTTCCTTCCCGACCTCCTGGATTTTATATTTGGAAATGATTTCATCAGTTAAATCCAGGTAGTTGATGGTTTCCTGAACGGGCAGCTGTTGCACCTGTTGGGCGGAATGATTCACCACATACGTCTTCCCGTCCCGAAGGATGGTGGAGATTTCCATACCAAAGGTATTTGCCTTGGATGACTGGAGATTCCCGTAGTCGTCAAAATAGCCTTTGGATTCAATCTTCTGTCCCATTACTTCAGACACCGTTGTAATGGTTCCGGATTTAATGCCATACTTTTTGGAGGCTTCTTGAGCCAGCAACATGGTCGTTGCCACAAGCAGCGACAAGCATAATACTGTACGTTTCATGTTCATGATTTTAAATTTTTTCAAATATAACGATAAATATTAAGGATTTCAATTTTGAGATAATAAGTATATTTGGCTTCGGCCAAGGAGTAGTGGGATTTTGCCAATTCGACGGCCGCAGTATTCCATGTTAAAAAGTCCACAGCCCCAAGATTATATTTTCTTTCTACCTGTTTAAATGCCTCCTCTGCGTAATGTGCTTCATTAACGGAATGGAGGTATTGTTCTCTCGCCGAAAAGCAGTCCATCTTTGCTTGGATAAGTATAATAAAATCAAAGTGTCAAAGACAGGAATATAGCACAATAGTTTAAACTTTGTTGCGTTTCGGCGGAAAGTTCCTCACCCGGAACCCGGGCCATGAACTGCTACCATGAAGGTGCTCTGAGGTCTGGAGCCACACAGATTTTTGTATCAGTGGCCCTGTAGACGGCTGTAACGGGTTTTTCGACGACCCCAAAGATGCCATTTTGCGACTTTTTCAAGTGCCGGAGTGCAGCAGTGCTTCCCTCATTGAGGGTGGCGCAGTCCGGATGACAGGTCCTGCTATTCTTCGTTTGCAAAGAGATGGTTCATCGTCACATTGGCGGAGACGATGCCTGAATGTGAATTCTGTTTCACTCCAAAAGTGGTTATCATCACCAGTTGAACTGCACTTTTTGTATGGGTGGCGGCTTTGAATATCGATAGTTTGTTACGGAGTCGTTCTTCGTATTCCTTGTCAATGATAAACTCGTCAATGGAGTACTTGGCTTCACATATATTTACTATCCGGTCTCTCCTTTCAATGACAATGTCTATCTGAGCGCCGTTCCCGTCATATTGCCCTTTCCAGGATGACGCACTGGTAAGAATCCCGTTGATGCCGAGTGCCCGGCGGATTTGCCAGAGATGGTCTTTGCAAACCTGTTCGAACGAATAACCGGCCCACGCGGCCCTGGAGGGATTGTCCAATGTGAGGGTCCAATAATGCTCGTCCGGGTTCATCTGATCCTTGATGAATCTGAAATAAAATAGGGTGTAGTAGTCACTCAGCTGGTAAGTTATATCACTGTTTTTTTTACCGAAACTGTTATATGCCCGGACAAATTCGCAACGGACCAGATCCTTCAGGGCTTTCGTGAAGGCACCGTTCTGTGGAACTTTTGCTTCTTTTGTAATTTCGTTCTGAGTCAACCCCGATTTCCTGCTTGCCAGGGTATTTATAATCTTCAGGTAAAGCTCAGACCTTCCGAACAGTGTTTCATATAGTACCGAAAACTCATCCCAAAGAGGCCCTTTCTTTTTAAAAAAGATGTTATCAATATTTGCCGAAAGGGGGATGGTAGCATCTAGTAATTTCAGATAGTAGGGGATACCCCCCATTATCATGTATGTCTGAATGATGTCGTACCGCCCCCATTGAACCCCCCTGGATTGAAGGTATTTTTCGGTCTCATGGAGGGAAAAAGGCATCAGGTACAAGCGCCTTGCCGCTCTGTTGAAAAGGCCGCCTGCATCCTCAAGAAGATTTTCTGCAATCCAGGTTGTCGCGGAACCGCAAACGATCAGCATGAGGTCGTTTTGCTGGGCGCCCCAACCGTTCCAAAAAGATTCGAATGCGGCGAGGAAATCACTCTTCGGAGTATCCAGCCATGGAAGTTCGTCAATAAAGACTACTTTTTTTCTGTCATTTGCCTCGATTCCCTTCAAAAGTTGCTTGAGTGCAGAGAATGCTTCCAGCCAGTCCTGTGGAGTTTTTTTTAACGGGAGTCCATACTCTTGCAAGGCAAGAGAGAAGTTTTTCAACTGAACTTTCTTCGGTTTTTTATATAACCCCGCTACCTTGAAGTCATATTTGTCGTCAAAAAATTCTTTAACAAGGAAAGTTTTTCCGACTCTCCGTCGTCCATAGATGACGACAAACTCTGATTCTTTTGAACCGTAATATTTCTGAAGTTCGGCGACTTCCTTCTCTCTGCCGATAAAGATGGACCTGTTCATACCATTTTCTTTGGTGCAAATATAGTAAGGTTACCCGAGAAAACAACGATTTTTCGTCTAATTATCAGTTTTATTTGTCATATTTAGACAGAAAATCGCATAATTCGTTAGATTCTTTGTCTAAACAGCATGTA
>CAJOMB010000053.1 GCA_905235615.1 uncultured Bacteroidales bacterium | reverse complement strand
GTGCATCGCCATCGGCAAGGACACGGAGCACATTGACTACTCCCGCTGCGTGGACTGCTTCAACTGCATGGAGCAGTGCAAGTTCGGTGCGTTGAAGTACCGCTTTGCATGGGGTTCGGGGGCAAAAACCGCCCCTTCCGCCCCCGGGCGTCGTGCCATGATGGCGGGAACGGTGGCCGTACTGGGTGCGTCGGCGCTGAAGGGCATCGAGGCCCGGGCGCAGGAGGCGGCCAAGAAGGTGGACGGCGGCTTTGCCGAGGTGCTTCCCAAGCAGACACCCAAGCGCGAAAAGCCCATCACGCCTCCCGGCAGCATGGGTGTGAGGAACTTCTACCGCCGCTGCACGGCCTGTCAGCTGTGCGTGGCGGAATGCCCCAACAACGTACTGCGGCCCTCCACGGACCTGGAGCACTTGATGCAGCCGGAAATGAGTTTCGAAAAAGGCTACTGCCGGCCGGAATGCACCCGCTGCAGCGAACTTTGCCCCGCCGGGGCCATCCTGCCCATCAACAAGGAAACCAAGACCCGCTTCCACATCGGCACGGCCGGCGTGAACGTGGACCTGTGCTTGGAAGCCACCGGCAAGAGCGCCTGCGGCAAATGTGCCGAATCCTGCCCCACGGGCGCCATCGTCATGGTCCGGCAGGGAGAAACCCGACGCCCGGCCGTGGCCGAAGAGGTTTGCATCGGCTGCGGTAAATGCGAATATCTGTGCCCGGTGCGGCCAGTCAGTGCCATCGTGATTAATGGAAAGGAGGTACATGTATGAAACGTAGAGATTTTATCAAGATAAGCGGTGCGGCGGCTGTAGCGGCCGCCTGCGGACCGAGGGATGCCCAATCAAGGTCGGGCATGACGGCAAAGGCCGACGGCCCCGAGCAGATGCTCATGCGGGAGAATCCCCTCAATGGAGACAAAGTATCGGCCTTGGGATTCGGCTGCATGCGCTGGCCCATGATTGACGACGGCAAGGGCGGCAGAATCATTGACCAGGAGGCCGTGAACGAGATGGTGGACTATGCCCTGGAGCATGGCGTCAACTATTTTGACACCTCCCCCGCCTACCTGATGGGCCAGAGCGAGAAGGCCGCCGGCGAAGCCCTTCGCCGCCATCCCCGCAGCAGCTACTTCATCGCCACCAAACTCTCCAACTTCGGGGATGCATCGGCCCAGGCGTCCAAAAAGATGTTCTTCGACTCTCAGGAGCAGCTGCATACGGACTACTTTGACTATTACCTGCTGCACGCGATTGGCCGGGGCGGAAAGGAGGCCTACAAGCAGAGGTATGTGGACAACGGCATCGTCCCCTTCCTATTGGAGCAGAAGAAGGCCGGGCGCATCCGCAACCTGGGCTTCTCCTTCCACGGCGCCAAGCACGAGTTCGACTACTTCATGGAACTGCACGACTCCGGGGAGCAGGTATGGGACTTCTGCCAGATTGAGATGAACTATGTGGACTGGAAGCATGCCGACGGTGTGCGCAATGTCAACGCAGACTACCTCTACGAGCAGCTGGACAAGCGAGAGATTCCCATCGTGATCATGGAGCCTCTGCTGGGTGGCCGATTGGCCCGTGTGCCCGAAGGGATAGCCCGCCAGATGAAGGAGCGGGAACCGGACCGCAGCGTGGCCTCCTGGGCTTTCCGTTTCTGCGCCACCTATCCCCGCGTGCTCACCGTCCTCTCCGGCATGACCAACATGGACCCGCTGAAGGAAAATATCCAGACCTTCGGACACTTCCAGCCCTTATCGGCCGAAGAAATCGAGTTCCTGGAGCGGATGGCCACCCAGATGATGGAGTACCCGCTGGTGAACTGCACGGACTGCAAGTACTGCATGCCCTGCCCCTGGGGCATTGACATCCCCGGCACCTTCCAGCACTACAACAAGGCCATCACGGACGGCACCTACGCCCAGAGCACCGCGCAGAAGGACTACGCCAAGCTCAAGAAGGCCTACCTCGTGAGCTACGACAGGGCTGTCGCCACCGTCCGCCAGGCCGATCACTGCATCGCCTGCGGAGAGTGCCTGAGCCACTGCCCCCAGAGCATCCCCATTCCCCAGCAGCTGCAGCGCATCGCCCGGTATGTGGAGAATCTGAAACAGGACACCCTCTAAGCATTTGGGCGAGGTGGGTTTTCGTGCCGCCCACCTCGCCCAAATGTTTGCAAACGCCTGAATTAGCGGAGCTTCTTGTAACCGTAACGGGCTTCTTCGGCCAGTTCGATTTCGATGCGCATGAGGCGGTTGTACTTGGCGATACGGTCTGTGCGGGACAGGGAACCGGTCTTGATCTGGCCGCTGTTGGTGGCCACGGCGATGTCGGCGATGGTGGTGTCCTCCGTCTCACCGGAACGGTGGGAAGTGACGGTGGTGTAGCCGTGACGGTGGGCCATCTCGATGGCGTCCAGCGTCTCGGTGAGGGAACCGATCTGGTTCACCTTGATGAGGATGCTGTTGCCGGCGCCCATCTCGATACCCTTCTGCAGGTACTTCACGTTGGTCACGAAGAGGTCGTCACCCACGAGCTGGCACTTGTCGCCGATGGCCTTGGTGAGCTTCACCCAGCCTTCCCAGTCTTCCTCGGACAGGCCGTCCTCGATGGAGTCGATGGGGTACTTGGCAATGAGCTGCTTCAGGTAGTTGATCTGCTGGTCCGTGGAGAGCTTGCGGCCGCGAGGGTCTTTCTTCTTGCCGTCCTTGAGCTGCTTGTAGTCGTAGAAGAACTTGCCGTCCTCCTTGAAGCAGAACTCGGAAGCTGCACAGTCCATGGCGATGGTCACATCCTTACCGGGAACGTAACCGGCCCCTTCGATGGCGGCGATGATGCAGTCCAGGGCGTCGTTGATGCCCTTCAGGGCAGGGGCGAAACCACCCTCATCACCCACGGCGGTGGACAGGCCACGGCCCTTGAGCACTTTCTGCAGAGCGTGGAACACCTCAGCACCCATGCGTACGGCCTCAGCCTCGCTCTTGGCGCCGATGGGACGAATCATGAACTCCTGGAAGGCGATGGGAGCGTCGGAGTGGGCGCCACCGTTGATGATGTTCATCATGGGAACCGGGAGAACATAGGCGTTGGTGCCACCCAGGTAACGGTACAGGGGCATGCCCAGCTCGGCGGCGGCAGCCTTGGCGACAGCCAGGGAAACGCCCAGGATGGCGTTGGCGCCCAGCTTGCTCTTGGTGGGCGTGCCGTCCAGCTCGATCATGGCCTTGTCGATGGCACGCTGCTGCGTGGCATCCATGCCGATGATTTCGGGGGCAATCACCTTGTTCACATTGTCCACAGCCTTGAGAACGCCCTTGCCGCCGTAACGCTTCTTGTCGCCGTCACGGAGCTCCAGGGCCTCGTTTTCACCGGTGGAAGCGCCGGAAGGAACAGCGGCTGTGCCCACAAAACCGGAATCAAGGGTAACTTCAACTTCGATGGTAGGATTTCCGCGGGAATCCAGGATCTCTCTACCGAAAACTTGTACGATCTGCATAGTAGATATTGATTAAAAAATTTGCGTCGCTTTCTGTAGCGGCGCAAATTTACAAATTTTATTGGATTTTCCCAATAATGCAGACTTATCTGGTACCCAGAGCCCACCAAACCGGCTCGGTATATACGTAGGCACCGGTGCCGAAGCGCTCTTTGACGTTCGGGTTGGCCGTGGTGTCGGAAGAGCCGTAACCGCAGCGGAGCGGGAACTTGCCGGCGGCATTGTTCGGGTTCTCCAGTTCGATAAAGTCCTCATTCGCAGCCATCAGACGACGAATGTCATTGTAGGCTTCTACAGATTCACCATTGGCACCATAGAAGGCAAGATATTTCTGGACCATGATTTCGGCCAGCAGTTCATCCCCGCTGAGTCCATCCACGACAGCGTCGTAATAGTCATCGGCCATATCCGAGGTGAGAGCTACGCCCTCGTAGGGGTCGCCATCCTCATAATAAAGTCCGCCGTAATTGAGAAGATCCGGAGCATTCATGGCCGCTACCAGGGAAGCCTGGGTGTTGATAAATGCGGCTTCAATGGCGTTCTTGGCAGCCGCTTTTGCAGCGACTTCGTGACCCAGACGGGCCTCGGCCTCAGCCTTGATGAACTGCACCTCATGGTAGCTCAGCAGATGGGTGGAGGCAATCTGGGCAAAAACAAAGCAGTCGTAGGAATACTCATACTGCGCTTCTTCCCCTATCCCGTTAGGGATGGGGTAGATGTCCAGATCCTCGTCGCCAGGGATAAGGTGGCACCAGTAATAAGAGTCGAAGTAGATGACTTCGGCACGGGGATCGTTGCGGTCTGCCAACTTGTTGTAGAGGCTCTCGCTGATGGCAATATCGTCACGGCTCCACTCAAAGTCGAAAAGCGGATTGTAGTTGGTGGAGTTGTAGGCGTTGAAGGAGGCCTGCTCGGAAGGATCGGAGAAGGACTCGTCGCAAAGGGCGGATATCTGCGCATAGACGGCGGCCTTGTCGGAGGCACGGAGAACAGTGTGCAGCAGCAGGCGGGCTTTCAGGCCCTTGGCAAACTTGGTCCAGAGTGCCGTGTCACCACCGTACAGCAGGTCGTAATTGCTCACGCTGGTCTTGCTTTGCAGATCGGCGATGGCCTGGTCCAGAATCTTGAAGATATCGGCGTAGATGGACTCCTGGCTGTCTACGGCAGGCGTCATGAATTTCTTGTAGTCAAACGCCTCTTTGTAAGGCACATCGCCGAACAGGTCGGTCAGAACGGCCAGGTTGTAGGCAAACAGCACTTCAGCCATGCCGCGGAGGCCGGCGTCACCGGCATCAGTGCCCGTTGCGTCATCCGCACATTTCTCGATGACGGCAAGACAGTTTTTCAGGGTGACGTAGGTATTCACCCACGGATTGTTGAAGGTGGAGGAGGAATTCCATTCCGCCCGGCGCTGGTCTGCGCTGAACATCTGGGCATGGGCACCACCCCAGTGCTCAACCGCGACACCCAGGTAGGTGTTGAAGTCTCCACCGGTAACACTGATGGCGGTAGCCGTGGGAATATCGGCAAAGATGAAGTTGGCAGTGACGTCTTTGGGATGGTTCAAGTCCTCATTGACGTCGTCCAAAGCTTTCTGGGAGCAGGAGACGGTGAGAAGGACCGCCGCTGCAGCCACAATATATTTCAGTGCTTTCATAATCGTCAGAATTTAAAGGTTAAACCAAATCCGAAGGTGGATGCACCCGGCAGGGAGAAGCGTTCGAAGCCGCCGGCCATGTTGGTGTTGCCCTGGGAAGCTTCGGGATCGAAGCCCTTGAGCGCCGACCACAGGATGATATTGCGGGCGAAGGCAGTGGCCGCCAGCGTGGTCTTTCCAATTTGGAAAGGATAGCTGATGGAGCATTCACGGAGTTTCAAGTAGGAAGTCTTCCGGACAAAGTATTCGGAAATGTCGGACAGGACAGTGAAGTAATCGTAGGCCTCGTCTCCGGGAATCAGGATGTCGTTGGGGGCGTACGTCACATTGCCGTTGGCATCCACCACTTCCTTCACGGCAGGCAACTCGAAGAGGAAGGAATCCATCTTTCTGTAGTCGGCCGATTTCTGGCTGGTGCCATAGTAATCCATCATGGCTGCGGTGCCGCAGTACATGCTTCCGCCCTGTTTCCAGTCGAAGGTGGCGGCAATCTTCAGTTTGTAAATCTCGAAAGTGGTGTTGAAACCGACCTGGAAGTCCGGAGAGACGGAGCCGATGACCTTTTCTTCTCCCACCTGGGGATAACCGTACTCATCCACCACAATATCGCCGTTTTCATTGCGGAGGTAGCTCACACCGTAGATGACCGGGAATTTGTCCCCGATGCCGGCACGGACCTGCGGCTCCACGAAGCCGCCTAGGAAAATGCTTTCCACGCCATCGGCCAGCTTGTCCACATAGTTGTCAACCTTGGTGAAGTTCAACGCCATGTCCCATTTGAAGTTGCGCTTGTTGAAAGGCTGTGCGCCGATGGTGAATTCATGGGCGTTGGTATGGATGGAACCGGCATTGGTCATGAAGCTGTCCGATCCGGTGGAACCGGCCAGCGGCACGGCGAAGATCTGGTCTTTTACGTTCTGACGGGAGAAGGTGTAATTAAAGGTGAGCACGCCGTTCCAGAAGCCGAGGTCGATACCGCCTTCATAGCTGACCGTATTCTGGGGGACCAACTGGGAATTGTAAACCGTGGTGGACGGCGTGTAAGCGGTAATGTCATTGTAAGGATAGGAGAATGGCGTACCGCTGGAGAAACCGCCACCGTACGTGGGAACGGAATAGTAATCGGCCCGGTAAGTACCGGCCATACCCACCTGGGAATAGGAAGCACGCAATTTACCAAAGGTAAGCACAGGGTTCTTCAAAGCTTCCAGCTCGGTGAAAATGAAACCGAGGGAAACGGAAGGATACCAGAACGTGCGGCTGTTGGCCGGCATGGAGGAAACTGTATCCTGGCGACCGGTGACATTCAGGAAGAGCATGTCCTTCCAGTCCAGGGCGGCGTTCAGGAAGTTACCGAACGTTCTGCGGTTGGAGGCATACTCATAGGCATAGGAAGCCACGGCATTGTTCATGTGGTTCCAGCCCGGGAAGTTGAACCCGTTTCCATACTCGCTGTACTGGTTGTTGTGGGAATTGACAATTTCGTTACCGTACAGGATATTGAAATGGAGTTCGGAGTTGATGTTCCAGTCGAAGGAGGCGGTGAACAGGGAATTGAGTTCATTGCTGGTGACACCATACGCACTGATTTCACCCTTCTCTCCCCGGTGACCGTAACCAAAGACGTCACGGTTGTTGTTGGTGAATGCATCGATACCCAGCTGGTACTTGGCGCTGACCTTCATCTTGCCATTGTTGAAAGGCATGTCAAAACTCAGATAGGCATTGCCATAGAAACGCTGCGTCTTCTCATTGAAATTGTTGTTGTTCACAGCCCAGTAGGGGTTGTCGAAGGTCAGATTGCGGAAGTGAATCTGGGTATATGGGTCGTCCGGAAGGCAATAGGGGATACCGGCGAGGTTGTAGCTGGCAGGAGAAGCGTACACGCCGTTGACCAGACCGTCGTTGCCGCCGGTCTGCTTGTTCACGTTGGACGCGACGAAGCTGCCGTTGAAGCCGGTGGTAAACAGCTTGCTAAGCTTGGCAGTGGCGGCCAGGCGTGCATTGTAACGCTCCATGCCGGTGTTAGGCACGATACCGGAGGACGTGGTGCTGCCCAGGGAGAAGGAGTAGCTCCCCTTGTCGAAGGCCTGGGCCACGTTGACGTTGTTGCTCCATTCCACACCGGTCTTGAAGAAGCTGTTCATGTTGTTGTAAGCCTGGGGCGTTGCCCAAGGGTCGAGGCCGGCATCAGCCAGCTGCGGCACATAGTACTGGCCCGGGTGCTTCCCAAAGGCGGCCGTGTAGCTGTTGTCCGTATTTCCACCGAAGCGGGCATCATCGGCCAGGTCGGAAATCTTAGGGCCCCATACCAGGGAGGTCATGTTACTGAAGCGTCCACCGTTACCCTGAGCGAATTCGGTCTGATAGGCAGGCAGGGTGGAAACGGTGGTAACGGCCACGTTGGAACTGACGGAAATATGCGGACGACCTTTCTGCAGGCCCGCACCACTCTTGGTGGTGATGACAATGACACCATTGCTGGCACGCATACCGTACAGGGCCGATGCAGCCTGACCCTTCAGGATATTGACGCTCTCGATGTCGTTGGGGTCGATATCCAGGGCGCGGTCGGCATAGTCGGCGCCGGTGACGGAGTTGCCTGTATCATAGAAAGAAGTGGAGGTGACAGGCATACCGTCCACGACATACAGCGGCGTATTGTCCCCGTCAAAAGAACGGGCGCCACGGATAACAATGTGCTGGGAAGCACCAGGCATACCGGACGACGCGGTGACGGAGACACCGGACACCTTGCCGGAGATGGCGCTGCCCAGGCTGGTGGCGGCACCCTGCAGGAGTTCTTCGCTCTTAACGTCCTGGACGGCATAGCCCAGGGCCTTCTTTTCACGACTGATACCCATCGCCGTAATGACGACTTCGTTCAATACTTCATTGTCGGGGTCAAGCACGACGGACATCTGGGCCGAAGCCGGGAGCGTCTTGCTCTGCATAGCCATGTAGGCGACAATGATGAAAGCATTCGCAGGGACATCTGTCAGGGTGAAATTACCGTTGTCATCGGTAATCGTACCGTTGGACGTCCCCGAAACAAACACAGAAGCACCGATGACAGGCAGTCCGTCCTCCGAAGAGGTGACAACACCTTTCACCGTCTGCGTCTGTGCAAACACTCCGATGCCAAGCATCAAGAATGTCAATGCAAGAGACAGTTTTTTTAACATAGTATTAAAGATAAAAATACACTTCGATTACAACTCGGGCGTAAAAAGTCCTTACATAGCCCCAAGCGGACCGAATAAATATTGATACACAACTTACTAATTCCGCTTCAAAGTACGGCAAAAAAATTCTTTTCTCCAAACTTTTTAAGAATTTTTTGCATGATTTTCTTAAATATTCATTTATATTCTGATTTTATTCATTATATTTGCAGGCAAATCAATACAAAACTTATGCGTCCTACCCATACACGCCAGCAAGCCATTCTGGAAATTATCGGCCAGGAAGCCGTTTTCAGCCAGGATGAGCTGCTTGAGAAACTGAGCCTGCGCGGCATATCGGCCACCCAGGCCACCTTGTCGCGGGACCTCAAGGCCCTGAATATTCAGAAAATTCCCGGAGAGGGATATGTATGCAAAAAGCCGCAACCCGTGCGGAGCAGCATTCCCACCAGCCTTGCCGGAAGCATCGTAAGCATCGAGTTCTCCCTTCCGCTGGCCGTCATCAAAACGCCGGTGGGTTTTGCTCCGGCCCTGGCCTCCTATCTGGACCGGCATATATCGGCTCCTATCATGGGAACCATCGCCGGAGACGACGCCGTGTTCCTGGCCATCCGCGCCGGCTACACCCAGCACCAGACGCTGGATGTTCTGGAGCACATCCTCCCCGGCATCCGCGCCCGCTTAGAGCCCATAGAAGATTAGTTGGTTTCAAGCCTCCGGACCGATGATCGGTGTAACTACGGCCTAAGCCTCTCCCCCGAGGGGAGAGGATGGGAGAGGGGGTAACGAATGATGCAGCTTGCTGCGGTTCTTCGAAAAAAAAACCCCATGTGTCTGGTGACACATGGGGCTTTCGAAGAACCGCAGCTACCTACTCTCCCACCTGGTGGGGCAGTACCATCGGCGATGGTGAGCTTAACTTCTCTGTTCGGAATGGGAAGAGGTGGTTC
>CAJOMB010000052.1 GCA_905235615.1 uncultured Bacteroidales bacterium | reverse complement strand
TCTACGCCCAGGATGACGCAGATAAGGATTTCGCCCGTCATTCCGCCGATGGGGATGGCCCCCACCACGATACTTGACAGCAGGGCCAGAAGAAGGACCAGGGCCGCCGCCACAAAAGCGTTCTCCGGCATGATGTCAAAGAAGTACAGGGCAAACAGCACCTTGGCCACCGAGGTGATGACAGAGCCGTCCTTGTGAAGGTTGGTGCCCAGGGGGATTACGCCATCGGCCACTTTGTCACTCACCCCCAGCTTGCGGGCGGCGGAGAGGTTCACCGGCAGGCAGGCGGCCGATGACGAGGTGCCCACAGCCGTGGCGGAAGGCGGGATCATCTCTTTCCAAAACTTACTTAGCGGAATGCGGCAGAAAAGGGCGCAGAGGGAATAAAAGCCTACATAGCAGACGCCGCAGGCCGCCAGCACCACCAGGAAAATCTGCAGATACCGCCCTACAATCTGTCCGCCTATGGAGCCGATGGTATCGGCAAAATAGCAGCCTATGCCAACAGGAGCCACTTTCATCACCAACTCCATCATCTTCATGATGACGACGCCCCCCTCCATCACCACCTTCTCCATGGTGGGAACCGTGCTGCCCAAGGCGGCGACGGACAGGCCGAAGAGGGCGGCAAAGACAATCAGGGGAAGCAGGTGCTCCCGGGAGAGCAGCAGCGGGAAATCATTGACGGTAAAGGCCGATGCGATGGCGTCGCCGATGTTCACGTCCTGCTGAAGGGCCGCACCGCCGGCGGCAGCACCGCTTCCGCCCAGTCCGGCGAAGGGATTCCACACGCTCATGAGGCCGTAGGAGAATATGCCGACCACGACGGACATGAAGAGAAAGACGCCTACGGCCGTACCCAAAACCCTTCCGATGGTACCGCTCCGGCGCATCACCACCATGGACTGGGCCACGGAGAAGAACACCAGCGGCACCACCAGCACAAAAATCAGATTAAGAAACAGCGTTCCGACGGGCTTGAAAACGACCGCCTTCTCTCCCAGCGCCACTCCCAGCACACCGCCGGCCAGCAGCCCCAGCAGGAGCCACAGGGTGGAGGCGTAATTTTTCAATACAGTCGATTTCGCCATAAACCTACAGCTTGAAATTCCATTTGACACCCAGAATGATGATGCGTCGGTTCTGATAAATCTGCTCTACCCAGACTTCGTTACCGTACACGGAGGTGTATTCATTCTTCTGCATGTGCTCCAGCAAGTCCTTCCCCTGAAGATACAGGGAGACGTTCTTGAATTTTTTCTCCACACGGGCGTTCATGGTCCAGTAGGACGTAATCAGGGTATGCAAGGTCATCGTGGGGCTCTTGTAGTTCGAATCTACCCCTATGCTCCAACCCTTCCCCAGCTTGAACAGGAAATTGCTCTGGATGCGCCATTCGTCGGTCTTTTGCGTCTTGTTCTCCAGCTCGGCCACCCGGTAGGTGTGGTTGTACTTCACATTGAGGTTGGCGTCCATCCATTTTCCCGCCCAGGACAGCGTCGGGTTTATGCCCCAGAGATGACTGTTGGAGGAATTCATCCAGGTGAACACCTTGTACTTCCGACCGTCGACGATTTCTTCGCTGTAGGTCTGGTCCACCTCGTCAAGCTTGCGGGTGTAAAAGGTGGACATGCCTGCGGTGAAGCGTTTGTGGCGGAATTTGTAATCGATGCTGAGGGTGGAGGAAGTGTTGGATTTCAGTTCAGTGTTACCCCTCCAGATTTGATTGATGAAGGCGCCGGGCCTTTCGAAAGAACAGGTTTGCAGATAAGTCGGGTGCTTCACTTCCCGGGAATGGGAAACGCCCAGGTCATGGGAAGGATTGATTTTCCACGTAAAGGAGGATTTGCCCGTCAGGTGCGGAATCACCGTGGTGGGCGTGTCCACATGCTTTTCGTCCTGAAGGCGGCGGACATAGATTTGAAGGCCATAATCGGCCTTTACCTTGATGGGGCCGAAGGAATAATCGGCCGATACGTAGGGCTCCGCCTGCGCGGTAAAGAAAAGAAAGCGCTCCTTGATGCCGGTGGAGTCTCTCCATTCAAATTCCTTCGCCTTGGGATCCACCACGGTGGCTCCGCTGTTGTCATCATAGGTATATTTGACATTGAGGCGAACGCCGGGATCCAGGATGAGCTTGTGGCGGGAGCGGAGCACGGTGTCCCTCAGGTGGATGACGCCATCGGCCGACAGGTTGCCGGAAAAAGGGGTGAGCCTGTACACCTTGGCCCACAAACTCTCGTTGTCAATCTGCTCCTTGCTCCACAGGTCTTCGGACGGCTTGACGCCCAGGGTATTCCACTGATTGTAGCGGCTGTCGGTCTTGAATTCCAAGGCAAGGCTGCTCTGGAGGGTCCTCCGGCCGATGGCACGGGAGGAGTTGAAACCGGCCGAATAGGTAAGGCGCTGCCGGACGGCCCATTCCTCCGTGTAGTCCACCGTGCGGACGGCGGCGTTGGCGGTTTCGGCGTCGTTGGAGTCGTCCTGAAAGCGGAAGTTGAACCAGGCGGCATAGCGCTTTTGGGCCGCGGGAGTCCAGGTGAAATCTGTCCGGAAACCCAGGTCTGACGGACGGGTGTTGTTCACCTTGACAAGGGCGTGCAAATCCGCGTCTTTTACCTCCTCTCCCACTTTTGCCTCGAGGCGGTACCGCTCGGCCGTCTTGGGCTCATAGCTGGCGTTCAGTCTGGCGCTCCACTGGAACTTGGGACTCCTGTAGCCGATGCCGACGTTTCCCTCCCCGAGGGAATGGGAAATGTAGGGGTCCATCCCTTCGAACAACTCTCCCCGCAGGCTTTTCATCCAGCCGAAACCTCCTGCGGCATCCAGGTTCCCGTACCACTGCTGTGCACGGGCCGCTCCGGCTGCCAGAAGGAGCAGGAAAAGGCTTGCGATATGCCGCTTTGAAATCATCAGACGCAAAGATACAATTTTCTTCCGTAATATTTGAGCGGAGGACCCGACGGATTCCGTCGAATGAGGCAAATGGATTTTGAAAATAGGCGGAAATTGACGAAATTTGTAGGATAAACCTAACTTGTATGCGTAAAGTTCTCTGCTTGATTCTCCTGGCCGGCCTTCTGGGGGCCTCCTGCCAAAGCAAAAAAGACCACTATACCGTTATCATATCCTTGGACGGAAGCCGTTGGGATTATGCCGATTACTACGACATGCCCTTCTTCGATTCCTTGGCCACCGTGGGCGTGAAGGCCCGCATGGAGCCGTCCTTCCCCTCCTCCACCTTCCCCAACCACTACACCATGGCGACGGGCCTGGTGCCGGACCACCACGGGCTGGTGAACAACAGTTTCTGGAATCCGGACACACAGCACGACTATGCCATCCGGGACAATGAAGCGCGCTTCGACCCCCGTTACTACGGCGGAGAACCCATCTGGATTACCGCCCAGAAGCAGGGCGTCAAATGCGGCGTGGTTTACTGGGTGGGCTCCGACATCCCCGTGGGGCCGGAAGGCAACGAGCTGCCTGCCTACTACCGCCATTGGGACGCAGAGCCGCACTGGACTTTTGAGGAGCGCTGCGACGAGATTGTGCGCCTGCTGAGCCTGCCGGAGGAGGACCGTCCCCGTCTGGTGATGGGCTATTTTGACGAACCGGACCACCAGGGCCATGTGCACGGCCCCTTCTCTCCCGAATGCAAGGAAATGGCCGAACACATGGACAGCCTCATGCATAGCCTGTACCTCCGCCTGAAGGCCCTCCCCGTCGGTAAAAACCTGAATTTCATCCTGGCCGGAGACCATGGCATGACGGATATTTCCCCGGAACGCTTCGTGGCTGGGCGCGACGTAGTACCCGAAGAATGGGTTGAGCGCATCTCCGGCAACCTGCCCACCAGCATCTGGGTGAAGGAGGGTTATGTGGACAGCCTGTACAACCGCCTCAAGAAGGTGGAACACCTGAATGTGTGGAAACACGGAGAGGTTCCCGCCTATCTGAATTACGGCACCTCCAACCGGCTTGGGGACCTCATCGTGAGCCCGGAGCTGGGCTGGCAGTTCAATTTCGCCCCGTCCCGCAACCACGGCGCCCATGGCTTCGACCCCACCGAGACCGACATGATGGTGGCCTTCCGCGCCGTAGGGCCGGACTTCAAGGAGGGGTATGAGGCTCCCTTTACGGAGGGGGAGAAATCGGCCTTCCACAATACGGACCTTTATCCCATGCTGTGCAAGCTGCTGGGAGTGAAGCCCGCCCCGGTGGACGGCAAACTGGAACGGATTCAAAAGATTCTCAAATAACCTATGAGTAAGCATTTCACTTTACCTTACGAAGGCGGGCTCATTGAAAAGAACCTGCCTGCGGGCATTCTCCATTCCTACGAGAAAATCTGGACCCACGTGTACCCGGAATCCCGTCCGGCCTCCTATGCCATCGCGGATTTCATCGTGGATGCCATCAATGCCCATAAGGACGGACTGTTCCGCCTGGGCCTTACCACAGGCTCCACACCCACTTCCCTGTACAACGAACTGGCCCGGCGTTACCAGGCTGGAAAAGTTTCCTTCAAGAACGTGGAGGTGGTGACCATCGACGAGTACTATCCCTCCTCCAAAGACGAAGCCCAGAGCCGCAACCACCTCATCCACGAGGCCCTTTTGGACAAAGTGGACATCCGCAAGGAAAACATCCACATTCCGGACGGAACCGTGTCGCCGGAAAAGCTGGGAGAATACTGCGCCCAATTTGACGCCCTGGCCCGCGGTCTGGACCTGCTGGTGATTGGCGTGGGCGAAAAAGGCCAGGTGGGCTTCAACGAGGCCGGGGCCGATGAAAAGACGCGCACCCGCGCCGTCCGCCTCTCCTACAACTCCCGCAAACGCCAGAGCGACAACTTCAACCACGACATTGCCGCCACTCCCGACAAAGCCATTACCGTGGGTGTGGGCACCATGCTCAGCGCCAAGCGCATCATCCTCATGGCCTGGGGCGAAGACAAGGCCCAGGCGGTCAAGGATATCACCGAAGGCCCCGTAACCACGGACTGCCCCGCCTCCCTGCTGCAGAAGCACGACCATATCTCCTTCTACGTGGACGAGACGGCCGCCAGCCTCCTTACGCGCAGCGTGGCCCCCTGGTTGGTGGGCCCCTGCGACTGGCAGCCCAAGTTCGTGCGCAAGGCCGTGGTCTGGCTGTGCGAAGTCACCCGGAAACCCATCCTCAAGCTCACGGAAAAGGACTACCTGAACAACGGCCTCAGCGAACTCTTGGAGCAGAAAGGCGCCTTTGACAAAATCAATATCGACGTCTTCAACGACCTCCAGCACACCATCACCGGCTGGCCCGGAGGAAAGCCCAATGCCGATGACAGCACCCGCCCCGTTCCGGCCAAGCCCTACCCCAAGACGGTGCTCATCTTTTCCCCGCACCCGGACGATGACGTGATTTCCATGGGCGGAACCTTCATCCGCTTAGCCACCCAGGGCCATGACGTCCACGTGGCCTACGAAACCTCCGGCGACGTGGCCGTGCACGACGACGTGGTGCTCCAGCACATGGACGCCGCCTACCAGCTGGGCTTCGCCGACAAGTTTGACGAGGTGAAGAAGCTGGTGGCGAGCAAGGTGCCCGGAGCTCCCGAGCCGCGGGCCCTGCTGGAAATGAAAGGCGCCATCCGTCGCAGCGAAGCCCGCGGCGCCGTGCGCTCCTTCGGCCTCAACGACAACACCAACGCCCACTTCCTCAACCTTCCCTTCTATGAGAGCGGCGGCATCAAGAAGAATCCCCGCACCCAGGCCGATGTGGACATCATCAAGGACCTCCTCACCAAGCTGAAGCCCAACATGGTGTTCATGGCCGGAGACCTGGCCGACCCGCACGGAACTCACCGCGTGTGCACGGAGGCCGCCATGGAAGCCATGGACCAGCTCAAGGAAGAAGGGGCCGATTGGATCAAGGACACCCACGTATGGTTGTACCGCGGCGCCTGGATGGAATGGGAACTGGGCCGCGTGGACATGGCCGTGCCGCTGAGCCCCGACGAGGTGGTTAAAAAGCGTCACGCCATCTTCCGCCACCTGTCCCAGAAAGACATCGTGCCCTTCCCCGGTGAAGACCCGCGCGAGTTCTGGCAGAGGGCCGAGGAACGCACCTCCAACACCGCCAAGCTCTACGACCTGCTGGGTATGGCGGAATACCAGGCCATCGAAGTATTTTTGAAACTCTACTGAACGTCATGCCCGGCATGACCGGGCATCTAAACCACAGCACCATGAAAATTATCATCCGAAACAACTCCAAGGAAGGCTCCCTGTGGGCCGCCCATTACATTGCCAAACGCATCAACGAGAAGGCCGCCGTTACGGACAAGCCCTTTGTCATCGGCCTTTGCACCGGTTCCACGCCCCTTGAGACCTATGCCGAACTCATCCGCATGGTGAAAGCCGGGGAAGTGTCCTTCAAGAACGTGATTTCTTTCAACATGGACGAGTACGTGGGCCTGCCGGAGAGCCATCCGGAGAGCTATCACAGCTTCATGCACCACAACCTCTTCGACCACATTGACGAGCCCAAGGAGAACATCCACATCCTGAACGGCAACGCCAAGGACGTGGAGGTCGAATGTGCCGCCTACGAGAAGGCCATCGTGGACGCCGGCGGTTTTGACCTCTTCCTGGGCGGCGTGGGCGAAGACGGCCACATTGCCTTCAACGAGCCCTTCTCCTCCCTGCAAAGCCGCACCCGCGTGGTCACCCTCACCCAGGACACCCGCGAAGTGAATGCCCGTTTCTTTGACGGAGACCCCTCCAAGGTGCCGGCCCAGGCCCTCACCGTGGGCGTCGCCACCGTGCTCAGCGCCAAGGAAGTGGTGATCCTGGCCTTCGGCTCCAAGAAGGCCCGCGCCCTCCAGGCCGCCATAGAAGGCCCCATGAGCCACTATTGCACCCTGAGCGGACTACAAAATCACCCCGCCGGAACCATCGTCTGTGACGAGAATTCCATCGGCGAGGTGAAAGTAAGTTCTTATCGCTATTTCAAAGCTGTAGAGGCCGCGGAAAGCTGATTGCCTAAGCCGATGGTGTAACCTTCGCTACGGAAGTAAACACGGTTGAAGTTGTCGGCCATAAGCACTACCGGACGGGCGCCTTCGAGCATCCCTTCCGGAGCCACTCCGAAGAGGACCGTCGCGGGGAGTTTCCCGTATCGGCCCTCTTTTTCTTCCTTCAGAAGCATCGAGAGCGCCTCCGGGGAAGAGCAGAGAAGCACGATGGGCCTGTTCCAGCTCTCCAACTGCTCGCGGGCGGCGGCCAGGTCTCTCAGGGCATGGTTGGTGGGTTCCTTTCCGGGATCCAGCAGGGCCAGCACATAGTAGCCGCGACCGATCTGGGACAGGATGGAAACCTCCTTCCCCTCCACGGAAATCTTGGTCTCGGCATCAAACTGGCCGATGACGGGCAGGGCTCCCTCTATCTCTCCGATGCGGAGCTCCTGGACCGTCTCCTTGCCTTCCTCGATGGCGAAGAAGCACATGGAAACCAGTACGGAGCCGTCCGAGAGGCGGTTTCCGGACACCAACAGATACGTGCCTGCATCCAGTTTGTGACCGTCCTTGAACACATGGGCCCAGTCTACGCCGCCGCCCATGTCCACCTCGCCTTCATCGAAGGAGAGCAGGCTGGGACGTCCGTCCACTATCTTGGAAAGGGAGAAGTGCGTATAATACTGAGGGTTCTCCACTGCTTTGGTGGGCTTGTAGGTGAGCTTGAGCGTACCCTGGGGAGCCGTGGCGGCAGGGGCCTCCCCGCCGAAGTTCACATCCAACCACCGGCCGTTCTCCTTGTACTGAATCTTTCCGGTGACCAGGTCTTTCCGGGCCTCGAAGCCTTTGGCACGGGCGGCCGCCACGAAGAAGAGGTCGCGGGAACGGGGCAGGGCTATGCGGCTCTCATACACGCCGGCCGGAGACATGGGAATGTTCCAGGCCTTGGGATTGTCCAAGACCTTGATGTTGTCCTCTGTCCACTTCACCAGCTCGCGGGGGCTGTGAATGTCCTCCAACTTCTCCGCAAAATAGCTGTAGAAGGGTGTGAGGAACTCATTTTCGATGCGGGAACCGCGGAAAACGGGGGTGGAATAATAATCCTGCAGGATTTCCGGCGTAACGTCGTGGAAGTCTTTGGTGCTGAGGGAATTCAGCACTTCCTCCATGCGCTCGTGATTGCCGCAGGTCACCTGAAAGGCCTCTATGGTTTTCCAGTTGCCGCGGGCCTTGTTGCCGGCCGGGAAAGTGGCCTCATAGGCATGGCGGAGGGAATCTTCATAGGCAAAACGGACGTCGTTCCGGGCGCGCTGCTCGGGCGTCACCTCCGGAAGGGTAACGGCTTCCGGCGGAGGAACCAGGGCGAAGGCTTCCTTCACGCCCTCGGGACCGGCGAACTTGTCCCCCACCAAATAGCTGAGGGTGATGACGGCTTCCGTATCCTTGCCGAAGGAAACCCGGGTATAGCCAAAGCAGCGGTCCTTGGAGGCCCATACCAGCATATCTCCCAGGCCGGCGCTGGTGAAGGTGCGGCCGTCGGCATCCGTGTACTTGGAAACGGCGGGGTAGAACTCTGCATAATTGTAGATGCAGAAGTCCACGCGGGCGCCCTCCACGGGCTTGCCGGCCAGGTTGTCGGGGGCATTGTCGGCCCAGACCACCCGGAAGTCGATGCGGGCCGTCTTGGCGTAATTGTCAATGAGGTTCACCTCCGTGAAGTTGGGGCTTTCCAGCACCACCTCTTCGGGGCCGTCGTACTTGCCGAAGACCTTGGTGTGCATGAGCATGGCGCGGGAAGCGGGGGCGTTGAACCAGCCCAGATTCAGCACGGGCTCAGGCTCGCAGGCGCCCAGGAAGTACCACTGCCCGTCGGCCCAGGCTTCCACCCAGGCGTGGTTGTCGTCCGTGTGAGCCCAGCGGGGGGTATAGACCTGACGGGCCGGGATGCCCACGGAACGGAGGGCGGTGACGCAGAAGGTGGACTGCTCCCCGCAGCGGCCCAGGGCATTCTTGACCAGGTTCAGCGGAGAGGAGGTACGGCCGTCAGAAGGCGTGTATGTCACTTTCTCGTGGCACCAGTGGTTCACCTCCAGGATGGCGTCCTTCATGGACATGCCCTGGATGCGGGGCTTGAGCTCCCGGCTGAAGACGATGCGGGCGCTGTCCAGGCTCTCGTTGTTCACGCGAAGCGGCAGCACGAAATGGCGGAATTCCCGCTCCGGCACGCCCCAATTCATCTCCTTGCGCGTCTCAAAGGCGCTGCGTACGTTCTGGAGATAAAAATCGGCGGAATAGTCCGTCACGTCGGCGATGGGCATGTAGGCGTA
>CAJOMB010000051.1:5890-15357 GCA_905235615.1 uncultured Bacteroidales bacterium | reverse complement strand
AGGAAGGAGAGCATCTGGAGGGTGCGTGCTTCGGCTTCGGGGATGCCGCGGGAGCGCATGTAAAAGAGTTCATCGGCATTGAGCTGGCCCACTGTGGCGCCGTGGGAGCACTTCACATCGTCGGCATAGATTTCCAGCCGGGGCTCGGTTTTCACCTGGGCGTCAGGGGTGAGTACAATGTTGTGGTTCTCCTGGTAGGCTTCCGTCTGCTGGGCGTCGGGGGCCACCACAATGGTGCCGTGGAAGCCGATGCGGGCGCTGCCGCCGGCGATGCCGTGGATTTTCTGGGTGGAATGGCAACCCGGGGCGCGGTGGTGCATGAGGATGCGGATGTTCACCTGCTCTTCCCCGCCGCTCAGGTAAAGGACTTTCACATGGGCCTGGGCACCGGGGCCCACCAGGTCCACGTTCACGTCAATGTCCCGGGACTCTCCCGGCAGGATAACATATTGCAGTTCAAGTTTTTCGCCCGCTACAACCTGATACTGTCCCGGAGGCGGAGCGATATATTTCCCGTGTCCCATACGCTCAGAACTGGTCAAAACCCTTGCTTTCGATGGCATCAATCAGCTCGCGGCCTCCGGTGCAGACGATGCGTCCGGCCTTGAGTACATGCACCACATCCGGCTGCACATATTCCAGCAGCTTGTGGTAGTGGGTGATGATGATGGCACTCTTTTCCGGCGTGCGGAGGGTGTTCACGCCATCGGCCACTATCTTGAGGGCGTCCACGTCCAGGCCGCTGTCCGTCTCGTCCAGAATGGAGAGGTCCGGGTCCAAAAGAGCCATCTGGAATATCTCATTGCGCTTTTTCTCTCCTCCGGAAAAGCCCACGTTCACCTCTCGCTTGGCAAACTCCGGCTTCATCTGCACCAGGGCCATCTTCTCCTTCATGAGCTTGAGGAACTCCCCGGCCTTGAGTTCTTCCAGCCCCTGCGCATTGCGCTTGGCGTTCACGGCAGCCTTCATGAAGGCGGTGATGGTGACGCCCGGAATTTCTATCGGGTACTGAAAACTGAGGAAAAGGCCCGCCCAGGCACGCTCCTCCGGCGTTTTTGCCAGCAGGTCTTCGCCTTTGTAGCAGATGGTGCCTTCGGTGACTTCGTAATCGGGGCGGCCCGTCAGCACGGCGCTGAGGGTGCTCTTGCCCGCTCCGTTAGGGCCCATCACGGCATGCACCTCTCCGGGGCCGATGTGCAGGTCGATGCCTTTGAGAATTTCCTTGTCGCCAATCTTGGCATGAAGATTCTTGATATCCAACATATAGCCGTTGTTCTGTAAATATTTAGCTATCAGTGTTTTATTAAATTCAACCTGGTTCGTTTCCCTTAGGTTGTTTATCTCATTTCTCTCTGAATCAATCACTTCCGGGACCACGCTCTTTCTGGTACAGTTTCATCCAAGTATAAAGCGACCAGAGACCGTTAATCAGATACAGGGCGCTCACGATGGACATGAGCACATTGCCCACGCTCAGGTGCAGGGCGATCTGCGTAAAGTTCACCAGCAGCCAGGCCATCCAGCAGTCCCATTTCTTCATGGCCGATAAAAGCTGGGCCAGCAGGATGAGCACGGTGACGCAGGAATCGAGATACGGGTGCGGATCGGCCGGGAAAAGACGGTCCAGCGTCCAGCCCCAGACGGCGGCCACGACAAGCAAGGACACGATGGCCAACCCCCGCTGGTTCCAACTTAACATGCTCACCTTGAGGCTGCTGTCGGCCGCTTTTTCCTCTTCACGGGGGTGTGTCCAGCGGTAATGCCCCACCATGTTGATGGCCAGCGAGACCGGCTGCAGCAGGAGGCTGGCATAGAGGTTGCGGTGCCAGAACAGCAGGAAGAGCGCCGCCGTGTAGAGGTAGCCCACCCAGAAGTTGTATTTGGAATTGCGGCCGGCAAGGAACACGCAGGTGAGGCCCAGGACCGAAGAAATGAGGTCCAGTAGCAGCACCGGCCGGCCGGCGAGGGTGAATACGATGGTTTCCATTATCCGACAGAACCTTCTAAGGAAACTTGCAGGAGTTTCTGCGCCTCAACGGCAAACTCCATGGGCAGGCGGCTGAGCACCTCACGCGCATAGCCGTTCACAATGAGCCCTACGGCTTCTTCCGGGCCGATGCCCCGCTGGTTGCAGTAAAACAGCTGATCCTCAGATATTTTGGAGGTGGTGGCCTCATGCTCCACCGTGGCGGTAGGGTTCTGCGACTGAATGAGCGGGAAGGTATGGGCTCCGCAGCGGGAGCCTATCAGGAGACTGTCGCACTGGGAGTAGTTGCGGGCACCCTGGGCGCCCTTGCCCATTCTCACCAAGCCTCGATAGCTGTTTTGGCTCACTCCGGCCGATATGCCTTTGGAGACGATGCGACTCCTGGTGCCCCGGCCCAGGTGAATCATCTTGGTGCCGGTATCGGCCTGCTGGTGGTTGTTGGTGACGGCCACCGAATAGAACTCCGAGGAGGAAAAATCCCCCTTGAGGATGGTGGAAGGGTATTTCCAGGTGATGGCGCTTCCGGTTTCCACCTGCGTCCAGCTCAGGTGGGAGCCGTCTCCCTTGCAGAGGCCGCGCTTGGTTACGAGATTCAGGATGCCGCCCTTGCCGTCGGCGTCGCCGGGGTACCAGTTCTGGACGGTGGAGTATTTGACATCGGCCCCTTTTTCCACGATGATTTCCACCACGGCGGCGTGCAGCTGCTGCTCGTCCCGCATGGGGGCGGTGCAGCCTTCCATGTAGCTCACGTAGGAGTCTTCATCGGCCACGATGAGCGTGCGCTCGAACTGGCCGGTGCCTTTCGCGTTGATGCGGAAATAGCTGGAGAGTTCCATGGGGCAGCGGACGCCCTTGGGGATGTAGCAGAAAGAGCCGTCGGAGAAAACGGCGCTGTTGAGGGCGGCAAAATAGTTGTCGCCGGCGGGAACCACCGAAGCCAGGTATTTGCGCACCAGGTCGGGATGCTCCTTCACGGCTTCCGAGAAACTGCAGAAGATGATGCCTTTTTCCGCCAGGGTTTTGCGGAAAGTGGTGGTGACGGACACGGAGTCAAAAACGGCGTCCACAGCCACCACGCCGGCCAGCACGTCCCTCTCCTTCAGCGGGATGCCCAACTTGTCAAAGGTTTCGGCCAGCTTGGGGTCTATCTCCTTGGGCCGATCTTTGTCTTTCTTGGGGGCGGCGAAATAGATAATGTCCTGAAAATCAATCTCCGGCATGTCCAAATGCGCCCATTCGGGCATGGGCATCCGCTGCCATTTGTGAAAGGCGTCCAAGCGGAAGTCCAGCAGCCATTGCGGTTCCTCCTTCCGGGCCGATATCAGACGGATAATCTCCTCGTTCAGCCCCTTCGGGACGAACTCCTGCTCCACATCCGTCACAAACCCCTCCTTGTACTCCCCGGAAGTGAACTGCTGTATGATGTTGTTGCTCTCAGACATAAGGATGCAAAGTTAGCAAAAATATGCAGTCGTGTTACTTTTCAGCTCGTTCGGAAGCAGGTTGTAAAACTATTTAGGTTCGATGAGTTTTTTGTTGTGTGTTGTAGATTAATGTTTCTTGCCATTATAACATCATTATTTCAAAATTCTTCTGTCTTGATATTACAACTCAAAGAAATCCTCCAAAGGACGAATGATAGAACGATATGTATTGATTTTCTGTTTCAGCCTTGGCGTCTTAGGGAAGGGTATTTCCTTGGTGTTGTCGAATAAAAATACAGCGTAATACTGTGAATGTTCCGGATGAAATCCGTATTTTTCCAATGTCTCCTTTGGCCAAATCTTAAAGGTCCCTTTCGAACGTAATCTATATAAATGACAACCTTCACCATTTGTATGAAGTAGTACATACTGCATGCGTTCAAAGCCGTAGGTTACTAAAACTGATCCCTTTGAGTCTCCGATTCTCACATAGCAAATGCCTGTATGCATCATCCAGGCTTTTAATTCAGGGCGTGCATGGTTTACAAGTACAGTTATTTGTTCCGGATCCTCTTCCATCCGCAGTTTCATTTCAGCGAAATGTCCTGAGTCCTCTATATATTCTCTACGTCTTTTCCCTAATTCCAAAAATGCGGCATCTTCATCAATCCCTACAAAGAATCTTCCCAACAAATTTGCAGCAATACCTGTCGTTGAACTACCAGTAAAGGGGTCAAGAATATATTCCCCTGGATTAGTAGAAGCTAATATCGCACGATAAAGCAGTCGTAATGGCTTCTGTGTAGGATGCTTTCCTTGTAGTTTCTCCCATGAACTCGCGGCTGACAATTTCCACACATCCTGCATATATACACCGCCATTCACATTCTTTAACACTTCTTGGTTAAAAGTGTAGTCTTTACAGTCATGCCGTGTGGCCCAAACCAGATATTCTGTACTGAAATTGAACCGTTTATCTGACAATGTAACAGGAGGATCAGGCTTTTGCCAAACAATGATGTTGATAATTTTAAAGCCCAAAACATCAAGGCATTTCTCGACAGAAAATATATTGTGGTATGAACAGCAAATCCATATTGTTCCGTTTTGTTTAAGTAATCTTGTACATGATTCCAGCCACCTCATATTGAAAGAATCTTTCTCGTCCCGTGGACGGACTCTATCCCACTGCCCCTTGTCGAATTTGATATAGTGTCCATTCATGTTTACCTTCCCATTGCCTGTCGATAAAAAGTATGGAGGGTCTGCAAAAATCATATCAAACGAACCGCCTATTTGTTGTAATAGGTCTGGCGCGTCACCTTGGTATAAGATGAAGTCGTTTTTGGCGGAATGGTAATAAGGATTAATCATATTTTATATTGCCAATCTGTGAGTATGCGTCATATCAAGTGTTTCATTCCTTTTTGCAAGATATGTCTTAAACTCTTGACTTAAGAAACGAGGCTCAATAGATGTATGAAATGTCGTACTTCGTATAAAAGCGATATCGTCAGTCACCAAATTGTCCTTAATCCTGACATTGCCGTCATTGTCTAAAAGAATGATGTTTGAATCGAAAAGCTTATGATGGTTTTGACACAACCACAATCCGTTATGTCCATTTACGGCGTGATGGAACTTCGTTACATCATCAATGTCTGCTGTTCTGGAAATCTGTGATACTCCCCATATATGAGCTCCTTGAATTATCTCTGGAATTTCACATCCACATAATGCACAGCGTTTAGCCCCGAGCCTGTTAAACAGATTATAAATGTATGATGCAGAACGCAATTCTGTTTTGTCAGATTGTTGAAGATACTCACGTCTGTCCAAGTATAACGATGTATAATGCAGGGAGATATTACCCAGCTTCTCAATGGTGGCAACAGAGGCTTTGGGCAGGCGCTTTAAATCCTGTTCACAAATGTTGAACAGGTCTATTGGTCTGTCGGCAATATGGGAAATTGCGACAGCTAAGAGGGTTGATTCATATTTGCTTGCGCCAAATGTCTTGGCATAAATTTGTATTTTATCACTAGACTTGGATACATAAGACGAATTATTTGACGAATTGGAGATTTGATTATCTCGCCTGTCGATAATTAAGTCATCAACATTTCTATAGGGTAAGACCGAGTGCTTATAATATCTTCCGATATTCAAGAATTCAACCCCTGCCGTCATTAATAATCGGTAAATAAACAGGTGGTATTCAGTGAAAGCGTTCCCAATATGAGGTATGAAATAATAGCAAAGCCGCTTGTGCAGCCGTTGGTCTGCATAAAACATGTTGATGGCAGTAGGGACGCTCTGTAAGCTGGAGTTGCGGCCTTCAATACTTGCCTCTGAAAGGGAAACATAATTGACATATCCTTCATATTCGACAATCAGAAGTCGCCCTCTATTATATGTCGAACGGTCTTTCACTACGCGAAAATTGCTCTGCCCAGTTACAAGCAGGCAAATATCTAGAAGAACCTCTTTTGTCAATAATCTGTCAAACAGTCCGGGTGTCTTTTGAGCATCGGGGCTGTATGTAATTGTTGCTGCCATATCAGTAATTAATTATTAATACTTCACGACGATTATTATATCTTCCTTGGGGCGTTTCAACATCAATAATCTTATACTGATTCTTATGTGCCCAGTTGGCAATATCTTCATTGTATAGCCCTTCAACTTGCAGAACATATGAAAGCATGAATCTAACTCCCCTCTGAGATAGCTGGTCTAAAAATAGGCACAAACGCTGCTCGTGTTCAATAGTCCACCCTTCAAAACCTCGTTTTCCATCATTATAGACTCCTAACGTAGAACGGTAAGGCGGGTCTGCATAGACAAAAGTATCCTTGTCTATGTAGTCTATCAGTTTCTCAAAGCTGACATTCAGATATTCTATGTTCTTCGCCCTGGAACATCTGGCAAATGAGATGAACTTGGAAAGAAGACACTCGTTGAACCAACGTGAACCAACAGGATTATTGAAACTGTAATCAGTGTTAAATCGAATCTGTTGCTGAAACCCATATAAAATAAGCGTATAAAGCATTCTGGGGTCTCTCTTAGGGATAGGCGTGTTGTTGTATTTATCCCTCAAAGCGCTGTAGCCTTCTTTCTCGTTTGGTGTCAGCCCATATTTTTGGATAAGCTTTGACACGTAGAGCAGATACTCATATGTATCAGTACTGAATGACTTGATTAATCCCTCTACGAACGGATTGATGTCATTGTAAATCACCTTGTCTGCTTGAATGTTTATACCAACATTGAAGCCCCCACCAAACGCATCGACAAATGTTTTTTGTGGTTCCTGCGGCAGGTACTGCTTGATAATAGGTACCATTCTCGATTTACTTCCAGTGTAGTTAAGAGGAGACTCCACTATTACATCATCTATAGGTTTCTTTTGTATGTAAAACAAATACTCCTGATGTCCTTCAGCACCTTGACACTTCCTGTTATTGTATTTCTTATAGTCAATGGCAGTACATGAGTAGGTCTCTTCAATTCCAAAACGCTTCAGGGTCTTCTCAATGTAATCCTTCGACATAAAACCGTCGTTATTGTAACTTAAAATAATGTGATTAGCTTTTGTTTCGGCCACTACTTTTTCGAAAAGTATATGAGAATGATACATTTTCGACCAATTAGAGCGCATGGGTGTGGTAGGGCGAGACCCCGTTACTTTACTTATTGGCGGATTATCGTTCAGTATCAACGTCTCTAAAAGGTGATACTGCGTGCCATATTGATTCTGAGTATAAGGTGGGTCAAGATACAAAATGTCGCAATCTACTTCGGAAACGATATGCTCAATTTTGTCATTGAAACTATCAATTACTCCAGCTATTCCTTCTGCTGAGTCAATCTTGCCGAAAACGATTGGTTTTAATGCTCGTTGATCCCAATGTTTCAAAAAAGCCCCATAAACACCTGCAGTGTTTGACACATCAGATACAGACTCCAGAAGACAAGCCAGAAGGTAAATATATTCTTCTTCAGTGATTACATTATGCTCTTTCCACTCTTCTATTTGCATTCTAAAATAGTCTATACGTCCTGCATTCTCTTCTGTGAAATACATGCGAGTGGAACCACCGGGAGAGTAGTTTTGATAAATAAAGCCATGAGCATTGTCAGTGCTTTCGTTCAAAAACGCAAATGGGTCAAATCCGAGTGTCTGAAAAGTACATCTATTGGAAAATAGTTTTCCTCTCGTGAAAATTGTAGCACATTTTAAGGAATCGTTCACGATGATGTGATCAAATGATTGCTTAAAACTATCTGCTACTGATCCCATACCGCAAAAAGCATCAAAGAAAATTAAATTCCTTTGAAGTAAATTATGGTCTTGCAATAGCGCCCTAATAGAACCTATAAGACTTTCTTTGCTGCCTAAATATCTCATATTAAACTATATCTTTTTTCCCTATCTTTCATCCAACACTTCCCCGCTATATGAGAAATACTTGACAAATTCCTGTCACAAATGACTTATGATATCCTCTGCCTTTATTTCCTGCATCCTCATGATGGCAAACCACTTTTTGCCGAGGTCTTTGATGCTGGCTCCAATGTGATAGACATTACCGTCTATCAGCAGGAACCGGTCGTGGGAATTGTAGAAATCAATCGTTCTTGTCACCCGCCGTCCGCCTTCATCATGAACTATCGCAAATTTTGCGACGGTTGCCATCCCTTGCAGTTCCTCTTGTAACGCATTGTTGATGTGCTTGCCGATAGTCTTGACATCACGACCAAATAAAATGGACATCTGATTTCTGTTCAGCCATACGGTATCTTTCTCCACACGGACTTCAAGCCGTATGGCGTCATTGGGCTGATATAGCACTATCTCATTATCATTTGCCTGCATAAGCAGTTCGTTTTCTAATGACATTTTAACCCTTTTTGGTTTATTGTTCCTTCCCTTTTCTAATCTCGTCCAGTCTCCCGCCTAAACCCCTCGAATTCGAAGGGGTTAAAGCGCCAGGTCGGCCAGCACAATGGCGGCGACGGCCTCGACGATGACGGGGGTGCGGAGGGCAAAGCAGGTGTCGTGACGTCCCGGGATGCCGGCTTTGGCGATGCTGGAGGTGGGTTTGAAGGCCACGCGGAACACCAGCGGATTGCCGTTGGTGATGCCGCCGTTCACGCCGCCGGCGTGGTTGGTGACGGGCGGCTGCACGTGCTTATGGCGGCCGCAGCAGGGATGGCCTTCGCCATGGCCGCATTCGGGAGATTCTTCGCTGCGCTCAGAATGACAAGAGGACTGCTCAGAATGACAGTCGCAATGGTGCTCCGGGAAGGGGTCGTTGTGCTCGGAGCCCTTCATGCGGGCGGCGGCAAAACCGTCGCCGAATTCGATGCCCCGCACGCCCGGAATGGCGAAAACGGCATGGGCCACCACGCTTTCCACGCTGTCCCAGAAGGGCTCGCCCAGGCCGATGGGAAGACCGTCCACCACGCATTCCACCACGCCGCCCAAGGAGTCTCTCTCCGCCTGCGCCGCCTTCAGGGCATCGGGCCAGGCCGAAGCGTCCTTGAGGCCGCCCACTTCGATGAGCTGCGCTTGGAACTTGGCAAAGTAGAGCATCTTCTTGGCAATGACGCCGGCCGCCACCAGGCCAAGGGTGAGCCGGCCGCTGAAATGGCCGCCGCCGCGGGGGTCGTTGAAACCGCCGAATTTGAGGTTGGCGGTGAAATCGGCCTGACCGGGACGGGGGTTCTTCCGAAACTGCTCGTAGTCCTGGCTGCGGGTGTTTTCGTTCTTGAAGAGGATGGTGAGCGGAGCGCCGGTGGTGCGGCCCTCGTACACGCCGGAGACAATCTCCGGAAGGTCGCTCTCCAAGCGGGGCGTGGTGCCAAGGGCGCCTGCCTTGCGGCGGCTCAGGTCCTTCTCAAAGTCCGCCTCGCACAGCGGAAGGCCCGGAAGTACGCCGTCCACGGTAACCCCGATGCGGGGTCCGTGCGATTCACCGAAAATGCTTACTCTGAACTTGCTTCCAAATGTATTCATAATGTTTCATGTTATAGATTCTTCGTCGCTG
>CAJOMB010000051.1:3961-5878 GCA_905235615.1 uncultured Bacteroidales bacterium | reverse complement strand
CTTTTCTTCTGTCATTCTGAGCGAAGCGAAGAATCTATCAAATATACGGTTAAAGTCTGGAAAAGACTTGGAGACGCAGTCCACGTCGTCTATCTCTACGGGGCTGTCGGCCCCAAGGGAGGCCACTTTGAGGGCCATGACCATGCGGTGGTCGGAGTGAGAGCGGAACTTGCCGCCCCTGAGGAGCCGGCCGGTGGCCAGTCGCTGCGTGAGGCCCATACCCTCCACCACCATCTCGTCTTCTTCCACCCGAACGGGAACGCCCATCTGCCGGAGGGCCTCCTCGATGGCGGCGGCGCGGTCCGTCTCCTTGTGGCGGAGCCGCTCCACGCCCAGGATGCGGCTCTGTCCGGGGCAGAAGGCCGCCAGCACAGCCACCATGGGGAAAAGATCCGGGCAGTTGTTGAGGTCTGTATGGAAAGGGCTCAGCGGGGCTCTCTGCACGTGGATGGGGCCCGTGGGGCCGTCTGTCTGGGACATGCAGGCCCCGGCCTGGATGAGGATGTCCATGATGGAAATATCGGCCTGAAGGCTCCCGGTGTCCAGGCCTTCCACCTCAACTTCTCCGAAGATGGCGCCGGCCACGAGGAAGGGAGCTGCGCCGGACCAGTCGGCCTCGATGGCAAAATCCGCCGCCTGATAGCGCTGGCCGCCCTTGAGGAAGAAGTTTACGCCGGTGCAGAGGCTCCAGTCCTGCGTTTCCATGAAATCCTCTCCGCCTTCCATTTCGGAGCTCATTCGGATGCCGAATTTTTTGAGCACGTCCACCGTGATGAAAAGGTAGGGAATGCTCCGCGGCTCCTCAACATACAGGGCCGATTTCCCTTCGGCCAAGGGCAGAGCCGCCAAGAGGCCGGAAAGGAGCTGGGAGCCGCCTTTGCCGGAGACGTCGGCCCGGCCGGGGATGAGAGGGCCGGCCACCGTGAGGGGCAGGTAGCAGTCTGTTTTGCGGGATGCCCGGTCGCTGCCGGGCATGACATCACGCCCGGGAACTCTCCCGTCACTCCCGCCTTGACCGGGAGTCTCCGGATACAGGCGCACGCCATAGGCGGCCATGATGTCGTGGGCGCCCGTCAAGGGGCGGCCCAGGAGGGTTTTCTCTCCCGTCATACGCACCGGCTCCCGGTTCAGGACAGAGATCAGCGGCACCATCAGGCGCGTGAGGAAGCCGGATTCTCCGGTGTGGAGTTCCTGCAGGTTCAGGCATCCGGGTTCCGCGCCAATACCTTCTATTTCAAGAGTTTGTCCGTCAATGTTTACTTTTGCGCCCAGGGCCCGGGCCACGGCCAGGGCGCTCTCGTTATCTCCGCAGGGGGAATAGCCTCCCAAGCGGGAAACGCCCTGCGCCAGGGCTGCGGCAATGATGGCCCGCTGGGCAAAACTCTTGGAAGAAGGCATCGGAAGCCCGGACACCTTCACAAAGCGGAAGTTGCCGTAGAGGGCCCGGGCCATTGCGGAGGCTTCCCACTGGCCAGGGGCGGTGGCCTCCTGTTCGCTCACGCAGGCGTAGGTGAAAGGAGCGCCCTGCTTCAGGGCTTCCATCCGGGATTCGCGCCCGGCCTCTCCCATGGCAAAGGCCACCAAGCTGCCGGGAGCGGCGCTGGCGTAGAGCGCCTTGATGATTTCATTATCGGCCTTGGAGGTGGCTGTGGTCACTATTTTTACCACTTCGCCACCGAAGCTGAGGGCCCGTTCCAAGATGGACTGAAGCACCGGAAGCGGCGGCGTTTCCGTGAAATTGTGGTAGGAGCGGATGAGCACGGTGCCGCAGGAACGGCAGGCCTCGCGGATGCGGCGACCCACGGCGGCGGGCGCCTCCATCTCCAGGTCCACGTACTTGGCGCCGGCCCGGATGGCTTTCTCCAGGATTTCCGGGGCCTGGGGTTCTTCGCTCAGGCGGCAGGTGGCGATGAGCGG
>CAJOMB010000051.1:0-3910 GCA_905235615.1 uncultured Bacteroidales bacterium | reverse complement strand
TCCGCCATCTCCACCGTCTCCAACAATTCCAGGATTTCCGGCAGTTCCTTATTCTGCAAGCTAACACAGATCATCAATGGCCTCGTTTACGGTAAGTTCTTGAATGACAGGTTCTCCCGCTGCTTTCAGGAGGATGAATTTCACCTTCCCGCCGGCAGCCTTCTTGTCTTTGCGCATAGCTTCTCCCAAAGCACGGGGCGGATAAGGGCTCTGCGTGGGAAGGCCCAGGGCTTCGAAATCGGCCTTTATCTGCTCTTCCAAGCCTTCCTTGGCCAGGCCGATTTTTTCCGACAGCCGGGCGGCCAGGACAATGCCCATGGCCACGGCTTCCCCGTGGGTGATGTCGCCACCCTCCTCCTGCGCTATATGCTCGATGGCATGGCCGAAGCTGTGGCCCAGGTTCAGCAGGGCCCGCTCTCCCTGCTCGTAAGGGTCCCGGGAGACGATATCGGCCTTGATGGCAGCGGCACGGGCAATGAAGCCGGAGATGTCATTCTGCGCGTCAGCGAAGCATCTCACCGCCTGCGCGTAGGCTATGGCATCCCTGAGCAGGAAGGTTTTGAGCAGTTCCGCCTCTCCGGCCTTGAACTCGCGCTCCGGGAGGGTTCGCAGTGCCTCCGGACAGAGGACCGTGAATTCCGGCATGTGGAAGGCCCCCAGCATGTTTTTGTAATGGTCCAGGTTCACGCCGGTCTTTCCGCCCACGGCCGCATCTACCTGCGAAAGGAGGGTGGTGGGCACATTGGCGTAACGGATGCCACGCTTGTAGATGGCGGCCGCAAAGCCGGCCAGGTCCGTGGTGATGCCGCCGCCGACGGCCACCAGGAGGGCACGGCGGGAGGCATCGGCCTCCATCAACTGCCGCTCAAGGGCCAGCACGGTGTCCATGGTCTTGTCCTCTTCCGACGTTTCCAGGCCGATGTATGCCTTCGCCGGAGGAAGATCCCCCATGAGGGATTCCAGCACCCAGGCCACGTTCTGGTCAAACACCACCACGAGCTCCGGCTCCTTTGACAAAAGGGCCTTGGCCTCGTCCATGTTTACGATTTTGGGGCGGGCTATTGCATCCATTTCTGCATGTAGGCTTCTCTCTCCACGGCCCAGACATCCTCCAGCCACATGGCATGGCCGCAGGTGGGAACGCAGAGGTATTGTTTGTCGCGGGTGCCCAGGTTGTTGTAGATGGCAAAGTTGGTATGCGGCGGGCAGGTGGGATCCTGCAGGCCGATGGCCATGTAAACCGGACATTTCACCTGGGGGGCGAAGTTCTTGACGTCAAAGTAGCGAAGCATGGCAAAGAGGTCCTCGTGAGGGATGCCGTCCTTGTCGGCCTGGTCCATCACTTCGTGGACCGGCCAGTACACGATGCGGGCGTAGTCCGGGTAATCGCCCAGGAAGGGCACGGAGACGGCGATGGCACGGATGCGTGCATCCAAGGCGGCCGATACGAAGGTAAAGGCGCCTCCCTGGCTCTCTCCCCAGGCCAGGATGCGCTCCGGATCGGCCTTTTCCATGCTGACGGCAAAATCTACGGCGCGCTTGACGTCACAGAAGGCGCCGCGGTAGTAGAAATGTTCCTTGCTGTCTATTCCGCGGTCTATCCAGCGGTCCTGGCCTTCCTTGAAGATGCCCTGGTCACGGACGCTCACCAGGAAGTCGATGCGCTGCGGGTTGGCCGAAGGGTCGAAGTAGTAGGAATCGGCCCCGTAGCCCATGTACTGGATGCAGACGGGGTATTTTCCGGGAGCGTTGGGAATGGAGACAACGCCGCCGGAGACAGCGCCGTCCGTGGAGGCATACCGCACCTCATAACAGGTGCGGAGGTGGTTGGAAAAGTCTTCCACCACGGTATATTCCGGCTCCAAGGGCAGCTGGTCCAACTCCTTCAGGGTTTCCTGCCAGAAGGCTTTGAAGTCCCTGGGGGCGTCGGGGGCGCTGATGACGGCCTCCGGCCTTATGCCGATGTTCCAGCGGAGGCTGTCCCGGAGGCGGACCTGGTAGAAGCCCGGTTCCAGGTTTCCCAGCGCAGCTTCTATGGTGCTGTCGGCCTTTACCGTGACGGTGGCGGAAAGCACGGTGTCCGGGCTGGAGGCCATAAGGGAGACGTCTTTCACCAGCACCATGGAGGCTTCGCCGGGGGCGGCATCCACATGGGTAGAAAGGGTGTAGGGGCCTTTTTCAAGGAAAAGCCAGCCCAGATCCGGCTCGCTTCGGCCGGTTGAAATTTCCTGCCGGGGGGCGCAGGTGCAAGCCATGATGGCCGCCATCCCCAGATAAAGAATCCGTTTCATCTCTACAAAGATAGCGGAAAAATTTGGCAGTTCCCCGAATTTGGCGTATTTTTGCAGTCCATCCCTGCCCGGATGGCGGAATTGGTAGACGCGCTGGACTCAAAATCCTGTGGTAGCAATACCGTGCGGGTTCGATTCCCGCTCTGGGCACACAAAAAAGCATCGCGTTGGCGATGCTTTTTTGGTGCCCTCGTCTTCGACTCATTGGGGAGAGAGACTCCCCAAACCCCTCCCGTCGGCCTGCGGCCTCCATACCCGACCGGAAAGGCGATGCTTTTTTGGTGCCCTCTTGTCTTCGACTCATTGGGGAGAGGGACTCCCCAAACGTGTGAGGTGTCCCAAAAACAGGGACACCTCTACCAATATCGGCCTTTTTTGCGTGAGGTGTCCCAAAAACAGGGACACCTCACACACTCGAAACAGCAACTCCACCCCCAACCAAGGGTTGACAACCAACAAACTGAGCCACAGTGCGTTATGCGCTGTCCCTCGCTCAAAAATCGGGCTCGCCTGCAAAGTTCCGTGGGAAGTGAACCAAACCTGTCGGCACAGTCAGACTGTCGGCGACCGATTAAATTTTCAATGTACTTAAGGGTCTCACTCTGGCCAGGAGGACGGAGATTCCCATAATGACGATGCCGATGCCCACAAGCGGCCAGATGCCAAGTTCTATTTCCAGATAGTTCGTCACAGGTACATATAACAACCACATGATGATGATCCACGAGACAATGTAGATCCTGGTGAGGTCTGTACAGATGCGCGTCACCCTTGGCATTACTGTCCCACCAAGCAACATGGCCAGGAAGTGGCCGACTCCAAGGGATATCACCACACAAATGAGACATACGCCCAGTTCCGGCAGCCTCATTTGATAGAAGGTTTCCGGCCCCCCACCTCCGAACATGCCCCATCCGTTAGGGACAGCATAGGCAACGTATGCTCCAAAGGCAATGACGGCAACGGGGGTGGCCAGAAGAAACAGCCGGTTCAGATTCTTGCACCTGCGAATGAGCCAGCCCATGCCATAGCCTGCCACCACAAACATAAACCAGTTGAGAAGAGGAAAGAATGAGTAAACAAGTTCGGAATCGACACCCACAAAAGGGCTGAGAACGAGGTTGAGCCAGAAATTGCCCGTATCTACCATTCGCACGAAATGACCTGTAACCGACAGGGCGGCGGCAACGAAGAAAGTCCACCACATGTTCAGCTTCAGGGATTTCAGAAGACCCATTAGCAGGAAGGCCATTCCCGCAAAGTGCAAAATGTCGTTGGCGGTGAGTTCATAAACCGTCCTCGCATAGTAGGAATCGTCGCCTTTTAGCCATACCAAGGCCAGAACGGGCAGGGCGCGGACGGCGTTGAGCAGGTAACCTGCCAGCAGCAGCTTCCCGCCACGCCGCAGCATAGTACCTGCATCGGCATGACGGCTGTAAGCAATACCGATACCCATCGCGGCCATGAACACCGGCGCCGCAAACAGTCCGCCCGTAACGCGGTCAAAGAAATAGCCCGCACCGCTGTCCACATTGCCGTCGCCACCCTCAATGGTATGGATAATAACCATGAAGACGATGGCGAAGAATTTTGCCATATCAACAGCCGCCTGGCGCCCT
>CAJOMB010000050.1 GCA_905235615.1 uncultured Bacteroidales bacterium | reverse complement strand
GCCATTCCGCTGCCCTGCATCGTCATTGATAACGGCGTGAACATGTTCACCCTGCACCATGCGGCGGAGAAGGGTTATACCTTGAATGAGAACGGCAAGCTGGTGAACGCCGCCACAGGAAAACGCCCCATCGACCTGTCCATCACCAAGAACGTGCTGGCGCTCATTATGAGCAGCCTCCTGCTGCTCTTTGTGGTGCTTTTCACCGCCCGCTGGTATCGCAGGCACGATGCCCTCAAGGAGGCCCCCACCGGCCTGGCCGCCGCCATGGAGCCGCTGGTGATGATGGTGCACGACATGGCCCGGGAGAACATCGGCCCGGATTACCGCAAGTTCTCTCCTTACCTTTGCATGGTGTTCCTGTGGATTCTGCTGAACAACTTCCTGGGCATCATGCCCTTCTTCCCCGGAGGCGCCAACCTCACCGGCAACATTGCCATTACCATGGTGCTGGCCCTGTTCACCTTCTTCATCGTGAACCTGAACGGCACCAAGCACTATTATAAAGAGATTTTCAGCCCGGACGTGCCGGTGTTCCTGAAGCCTGTGATGCCCGTTATCGAGGTGTTCAGCGCCTTCATGAAACCAATCTCCCTCACCATCCGTCTGTTCGCCAACATGCTGGCGGGCCATATCATGATCCTGTCCATGGTGTGCATCATTTTCATCATGGCCAAGTACGGTCCGCTCCTGAGCGGCGGCATGACGCTGGTAAGTGTGCTCTTCGGCGTGTTCCTGGATGTGCTGGAGTGCCTTGTGAGTTTTATCCAGGCCTACGTGTTCACCACGCTGTCCTGCATTTATATCGGCCTGGCGAGGGCCCATGAAGAATGAGATTCTTCGCTGCGCTCAGAATGACAATTGTCAATTGTCATCCTGAGGAGTGAAACGAATTGTCATCCTGAGGAGTGAAACGACGAAGGATCTGTAATGAATAAACTTTAAATGTTTGATATTATGATTTTAACTACTATGATTCTCCAAGCTGCCGCGGGCGCCGCCCTCGGTAAGGCGGGTGCCGCCGTGGCTGCCGCCATCGCTGCTTTGGCCGCGGCCATCGGCATCGGCAAGATTGGCAAATCCACCATGGAAGCCATCGCCCGTCAGCCGGAAAGCGCCGGTAACCTGCGTTCCTCCATGCTGGTGGCCGCCGGTATGGTGGAAGGCGCCGCCCTGTTCGCCATCATCGTCTGCCTGCTCACCCTTTTCTTTTAAGAGATGAGTCTGGTTACGCCCGATTTCGGCCTTCTTTTCTGGATGGTCGTCATCTTCGGCATCGTGTTTTTCCTCCTGGCCAAATTCGGCTTTCCCGTGATTACGGACATGGTGGACAAACGCAGCGCCAAGATAGCGAAGTCCCTCAAGGATGCCGATGAAATAGAGGCCCGCATGGCGGCCTGGAAGGTGGAGCAGGCGCAGATGCTGGAGGCTACCCGCAAGGAGCAGTCCCAGATGCTGCGCGAGGCCACCGAGACCAAGGCCCGCATCGTGGCCGATGCCAAGGCGCAGGCCCAGGCGGAGGCGGACAAGATTCTCACCGAAGCCAAGGCCCGGATTGAGGCCGAGAAGGAGAGCGCCCTGCGCGACGTACGCAAGGAGATCGCCCTCCTGAGTGTGCAGGTGGCCGAAAAGGTGCTCCGTCACGAGCTGTCCGACGAGGGCAGCCAGCGGGCATTCATTGACAAACTTGTAGATGAGGCCTCCGAGGCCCCGATGCGCTCGTGAACCGAAGTATCGTCATAACCCGCTACGCCAGGGCGCTGGTGAAATTTGTCCGGGATAACGGCCAGGGAGACATCGTATGCTCCGAGGCCGAAACCCTGGAAAGGGCCCTTCATGCCCTTCCGGACCTGCACAGGATGGTGACGGCGGCCGATGACGTGGTAACCCCCTTCGAGAAGAAAAAACTCCTCCAGACCGCCTTGGGCAACCGCATGTCTCCGGAGCTGAGCCGTTTTCTCACCCTCCTGAACCAGAACGGGCGCATGCCCCTGGTGGAGGATATCCTGCGGGATTTCACGGACATGTACCACCGCAGCGTAGGCGTGCGGAAGGCGCATCTGACCACGGTCTCAGAGCCTTCGGAGCGCTTGCTCCAGCGCCTCAAGGCCCTGGTGAAGCAGAAGACGGGAGATGACGTGATCATTGAGGTGGACGTGGATCCGTCCATCATCGGCGGTTTTGTCTTCGACATTGACGACTACCTCATGGATGCCAGCATCAAACGGCAGCTGGATATCATCCGCGAGCAATTTATTGAAAGAAACAGAAGAATAATCTAATGGCTATATCTCTGAAACCCAGCGAAGTGAGCGACATCCTTCTGGGACAGCTCCAGGACATGAAAAACGATCTCCAGTTTGAGGAGATAGGAAAGGCCCTGCAAGTAAGTGATGGCGTGGTTCGCATTTACGGACTGGACCACGCGGAAGCCGGCGAGCTGCTGGACTGCGGCAACGGCGTGATGGCCGTGGTGATGAACCTGGAGGCCGACAACGTGGGCGCCGTGCTCATGGGCCCCACGGACTTGCTGAAGGAAGGCATGGTGGTGCGCCGCACGGGCCGCATCGCCTCCGTGGGCGTGAACGACAAGGTGCTGGGCCGCGTGATTGACCCCTTGGGCAATCCCTTGGACGGCCTGGGCCCCGTCGAAGGTGAGAAGCTGGACATGCCCTTGGAGCGCAAGGCGCCGGGCGTGATTTTCCGCCAGCCGGTGAACGAGCCGCTTCAGACGGGCCTGAAGGCCATTGACGCCATGATTCCCATCGGCCGGGGCCAGCGGGAGCTCATCATCGGAGACCGCCAGACGGGCAAGACGGCCATCGCCATCGACACCATCATCAACCAGCGGCAGGCCTTCGAGGCCGGGGAGCCGGTGTACTGCATCTATGTGGCCATCGGCCAGAAGGGCTCCACGGTGGCGTCCATCGTGAAGACGCTGCGGGAACACGGGGCCATGGACTACACCACGGTGGTGGCGGCCACGGCCTCCGATCCGGCGGCTCTGCAGTACTATGCCCCCTTTGCCGGGGCGGCCATCGGCGAGTATTTCCGCGATACGGGCCGACATGCCCTGGTGGTGTACGACGACCTCTCCAAGCAGGCCGTGGCGTACCGCGAGGTGTCCCTCATCCTGCGCCGTCCTTCCGGCCGTGAGGCCTATCCCGGAGATATCTTCTACCTCCACAGCCGTCTTTTGGAGCGGGCGGCCCGCATCATCGACCAGCAGGAGGTGGCGGCCCGGATGAACGACCTTCCGGCCGTGCTCAAAGACAAGGTGAAGGGTGGCGGCTCCCTGACGGCCCTGCCCGTCATCGAGACGCAGGCGGGGGACGTATCGGCCTATATCCCCACCAACGTGATTTCCATTACGGACGGCCAGATTTACCTGGAACAGAGTCTGTTCAACCAGGGCGTGCGGCCGGCCATCAACGTGGGTATTTCCGTGTCCCGCGTGGGCGGCAGCGCCCAGGTGAAGTCCATGAAGAAGGTGGCGGGTACCCTCAAGATAGACCAGGCCCAGTGGGCCGAACTGGAGGCCTTCTCCAAGTTCTCCTCAGACGTGGACAAGGTGACGGAAATGGCCTTGGACAAGGGCCGGAAGAACAACCAGCTCCTGATTCAGCCCCAGTACAGCCCCATGCCCGTGGGCGAGCAGGTGGCCATTCTCTACTGCGGCACCAAGGGCCTCATGCGGGATATCGCCATCGCCCAGGTGCCCGCTTTTCAGGATGCTTTCCTGGCTCGCCTCCGCGCCACCCACCAGGCCGATGTCCTGGACCTCCTGGGTGCCGGAACCCTCACCCCTGAGATGGAGCAAATCCTCACCGACACCGCCGCCTCCGTAATCCTGGCCATGAAGTAGTTTTGTCTTTCTGAGCGAAGCGAAGAATCTCTATGCCAACATTAAAAGAAATAAAGGGACGGATTGCGTCCGTGCGGAATACGCTCAAGATTACATCGGCCATGAAGCTGGTGTCGTCGGCCAAACTCCGCAAGGCGCAGAAGGCCATCGAGAACATGCGCCCGTACGAGGAGCAGTTGCAGGCCATCCTGGCTTCCCTGCAAGACTCAACGAGCACAAAAATGGCCGATTTTGTGCGCGTAGGGGAGGAACCCTGCGCCATCGTGGCCATCGCGTCCAACTCTTCGCTCTGCGGCGGCTTCAATGCGGCGGTCGTGGCCAAGGTGCGGGAAGTGCGCCGGGAGGGTGACGTGGTGTATGCCGTGGGCCGGAAAATGGCCGATGCCATGCGCCGCGACGGCTTTCCTATCCCCGAGGACCTGAACGCCTTGGTGGAGCATCCGGCCTTTGCCCCGGCGGCGGAGCTGGTGGAAAGCCTGTCCAAACTGTGGGAAGAGGGCAAGGTGGCCCGGGTGCTGCTGGTGTACAACCACTTTGTCTCCACCGCCCGGCAGGTGCCCGTGGTGGAGGTGTTACTGCCTTTCGAAGGGGAAGGGATTCCCGATCAGGTCGGGAATGACGCACCGCCCGTCATGCCCGGCCCCGACCGGGCATCTGCGGACTTCATCGTGGAACCCTCCCGGGAGGAAATGCTGAAGCTGCTCCTTCCCAAGACCCGTAAACTGAAACTCTACGCCGCCCTGTTGGACAGCATGGCGGCGGAGCACGCGGCCCGTACCGTAGCCATGCAGATGGCCACGGACAATGGCGAGAACCTCCTGCAGGAGCTCACCCTCCAGTACAACAAGGGCCGCCAGCAGAAAATCACCAACGAAATCCTGGACCTGGCCGGCGGCCAGGCCGCAGAGTAAGCAAGAGTACCCTTTACGCACTAAAACCAACCCAAATGAAAGAATTGCTTCAAACGCTGGGAAGCTGGAAATTCTGGAAGGAACTGTTCATCATGACGGTGGCCATGCTCATTGCCGCGGCCGCCGTATACTATTTCCTCATGCCTAGCAACCTGGTTATCGGTTCCATCACGGGCTTGTCCATGGTCGTTTCCGGCCTTTTCGGCCTGGCTGGAATCACCGTCAAGGTGTCCGTTGTGGTGACCGTCATCAACGCCATCCTCCTTATTCTGGCCTGGTTCCTGATCGGCCATGAATTTGGCTCCAAGACGGTTTATACCGCCCTCATCCTGGGCCCATTCATCGAATTCTGGGAGATGGTTTTCCCCGTGGAGCGCGTCATGGAGCCGGGGGCCACGTCCATGATGGGAGACGTCTGGCTGGATCTCCTGTGCTTCGTCCTCATCCTGAGTGCCTCGCAGACCATCCTGTTCAACATCAACGCTTCCACCGGGGGCCTGGACATCCTGGCCAAGATTGTGAACAAGTACCTGCACTTCGACATCGGCACTTCCGTGTCGGTGGCGGGCGCCCTCATCTGCTGCACGGCTTTTGCCATCAACCCTTTCCGCATGGTGGTGGTGGGCCTTATCGGCACCTGGATCAACGGTCTGGCGCTGGATCATTTCACGGCCGGCCTGAACCGCCGCAAGCGGGTGTGCATCATCTCCTCCCGCTATGAGGAAATCCGGAAGTACATTATCGAAGAACTGCAGCGCGGCTGCTCCCTGTACAATGTGACGGGCGGTTATAACGGCCATCAGAATGTGGAAATCCAGGCCCTCCTTACCCAGGACGAGTTTTCGGGCCTGATGGACTACCTCAAGAAGAACGACATCCACGGCTTCATCACGGCCGGCAACGTGAGCGAAATTTACGGAGACTGGAACCAGAAAAAACGGAAGAAGAAAAAAAATCAGTAAAATTTCAGGACTCGCGCCGTTTTTGGCACGGTATTGGAATAATGGGGTATCAGACATAAATATTGATACCTTACTATAATAACCCGCTGCCAATTGTGAAATTCGCAGGCGGGCTTCTTCTTTCCCCTTAATGGAAAAAGTCTTATCTTTGCAGAATCATGGCAAAAGCAGTAGTTTTCGATATCGGCGGGGTTCTCATTGAACTCAATATGGAGCGGTGCATCCGGGGCTTCCGGGAAATCCTGGGCTTTGAGCGCATCACCGAGCTTCTGGATCCGTATCACCAGAAGGGCATTTACGGGGATATGGAAGAGGGGATTCTCAGTGCAGATGACTTCCGTTCCCGGGTCCTGGCCGATTCCCGCCCCGGCTGCGTTCCCTCGGACGTGGACCGTGCCATGAAGTGCCTTTTGGACCGGGTGAATCCCGAGGCTCCGGCCTTGATTGCCCGCCTGAAGGGCCGATACCCCCTCTACCTGCTTTCCAACAACAACCCCATTTCCATGCCTTTCTGCCTGCAGGCGCTCAGGGAGGTGGGGGTGGACCCGGAGGAAACCTTCGCCGGCCAGTTCATCTCCTGCGAGATGAAGATGCTCAAGCCATCGGCCCAATTTTATAGGGAGGCCATCCGCCGGGTGGGCCTTCCCGCAGGGGAGATCGTTTTCATAGATGACAACCGGGCCAATGTGGACGGGGCCATAGCCGTAGGCTTGGACGCCCGCTATTATGCTCCCGGAAGCAGTCTTGGGGAGCTTCTAAAGGACCTGTAGGGTATGTCTTTCTACTCCTTTTTCCGTATCAGCAAGCCCCGGGAGACGCCTGTTCCCGCCGGGGAGGTGGACGCCACGTACAAGCGCCTTCGGGAACGGACCTTCTGGGGCGTCACCCTGGCCTATACCCTCTACTACGTCTGCCGTGGAACGCTGGGCGTGGTGAAGCAGCCGCTCATTGACGGCGGGGTGCTCACGGCCGGGCAGCTGGGCCTTATCAGTTCGGCCTTTTACTTTGTGTATGCGGTGGGGAAGTTTTCCAACGGCTTCATCGCGGACTATTGCAATATCCGCCGGTTCATGGCGGCGGGCATCGGGGTATCGGCCCTTATCAATCTCATTCTGGGTTGGATGGGGCTCCTGACAACGCCGCTGGGAATGGGCTCTGCGCTCATTTTCATTACCTTCCTCATTCTGTGGGGCATCAACGGCTGGGTGCAGTCCATGGGTTCGCCGCCCGGCACCATTAGCCTGTCCCGCTGGTTCCCGCTGGCCGTCCGCGGTACGCGCTACAGCATTTTCAGCTCCACCCCGCAGTTGGGCAAGTCCGTTTCCATGGTGATGACGGGCTTCATCGTGGCGGCGGCCGGCTGGCAGTGGGGCTTTCTTGCGGCGGCGCTGTGCGGGGTTGTCGGCCTGGCCATTTCCCTGATTTTTATTTCCGATACGCCTGAGAGCGAGGGCCTTCCTTCCGTGCAGGAACTGTCCGGAGAGCCGGTGAAGGAACTGGACAAAAAGCCCACGAAGGAATTGCAGAAATGGGTTTTCAGGCATCCGGGCATCTGGGTCATTGCCATTTCCACGGCCTTTCTCTACGTGACGCAACATGCCGTGAGCGACTGGGGCGTCCTGTTTCTGCAGAAGCAGAAGGCCTTCTCCCTGAAGGAGGCGGCCCAGGTGATTGGCTATGCAGAGGCGTTCGGGATTACCGGGAATCTCCTGGCCGGCTGGCTTTCCGACCGCCTGTTCCGCGGCAACCGGGCCCGTCCTGTGCTGCTCTCCGGCATCCTGGCGATGGCTTCGCTCTCCGGTTTCCTTTTCCTGGAAGGCGGCTTTGTGCTGAACATGCTGTTGGTGGCCCTCTTCAGTTTCTCCTTCAGCATTGTGTTCTGCATTGTGGCCGGGCTCATGGCCCTGGACTTCGTGCCCCGCAAGGCTACGGGCGCGGCCTTGGGTATCGTGGGCATCTCCAGTTACGCCGCCGCCGGCTTGCAGAGTGTGGCCAGCGGCTATCTCATCCAGGGATTCACCGCCGGAGACAGCTACAACTTCCTGCCGGTGTCCATTTTCTGGACCGTGGCGTGCCTTCTTGCTTTCACCCTCCCGCTTGTGGGTTGGAAATACCTGCGCCGGTAATTGGGCTTGACAACTAACTCGTTGATTCTCTGCGAGTTGTAGTATATTCCTCGTTCGATTTTTGAACGAGGAATGTATTATAATGCGTTGTGGGACAATTACTTAGCTGTCAAGGGTAAAAGGACGGCGGGGCGGTAACGGAGCGTCAGATAGAGCGCACGGACGGCCAGGTGCGTGAAGTAGGCGCCCATGAGCAGGTGAATGGCCCGCTCGGGGGTGGAATCGGCCCCGAGTGCCAGGCCCACAAACCAGACGGCGAAGAAACCCACGGCGCAAAGGAGGGTGCTGTTCCGAAGGTCTCGGCTTGCGGTGGCGCCGATAAAGATGCCGTCCCACAGGAAGGCCGGGCAGCCGATAAGCGGCATCAACAGCAGCCAGGGGAAGAATTGCCTCCCCGCTTCCACCACCTCCGGGGCCGATGTCATGAGCCTCAGAAGCGGTGTGCCGCCCAGGCCGTACAGCAGCATGAAACCGCCTGCCATGGCCCAGCTCCAGGCGAAGGTCTGGCGCACGGTGCTCTGTACGCCTTCCGGGGAGCTTTCGCCGATGAAACGGCCTGTCAGGGCCTCTCCGGCAAAGGCGAAGCCGTCCGTGAAGTAGCTGAAGAGCATGAGGAATTTCATGAGGATGGCGCTCACCGCCAGCATGAGGTCTCCGTACCGGGCCGACAGGACGGTAAAGCCGATATAAACCGCAATCATGCCCACGCTGCGAAGGAAGAGGTCCCGGTTGAGGCTGAAGAAAGGTTGGTTCTGCTCGGGAGGATTGGCGGAACTATCTGAACATAAGGTGCTTACATTCCACGCATAGCGGTGGCGGGCGGCGGACAGGCAGTAGGCGAAACCGCTCCACTGGGCCATCACGGTGCCCACGGCCACGCCGTCAAAGCCCATGGCGGGCAGGCCGGCCCAGCCGAAGGCCAGGGCGGCGGAAAGCAGCATGTTGAGTCCGTTTACCAGGAGGTCGGCCACCATGGGGCGCACGCTGTCCTGCAGGCCGATGAACCAGCCTTTGAAGGCAAAGAGAGACAGGGTGGCGGGTGCCGCCCAGATGCGGATGTAGAAGTAGCGGGTGGCGAACTGCTGCACTTCGGGGCTGCACCGGACCACTAAGAAGGCCAGCTGAACCACCACCCATTGCAGGGCGATGAGGGCCAGGCCGCTCAGAAGGGCTATCCGGAGCGCCCGCCCCAGGATGCGGCCCGGCTGGGCAGATGCCCGGTCGGAGCCGGGCATGACGGAGGCGTTGGTGCCGGGCATGAGGCCGTCATGGCCGACCTGATCGGCCATCTGCCTCCCGTAGGCCTGGGCAGTGAGCCCGCCCGTGCCGGCCCGGAGGAAGGTGAAGTTCCAGTACAGCAGGTCAAAGAGCATGGTGCCCACGGAAATGCTGCCGATGAGCGCTGCCGAAGAGCCGCCCGGCAAATGCCCCGCCACGGCTATGTCCACCATGCCCACCAAGGGCACGGTAATGCCCGCCAGGATGCTGGGGACCGCCAATCGCAGTATTTCTTTATTTAGTTTCACCGGAACTTTTTATCCTCTTCCAACATACCCAGGTAGGAGTTGTAGCGCTCCGGGGAGATGAGGCCCGCCTCTACGGCGGCCTTCACCGCACAGCCGGGCTCGTGGGTATGCGTGCAGGGGGTGAAGCGGCAGCCATCGGCCGCCCGGAGCATTTCCGGGAAGTAGCGGGCAATTTCCTCCTTCTGGACATCCACCAGGCCGAAGCCCCGAATCCCTGGAGAATCAATGACATAGCCGCCGGTTGCCAGCGGATACATCTCGTACAGGGAGGTGGTGTGCTTCCCTTGCAGGTGGGCCGATGAAATGGCGCCGATCTTGGGATCCAGCGACGGGTCCAGCGCCTTGATCAAGGAGCTTTTCCCTACGCCGGATTCTCCGGAAAACAGGTTCACCTTCCCTTGGCAGGCCTCGCGGATTTCGGCAATCCCTTCTCCGCTTACCACGGAAGTCTCCATCACCGGGTAACCGGCGCCCTCGTAGATGGAATGGAAACGGGCCAGGCCCTCGGGGTCTTCTTCCCGGTACATGTCCACTTTTGACAGGACGATGGTGGCCGGGATGCCGTAGAGCTGGCAGGTGACCAGGATGCGGTCCAGGAAGGGGAGTTTCACCTCCGGGAAGTACAGCGACACCACCAGGTAGGCCCGGTCCACGTTGGCGGCGATGATGTGCGCCTGTCGGGACAGGTTGGTGGAGCGCCGGATCACATAGTTGCACCGGGGCAGAATTTCCGTGATGACGGCGTTTCCGTCGGCGTCTGTCTCATAGCTCACATGGTCCCCCACCGCAATGGGATTGGTGATTTCGCTGGCCTTGAGGCGGATTTTCCCCCGCAGCACGGCGGGAAACACCTCCCACGCAGGCAGTTCCGACAGCAAGTAATGGCTGCCGGCATTCTTCACAATTGTTGCTTCACCTGTTTTCATACGTTCCTTCTTCGCAATCTCCACAAAAATAGCGCAACTTCGCCAACTTTGCAAATTC
>CAJOMB010000049.1 GCA_905235615.1 uncultured Bacteroidales bacterium | reverse complement strand
TCCAGGAAGGCGTTTCCGCTGAAGCCCAGGTTGATGACTTCCCGGTCCAAGGCGCGGGAAAGGAGGGCCGTGTGCGCCATGCCGGGACGCGAGGCGCAGCCGCCCTGCAGGATGCTGGTCCCATACATCACAACGGGCGCGTCACTGCGGGGAGAATCCAGCTCAGGAGCCTCCAGTTCGTAGCCCCGGGGAATACCGATGGAAAGGGAATCCAGACAGTCGTACAGGGGCAGATACAGCATGTACTCCCGCATCTCGGCGTCCATATTGCCCACCAGTCTCTTCTCATGCTGCTTCTGGATGGCACCCCAGTTGAAGCCGCTTCCCACAAAACGCCACTGCCCGTCCAAGTTGGCATAAAGGTCCAGGCCGCCCACGCCCACATCCGTCATGTGCGGCATGTGATAGGCCCGGTTGGTCCAGCGGGCATGGATGGCCGGGGCATTGGAGCGGAAGCGTATATACAGACCGGTGGAATTCTCGCTCAGGGCCCAGAGGGGTTCCCGGGCGGTCTCCTTGAATTCGGCCGGGAATCTCTGATAGCGGGCCGATGTCTCCCCCACCGCCTTCCCATGCAGCGGGAAGGCCGATGCATCCGTATAAACCACGTCGGCCTGCACCTCGTTCCAGTTCCAGCCGCGGGCCTTGTAGATTTCTTCCATCTTGTACAGGCGGGGCAGGAAGGCCTCGAAATCTCTCGCGGCGGGATCGCCCCACTGGAGCTCCGCCACGGCGCTTAGTCGGGGCAGCAGCTTCCAGAGAAGGTTCTCCTCGCTGTCCACCCTTTCCGCCCAGAGGCAGGCCTCTACGCCCAGGTAGTGCTTCTCCGGTTTCACGTCCAGGTCATATACCCTGCGGAAATACGCGTCTCCGGTGAGCTCGTTCCCTTCCCAGGCGCTCAGGTAAAGGTGCCCGCAAGGGCAGAGGATGGCATCGTAGCCCTCATCCACGGCTATTTCGGAGAAGACGGGGCGCATCCAGCCGGCAATCACGGCCTTGCGGGAAGGCGCTCCCACCACCCGGTTGCCCCAGTCCACCAGCACGTCGTTCCAGATGATGGCTCTTCTGCCCTTGGCCTCCACATGCGCCAGCGCCTGGTCCATGAACCAGGACTGCAGCAGCTCTTCGGCCGATTTGAGCCCGCTGCGCTTCAGGCCCAGTTCCTTGATCCGGTCCTGGCAGCGGGGGCACGCTTCCCATCGGCCCTTGGGGCATTCGTCGCCGCCCAGATGGATGTAGGTGGAGGGGAAAATGTCCATCACCTCGTCCAGGACATCCTTTACGAAGTCCAGGGTTTCCGGCCTGCCGGCGCAGAGGACATCCTCCAGCACACCGTATTCGCAGGCTACATCATAGGGGCCGCCGGTACAGCCCAGCTCCGGATAGGAAGCCAGGGCGGCCTTCATGTGACCGGGAAGGTCTATCTCCGGGATCACCTGAATACCGCGCTCCGCCGCATAGGCCACCACTTCGCGGGCCTCCTGCTGCGTATAGAAACCGCTCACCGGGATGCCGTCGTGGCCCTCTCCCCCATCCACGGGGCTGCCGGGCCTGTAAGAGCCCACTTCCGTGAGCTTGGGATATTTTTGGATTTCCAGCCGCCAGCCCTGGTCGTCGTTCAGGTGCCAGTGGAACTGATTCAGCTGGTGAAGCGCCAGTATGTCAATGACTTTCTTGACGGTTTCCACCGGGAAGAAATGCCGGCTGCAGTCCAGCATGAAGGCCCGGTAGGCAAACTGGGGATAGTCCCAAATCTCTCCTCCCCGCAGGGCGGGAACTTCCCCGGCTTCCACTTGGGCGGGAAGGCCCTTCAGGAGGGTCTGGATGCCTCTTAACACGCCCGTGGCGCTTCCGCCGGAAATCTCCACCTGATCGGCCGATACCTTGAGCCGGTAACACTCCTCCTGCTGGAAGGGCTGCAGCTCTGCGCCCAAGCTCTCATCGGTCTTCAATACGATGCGTTTTCCTTTGTCTCCCATGCCAGGCTTTATGCACGTATATTCCTGCAACAGCTGCTGAAGCAGGGCGGCCTGGGGCAGGAGGCTTTCATCGGCCCGGATGCAGACATTCCTATCCAGTATGAAAGATTCATCCGTCAGGGCGACGGCACGGGGCTCCGGACACAGTTTCCAGTTTCCCGTCACCGCTTGTTTGGGCTGCTCGCATGCCGCCAGGGCCAATAACAACAAAGGGAGAATGAAGCGTTTCATATCATGTGGTTTTAACTTCTGCAAAGATAATAAAATTGGCGGAAAATCCTTTTTTTTGTATCTTTACAAGATTAACAGAAGAATATCATGACGCCGCAGGAACAAATCCTTAAACCGCTGTTCGAGTCCTATACCGGCCAGCAATTGCAAGAAATCGTAGAAATGCCCGCTTCGGGCAGCAACCGCCGGTATTTCCGCCTCCGGGGCGGCAACCTGTCCATCATCGGCGTCATCGGCGCCAACCTGCAGGAGAATCACAGCTTCATTACCATAGCCAGGCACTTCAAGGAGAAGGGTCTCAAGGTGCCGGCCGTCTTCGCCGTCAATGAAGACGAGAGCGCTTACATTCAGGAAGATCTGGGAGACCAGGTGCTGTACGGTATGGTGTCGCAGGGCCGGGAGAGCGGTCTGTACAGTTCCGTGGAGACGCAGCTGCTGAAAAAAACCATTGAGCAGCTGCCCCGCCTGCAGTTTGTGGGCGCCCGGGGGCTGGACTGGAAGTGCTGCTATCCGCAGGAAGCCTTCGACGCCCGCATGATAGACTTTGACCTCAATTACTTCAAATATTGTTTCCTCAAGGCCACCGGGTTGGAATTCAACGAGGTGCTCCTCCAGGACGATTTCGAGAAGTTCAAGGAAGACCTGCTGCAGGAAGAAGACAACACCTTCATGTATAGGGACTTCCAGGCCCGTAACGTCATGATCCGAGACGGCGAGCCCTGGTTCATCGACTTCCAGGGCGGCCGGCGCGGCCCCATCTACTATGATGTGGCCTCCTTCATCTGGCAGGCCCGTTCCCGCTTCCCGGAAAACCTCAAGCAGGAACTCATCAAGACCTATCTGCGGGCCCTCCAAAGCTATAAGAAGGTAGATGAAGCCCACTTCCTGGAACATCTGCGGCTCTTCGTGCTGTTCCGCACCCTCCAGGTGCTGGGCGCTTACGGTTTCCGTGGCTACTTTGAGAAGAAGCCGCACTTCCTGGGCAGCGTTCCCTATGCCTTGAGCAACCTCAGGAGCCTGCTCCAGACGCCTTTCACCGCTTATCCGTACATGAACGGGCTGTTGGAGAAGATGGCTTCCATGCCGGAGCTCAACGAGATTGCGCAGGACCATCGGCTTTCCGTGCATATCTACAGCTTCGCCTACAAGAAAGGCATTCCGGCCGACAACACCGGCAACGGAGGCGGCTATGTCTTTGACTGCCGCAGCGTGAACAATCCCGGCAAGTATGAGTACTACCGCCAGTTCAACGGAACGGACCCCGAGGTGATCAAATTCCTGGAAGACGACGGCGAGGTCACTGCTTTCCTGGAGAATGTCTATAACCTGGTGGACGCCCACGCCAAACGCTTCATCGAGCGCAAGTTCACCAACCTGCAGGTGTGCTTCGGCTGCACCGGCGGCCAGCACCGTTCCGTCTATTGTGCCGAGCATCTGGCGCACCATCTGGCCCGCAAGTTCGACGTGAAGGTAACCATCACCCACCGGGAACTCAACATGGAAAAAATGCTCTGAGGATGAAGGCGCTCATCTTTGCCGCCGGTCTGGGAACCCGCCTCAAGCCCCTTACGGACACCATCCCCAAGGCCCTGGTGCCCGTGGGTGGAGAGCCGCTCCTGTACCATGTCATCTGCAAGCTCCGCGCTGCCGGATACGACGAGCTGGTGGTGAACGTGCATCATTTCGCCGCCCAAATCATCGATTACCTCTCCGGACACGACTTCGGGGTTTCCATCCGGATTTCGGATGAATCGGCCCTTCTGAGGGAAACCGGTGGAGGCATTGCTTACGCCCGGCATCTGATAGAGCCGCTTCAGGAGCCTTTTCTGGTGCATAACGTGGACATCCTCTCCAATCTGGATCTGGCATGGCTCCGGGAGCAGACCCGTCCGGAGGCCCTTTCCACGCTGGTGGTAAGCGAGCGCAAAACCAGCCGCTACCTTCTTTTCGGGGAGGACATGCGCCTGAAGGGCTGGACCAATATCCAGTCCGGAGAGGTCCGTTCCCCCTATCCGGCGGAGGAGTTGAAGGAGTGCCGCCGTCTGGCCTTTTCCGGCATCCACAACCTTTCTCCGGCCATCTTCGACGCTTTCCGCCAGGCCGATATGCCCGAGCGTTTCCCCATCATGGACTTCTATCTCCGGGAATGCGGGAACCACCCCATTTACGGCGTGGCCCCTGAGAATCTTCAACTGGTGGATGTGGGCAAGCTGGACACCCTGGCCGCCGCGGAGGATTTTATTTCCTCAATCGGCCGATAGCGTGTTCCAGGCTCTCTGAGGGCTCGATGATGTTGTAATCGGCCCAGAAGTCCGGGTCCTGGAATTCCAAAGCCTTGTCGTTCAGATAATCTTTGGCGCGAAAACGCTCCTTGCGGGGAATGGGCGTTGCGGTGGGATAGACGTCCGTGACTACCAGCTCGTTGATGGCGGTGTAGTGCGTTTTGAACAGGCGTTTTCTCCAGTCACAGTCGAAGCGGATGGTGGAACGGAAGTATTCCAATCGCGTTTTTCCTCCCACGCTGCGGTAGTTCAGAATAATGCTGGCCTCCTTGGGGAAGAAACGAAGGCTCAGGGGCTTGGAAACCAGGATGGCCCGGATGGCTTTCCCCTGGTCTCTCATATCCAACGATGTTTCTATACGCGTGAAGCAGAGCGTTTCCCGGTCAATGTAGAGGGTGGCGAAATACAGTGCATAATCCACCTGAGCATACGGGCTGGGCTCCATTCTGATGACAAACTGCAGGCGGTCTCCGATATAGGTGGGAGATTCCATGGAGAAGCGGTAGAGGGCCATCTCCTCCTCCGTGAAGAGGAGCGCCCGGTTCTTAAGGAAGTCACAGGTGATGGCCATGTTGGGCCCGCCCTGCGTTTTCACGCTCAGGGTATCCTGCTTGCGCTGGCTCACCACCAAGCGGCTCTTTTCCAGTGCGGCGGCATCGCGGGAAGCGAGGTTCCCGGAATACTGATCTTTGAAAACGCGGGCCACGGCCTCCGCCACATAGGTATAGCGGTTTCTTTTCTGCACCGTTTCCCGGTAAAAACATTCCAGGAGCTCCGGCTCCGGGCAGTAGCTTGCATCGGCCTTTTCCAGAGCGGCACGCACGATATCGACCGGCTCTCCGGTAACGATGGAGGCTTCTTTCAGGGGAAGGGCTTCCCGCTGCAGGCCCACCTGCATATAGGCCGATGTGGCCTTCACCGTTTGCTTCCGATACCCTAAGAAAGAGAATTCCACCGTGCCGATGGGCGCGTCGCTCTTGAGGACGAACTCGCCGTCGGCATTGGTGACGGTGGCGTGATGGCGGCCGGGAGCGGAGACGTGGACGGACTCCAAGGCCTTTCCGCTGCCGGCATCCTTCACCCGTCCGCGCACCTGATACCCCAGGCGCAGGGAATCCGTCTGGGCGCCCAGTGTCCAGGACAGCAGAACTAACAATATGGATGTCAGCACTTTTCTCATACTCCCACAAAGGTAGAAATAAAATTTCAATTATTTTTTGCGAAATCAAAGAAAAGATAGTACCTTTGCAATCCCCAATCACAGGGGCGTAGCTCAGCTGGTTTAGAGCGCTTCAGTCACATTGAAGAGGTCATCGGTTCGAATCCGATCGTCCCTACCTGAGAGTCCGGTGTCAAGCATCGGGCTTTTTCGGTATTCCGACGGCGTGTAGCCGGTGTGTGATTTGAAGAACTTGTAGAAGACCGACTGATTGGGGAAATGCAGCAGATACACAATCTCCTTGATGGGCTTGTCGGAATAGCGAAGCAGGTTCTTCGCCTCCAGAATTACGAAGGAGTCAATCCAGTCAGGTGCGCTGCGGCCGCTGGAGAGTTTCACCAGCTTGGACAGGTACTTTGGCGTCAGGCACAGTTTGTCGGCATAAAAGGCCATGCCACGTTGTTCGTTGTGGTACTCGGTCACCAGCTCGATGAAGTGCTCGAAAATCTGGTTGACGCGGGCCGATGAATGGTTTTCCGTGTCGCGGGAGATGGCCAGGCGACGGGTCCACAGGTCCAGGGTGACATAGGTGAAGGAGGTAAGCAGCGAGCCCAGAATCTCCTTTTTGTTTGTCTGGTTCGAGGAAAGAATTTTGCGGCAGAGGCGGAAGTAGTCTTCTGCCATGTCCAGTTCTTTTTCCTGCAGGGTGATACAGGGGTTCTTCCACATACGGATGGTTTCCTGGAACACCTTGTAGAAGTCGAAGCGGACACTGCTCAGAAATTCCTTGGACATGAGTGCGAAAAGCAGTTCTGCATCGCCGATGCGGTCTTCGTCGTAGCGGGAGAGTTTGATGATGTTACCCGGGACCACCACCAGCAGGGAGCGCTCGTGAATGTCGTAGGTGTTCAGGTTGACATCCAGGGAAAAATGTCCTTTTTTCAGAAAGAACAGGATGTAGCCCTCAAAGCGAATGGGGCTGTTGAGCATCCGCAGCACTTTTTCGCTCTTTTCGATGCGCTTCCCGCTCACTTCCCCCAGGATAAAGTCTGAGCCCAGTGCGTACTCGTCTACCAGGGAGGCCAGCGACTGGATGCGCTGGATATTGATGGTTTGCAGTGCTTTTTCGTCCATGGATAAATGGAATTTATCCTCAAAGATAGGAAGAATTGTTCGTTTCTTCTTAATTTTTGACCAAAATAACAATTTTTGCGCCCGAAAGAAGCTTTTTTAGCGAAATTCAGGCAGTATTTTTGCAATATCTCTCGCGCATTTGGAAAACAAAAGAACTGACAATATGACAAGCTGTAAAAAACTGACAATCCTGGTTATGTTGATCCTGGGTACTACGCTCGCCTCCGCGCAAAACGAAATCCAGCACTATACCCTTACGCTGGAGGATTGCCGACAGATGGCCATTGACCGGAGCAAGGAACTGAGCCAGGCCCGTATCCAGATGGAAATGGCCGGCTATGACCGCAAGATTGCCATGGCCAATTATTTTCCCAAAGTGACGGCCGGCGGTGCCTACATATATAACAACCGTGACGTCAAACTCATCAGCGACCAACAGAGCCAGATGCTCACTACAGCCGGCACCCAATTGGACAATGCCTTCTGGAGCGGGACAGTTGAGCACTTTGCCGAACGAAAACATCCGGCAGATGGCCATCGGCCTTATCTCCCAGTTGCAGGCCTCTCCCGACCGCATCAATATTGCCGCGCCCATCAATGCCATCGGCGCCGAAATAGATGCCGCCCTGCATCCGAACCTGCACAATATCTGGGCTGGCGGCATCATCGTGGAGCAGCCTGTTTTCGTGGGCGGTAAAATTGTCTACAGCAACCAGATGGCTTCGCTGGCCGAAAAACTGGCCAAGTCACAGTATGAGATGAAAGAGTCCGACATCCTCCTGGATGTGGACGAGGCATACTGGCAGATTATCTCTATCGCCAACAAGAAAAAGCTGGCCGAGAGCTATGTCGACCTCCTGCACCATCTGGAAAACGACGTGAATCAGGCCATCCAGACCGGCGTTTCCACCCAGGCCGATGCCCTGGAAGTGAAGGTGAAGGTAAATGAGGCTGATATGATGCTCACCAAGGCGACCAACGGTCTGATGCTTTCCAAGATGTTGTTGTGCCAGCGTGTGGGTTTGCCCCTGGACAGCGAGATTAGCCTCGCCGACGAAGCGTTGGAGGTGATTCCCACCCCGGTACTTGCCGAAGAAAAGAGCCTGGAAGATATCTATACATCCCGTCCGGAAACCCGCAGCCTGGAGCTGGCCGGAAAGATTTATGAGAAAAAGGCTAAGGTGGTGCGGGCCGATATCCTCCCGACCGTCGCTCTGATGGGGGCTTTTACCCTGACCAACCCCAATGTGTTCGACGGGTTCCAGAATAGCTGGCAGGGCGGAAACCTGAGCGCCGGCGTAGTGGTAAAAGTTCCCATCGTGCATGGCGGAGAAGGAATTTTCAAATACAAGAAAGCCAAGGCCGAAGCGCGTCTGTATGAAGACAAGCTTTCCGATGCCAAGGATATGATCTGTCTGCAGGTGACCCGGCAGCGGAAGTTATACGACGAAGCCGGAGAAAAACTCCGGATGGCCCAGTCCAACCTGGATGTGGCCGAAGAAAACCTGCGTACGGCAACCATCGGCCATGAGGCCGGCGTCATCCCCACCAATACCGCACTGGCAGCCCATACGGCTTGGCTCAATGCGCACAGCGAGTGCATCGATGCCGGCATCGAGTTGCAGATGAGCGCCGCTCGCCTGCGCAAGGCTGAAGGAACGAATGAATAACAACGAAAACCATGGAAAAACGTAAAAACTACAATCTCTTGATTGGTATAGCCGCGCTGGTGGTTATCCTCATTATCATTTCTGTCGTGGGATATCTGGTATCCCGTCCCCAACCCTATGTGATTCAGGGTGAAGCGGAAGCTACCGAATACCGCGTTTCCGGAAAAGTTCCGGGCCGTATCGAACAGTTCACAGTCCGGGAAGGGGACCGCGTTCAGAAAGGAGATACCATCGTCTTCATTGACTCTCCGGAAATCCGTTCCAAGATTCGCGAGGCCCATGCCGCCCGCGCCGCCGCCGTGGCTCAGAAGAACAAGGCCATGAACGGTGCGCGTACCGAGCAGATTACCGCTGCTTATGAGATGTGGCAGAAAGCCCTGGTAGGAGAAGACGTAATGCGCAAATCCTATGAACGCATCCGGAAGCTGCACGAGCAGAAGGTGGTGTCGGACCAGAAGTTCGACGAGGTGGAGGCCCAGTACAACGCTGCCGTAGCCACCGCCAAGGCTGCCAAGAGCCAGTATGACATGGCTGTAGCCGGTGCCCGTCAGGAAGACAAGGATGCCGCCGTGGCCATGGTGGAACGCGCCAATGCCGCAGTGGAGCTGGTGAACTCCTACATAGATGAAATCCGTCTTACTTCGCCTGCCGACGGCATTGTAGCCGATGTTTACCCGAAGGTCGGCGAGTTGGTGGGCCAGGGTGCCCCCATCATGACCATCCAGGATTTGGACGATATGTGGTTTACCTTCAATGTCCGCGAAGACCGCCTGAAGGGCATGCAGAACGGAGACCGCATCCGGCTCAGCATCCCTGCCCTGAACGGGAAGGAAGTGACGGCTGTGGTGTATTATGTCTCGGTCCGCGAATCCTATGCCACCTGGAAAGCCACGCGTGAGATTGGCGAGTTTGATACCCGTACCTTCGAGGTGCGCGCCCGGCCCGAAGGACACGTGGAGGGCCTGCGTCCCGGTATGAGCGCCATTATGACAGTGAACGAGTAATGAAATCCATCCTCAAGATTATTCGGCGCGAGCTGGACATCATTCGCAGGAGGCCGGTCTATCTCCTGGCTTCTGTGGGGGTGCTGGTGGTGAATATCATCTTCTACTATACACTCATGGAGGATGGCCTTCCGCACGACCTTCCCATCGGCCTGGTCGACCTGGACCAGTCTTCCACCTCGCGCTCTTTCTCCCAGCAGCTGGACGCCACCCAGTTGGGGCAGGTGATTTATTACGACGACCTTCACCTGGCGCGTCACGACATGGAGACCGGCAAACTGACTTCCTTCGTGGTCATCCCCGAGGGTTTTAACGCCGACATCCAGGCCAACCGCCAGCCGCACATGGGCTGTTACGTGAACTCCCTCTACTTTGTGGGAGGGGCCCTGGCCTACAAGGATATCCTCACGATGGTGAGCCTGACCAACGGTGCCGTGCAGCGCCAGGTTCTGCGGGCCAAGGGATACAACGAGCGCGAAGCCAGAGCCCTCATCCAGCCCATTGTCCTGGACCAGCACCAGATTGGCAATCCGGCCACCAACTATGGTGTCTACCTGAACGGCGTGCTGCTGCCCGGTGTCCTGGAGATGATTGTGATTCTCATTACCGTGTATGCCGTGGGAACGGAGCTCAAATATGGCACCTCCAAGCAGTTGATGGAGATGGCCGAAGGCTCCATCGAAAAGGCCTTACTGGGGAAACTCTTGCCCTACAACATCATATTCACGGTGTTGGGCATCGGCCTGGAACTCCTGCTCTTTTACTGGTTCCGGTATCCGCTCCGGGGTTCCATCGGCTGGATGTTTATCGACATCCTGCTGCTGGTGACGGCGTCCGAGGCTCTGGGACTTTTCATTGTGGAACTGTTCCCGGTGCTGCGTCTGGCGACGAGCGTGGGCGCTATTTTCAGCGTGCTGGGCTTCTCCCTGGCTGGTTTTTCCCTGCCTGTGGAGGCAATGCCGCCCTATGTGCAGGGTTTCAGTGCCATCTTCCCGCTGCGCTATTACTATCTCATCCATGTGCAGGAAACCCTTTGGGGAGGCGGTTTCGCCTTTTGCTGGAAAGAAGTGATTCACCTGCTGCTGTTTTTGTTCCTGCCGGTTGTCCTGATGCGCCGCCTGGAGCATGCATACATCTACCAAGAATATGAAAGAGATTAGCTTTTTCCGGACCTGGTTCCGAAACTGGTACGATATATTTATTCATGAGCTCCACCTCATTTTCTCCGACAGCGGCGTCCTGGTGATTTTCTTTGTGGGCGGCCTGCTGTATCCCGTGCTGTACAATCTCATTTACATGAACGGTACGGTGGATGATATGCCGGTGGCGGTCGTAGACCTGTCGGGCGGCTCCTACAGCCGTCGTTACCTGCAAAAGGTGGACGCAACCCGTGAATGTGAGATTCTGCTTTACTGCAGTTCGCTGGAGGAAGCCCGGTCCCTGATGCAGCGCCGTGTGGTCCATGGCGTCATCTATGTCCCGGCCGACTTCGACGAGCACATCGTCCGGGGGGAGCAGGGGACTGTCTCCACCTATGCCGATATGTCCAGCTTCCTTTATTACAAGTGCCTGACCATGGGAACCAGCCTTGCCATGCTGGATGAGATGCATCAGATTCAGTTGGAGCACAATGTGCCCCAGGCAGTGCTGTCAGAGGAGAATATGCCCTATAACAAGCCTTTCTCCTACACGATTTTCTTCATATCGGCAGCCCTCATGCTGGTGATTCAGCAGACCATGTTCTACGGCTCTTCGCTGCTGGCCGGTACGCTGCGCGAGCGGAACAAGAGTTTCGCTTCCCTTCCCGGCCACCTGCAAGGTTTGGGCGTAGGACGTGTGGTCCTGGGCCGGGGCGCGGCTTATTTCGCCGTCTATCTGGTGGTGGGCGCCATCATTGCCCTGCTGATTCCCTGGCTTTTCCATCTGCCGCAGAGGGCAGAGTGGACTGAGATGATGGTGCTGCTGCTCTTCTTTGTCGTAGACTGCATCTTCTTCACCTTTACCTGGTCTACCCTTATCTGGAAGCGTGAAACGATGTTTGTGCTCTTTTTGTCGGCTTCGCCCATGCTTCTGTTCCTTACCGGCTTCTCCTGGCCCGTAACAGCCATTCCTGATTTCTGGCGTTGGGTGAGCATGCTCTTTCCCTCCACCTATGGCTGCCGTGCCTTCATCAACTTGAATACGGCCGGGGGAACACTCTCAACCATCGCCCCGGAAATCAAGGCGATGACTATCCAGACGGCCGTCTACTACTTCCTTGCCTGCGCATCCGTGTTCGTGGAGCATCAGATTACGCTCCGCCGGAGCAGACGGGCAGCAGTTCGGTGTTGAGATGGGAGGCTATCAGTATTATACGTGTGAGGTGTCCTTTTCTCAGGGACACCTCACGCAGTTAAAGGCGGAGGCGGAGGGATTCGAACCCCCGGAGCCTTTCAGCTCAACAGTTTTCAAGACTGCCGCCATCGACCACTCGGCCACACCTCCGAAAGTGGATGCAAAGATACGAATTTATTCCTTTGCAAAAAATTTCCAGTGGAAAAGGATGAGATAGATGGCACCGCAGGTGACGCAACTATCGGCAAAATTAAAGACGGGTTCAAAGAAGATATGTCCTCCCAGGCCGGGAACCCAGTCGGGCCAGGTCCAAAGGGGGAAATAGAACATATCCACCACCTTTCCCTGCATGAAGGGGGCATAGGAACCCCATGTGGCCACCGTAGAGACGGTGGATTCGCTGAAGATGAGTCCGTAGAAGAGACAGTCCACAATGTTGCCGAAAGCGCCGGCCGTGATGAGCGTCAGGCCCACCAGCACGCCCGTGGGGACACTCCCCCGTTTAAGCAGTTTGGATATCCACCAGACCAGCACCCCGAAGAGCACCATACGGAAGATGGTAAGCAGATACTTGCCCGCAACTCCGCCGAAGGCCATGCCGAAGGCCATGCCCTTGTTCTCCACGAAGAGCAGCTGGAACCAGTTTCCCAGCACAGGGTGACTCTCTCCCAGGGTCATGTTGGTCTTGACCAGGATTTTGATAACCTGGTCAATCACCACCAAGAGGATCCCCAGAAGCAGCAGGCCCTTTCCTTTGGAAAGACGCCCCATTACTTTCTGCCGCTCTTTTCCAGGATAGCCTTTCCCTCAACCGTAGTGGTGGCATGGGGAACCAGACGCAGGCGCTCCTTGGGAATGAGCTTGCCCGTCACACGGCAGATGCCGTAGGTCTTGTTCTCGATGCGTACCAGGGCGGCTTCCAAGTTCTGGATAAACTTGTACTGACGCTGGGCCAGGGTACCGGCCTCCTCCTTGGAAAGCTGGAAGGCGCCGTCGTCCTCCACCGTCTTGAAGGTGGGAGCGGTATCCAGGATGTCATTGCCACCGGCGTGGGTCATGGCTTCCCGGAGCGTATTGTACTCTGCGCGGGCCTTCTCCAACATCTCGTTGATAATGCCGCGGAACTCCTCGAGTTCCTCGTCAGAATAGCGGGTCTTGTTGTTCTCTTCCATATCGTTATCGTTTGATAATTAATTTGATAGTACCTTCCGTCCATTCCACCTCGGCCGCATCTGCGGGAGCCTTTTCAAAGGGCTCCAGGCCGATGGAAAGCGAAAGGGTCTGGGCTTTCACATAGTCTCCGAAGGCGGCCAGGGCATCGGCCAAAGCCTCGTCGGAGGAATATACCACGGTATGAATACGGTCCGTAACCTCGAAGCCGGAGCTCTTGCGGAGGTTCTGGATGCGGTTCACCAGTTCGCGGGACAGGCCTTCGCGGCGCAGTTCGGGCGTCACTTCCACGTCAAGGGCCACGGTGAGGGAGCCTTCGGATGCCACCTGCCAGCCTTCCACATCCTCGGAAGAAATGGCATAGTCTCCCGGATTGAGCACCACATCTCCTCCGGGAAGGTTCAGGGTATAGGTTTCACCGGCCGATTCTGCCTTCTGGATGGCCGCAATCACGGGCTGCTCCAGAGTGCCGAAGCCGGCGGCAATCTCCTTCATACGGGCACCGTACGTCTTGCCCAGCACCTTGAAATTGGGTTTGATCCTGAGCGTCATGATGCCGCTGGTGTCCTCCACAAACTCCATCTCCTTCACATTCACCTCCGGCAGCACGATATCCTTCACGGCATCCAGGGCGGCACGCACCTTCTCGGAAATAACGGGTATCATCACCTTCTGCAGCGGCTGACGCACCGGAATGTTCACCTTCTTGCGGATTCCCAGGATGAGGGAAGTGGCCTGCTGGGCCAGCGCCATGCGCTCTTCCAGGGCGGCGTCCATCACGGCCTCATCGGCCTGGGGCATGAGGGTGAAGTGGACAGAAGCGGGAGATTCCCGGTCGGAGCCGGGAATGACGTCCTGCGTCAGGTCCATATACAGGCGGTCCATATAGAAAGGCGCGATGGGAGCACCCAGGATGGCCACATCCACCAGGACGCGGTACAGGGTCTCATAGGCCGATTTCTTGTCTTCCGTCATCTCTCCGGCCCAGAAGCGGGAACGGTTCAGGCGCACGTACCAGTTGGAAACGTCGTCACAGACGAAGGATTCCAGGATACGTCCGGCCGATTTGACGTCATAGTCCTCATACGCCGCCCGCACGTCCCGGATGACGGTGTTCAGACGGGAAAGGATCCAGCGGTCCAGCTCCGACACCGGAGAGAATACCCTTTCCGGAGCATTTGCCCGTACAGAGCCACCCCGAAAATTAGAAATTTCCGGGGACCCCGGTTGGTCGCGAAGCGACGCGGAGGAAAGGGTATTCTCTCCGGGTGTCCACTTGTCGATATTGGCATAACGGGCGAAGAAGGCGTAGGTATTGTAAAGGGTGCCGAAGAACTTGCGGCGGACATCGGCCACTCCCCCTTCGTCAAACTTGAGGTTGTCCCAGGGTTCGGCGTTGGTGAGCATGTACCAGCGGAGGGCATCGGCCCCATAGGTGTCCAGGGCCTGGAACGGATCCACCGCATTGCCCAAGCGCTTGCTCATCTTGTTGCCGTTTTTGTCCAACACCAAACCGTTGGAAATCACCCGTTTGAAGGCGGGCGTCCCGGAAATCATGGTGTGGATGGCATGCAGGGTATAGAACCAGCCGCGGGTCTGGTCCACGCCTTCGGCGATGAAATCCGCCGTGGCGCCGAAGCCGGGCTTGCCCAGGTTGCGGAGGCCTTCCTGTGCATAGGGCATGGCGCCGGAGTCGAACCACACGTCTATGAGGTCCGTCTCCCGGACCATCTTCCTGCCGGAGGCCGATACCAGGAAGATTCCATCTACATACGGGCGGTGGAGGTCTATCCTGTCGTAATTCTCCAAGGACATGTCTTCGGGATGGAAGCCGTTGTCCTTCAAGGGATTGGAAGGCATGATACCGGCGGCAACGGCCTTCTCTATCTCATCGTACAGCTCTTTGACGGAGCCGATGCAAATCTCTTCCCTGCCGTCTTCCGTGCGCCAGATGGGCAGCGGAGTGCCCCAGTAGCGGGAACGGGAGAGGTTCCAGTCCTGGATGTTCTCCAGCCACTGACCGAAACGGCCGGTGCCGGTGGAGACGGGCTTCCAGGTGATCTCCTTGTTGAGGGCCACCATCTGCTCCTTCACGGCCGATGCCTTGATGAACCAGCTGTCCAACGGGTAATAGAGCACGGGAAGGTCCGTGCGCCAGCTGTGGGGATAACTGTGAATATGCTTCTGCACCTTGAAGGCGCGGCCATCGGCCTTCATCATCACGCAGAGGTCGATATCCAGGGTGCCCTCTTCGGGAACATGCTCGAAATACTGCTTGTAGCCAGCCTTCACGTAGCGGCCGGAATATTCCTTGTAGGAGGGATCCACCGTGGCGGCATAGGCCGGGTCCATGTCTTCCAAACGCATGAAACGGCCCTGGCGGTCCACCTGGGCCTGCGGATTACCGTCCTTGTCTATGGGCATCACCGCGCCGATGCCGGCGGCGGCGGCCACGCGTTTGTCGTCCGCGCCGAAGGTGGGGGCGATATGCACGATGCCCGTACCCTCGTCCGTGGTGACATAATCTCCGGAAATGACGCGGAAGGCGTCTCCGTCCGGCTTGAACCAGGGGATGAGCTGCCGGTAACGCATGCCCACCATTTCCCTGCCTTTGACGGTGCCGGGAAGCACCTCATGCTCCACCTTGGGGCCGAAGAGGGCATCCACGCGGGCGGCGGCCACAATGTATGTTGCCGGATCGCCCGTATAGGGATTGGCGGAACGCACTTTTACATAGTCGATATCGGGTCCTACACAGAGGGCCGTGTTGGAAGGCAGCGTCCAGGGCGTGGTGGTCCAGGCCAGGAAATAGAGGCTCTCCTCCCCTTCCACCTGGAACTGCACCGTAGCGGTGGTGTCGCTCACGTCCTTGTAGCAGCCGGGCTGGTTGAGTTCGTGGGAGCTCAGGCCCGTTCCATCCGTGGGAGAATACGGCTGGATGGTATATCCCTTGTACAGGAGGCCCTTGTCGTAGATCTTCTTCAGGAGATACCAGAGGGTTTCGATATAACGGTTGTCGTAGGTGATGTAAGGGTCGTTCATATCCACCCAGTAACCCACGCGCTCCGTCATGTTCACCCACTCCCTGGTGTATTTCATCACCTCCTTGCGGCAGGTGGCGTTGTATTCCTCCACAGATACTTTGGTGCCGATATCGGCCTTGGTGATGCCCAGCTTCTTCTCCACCCCCAGCTCTACGGGGAGGCCGTGGGTGTCCCAACCGGCGCGGCGGGCCACCTTGTACCCCGTCTGCGTCTTGTAGCGGCAGATGGCGTCCTTGATGGAGCGGGCCATCACGTGATGAATGCCGGGCATGCCGTTGGCACTGGGCGGACCTTCAAAGAAAATGAACTCCGGGGCACCTTCACGCAGCTCCATGGAGCGCTCGAAAGCACGCTCCCGTTTCCATTTTTCCAGGACTTCATTCCCACACGCTGTCAAATCCAGCCCCTTGTATTCTTTGAATGTCATATTTTTTGTTTATTTTTGTACGCCAATTATTAGTCTGCAAAGGTAATCATTTTAACTGACTTCAGCAAGCTATGAACACGCTGGATATCGTTATCCTCCTTCTGTTTATCCCCGGTATCATCCGGGGTATGTCCAAGGGTTTTCTGGAACAAATCATCACGCTGGTCGGCATTGTGCTCAGCGCCTACCTGGCTTTCAAGTTCTCGGACGTGGCCGGCAGGTGGTTGGGAAACTATCTCCAGGTTTCCCAAACGCTCCTGAATATCCTGAGCTTTACCCTGGTGCTGGTAGGTGTGCTGCTCGTCACCCTCTTTTTCGCCAAGCTCCTCACGGCGGCGGTGGAAAACATCTCCCTTGGCTGGCTCAACAAGGTGCTGGGGCTGGTATCGGCCATTGCCACATCGGCCGTCATCATCGGGCTCATCATTATTCTTTTTGATACCGTAAACACCAAATTCGGGCTTGTAAAAAGCCCCGTATTGCAGGCATCCCTGCTCTACGGAGCACTCAAAGACTTCGGGGATTTCGTCTTCCCCTACATAAAGCAACTGCTTTCCCTCACCTCTTAGAGTCTGTTTTGAAATGATTGATATTTTTATTTATCGTTAATTTTTGTGNNNAAATTTACCAAAAAGAAACATAAAGAATTTATTGAATCATTTCAAAACAGACTCTTAATCTACCACAGTTTCTTCTTGGAAACTGTCGCCATAAAATCTTTCAGATAGAAAGGCTCAAAATACGCCAGATTCTCAAATTTACCCTCGTCAAAGGCCTTCTGGGCAAGCTTTGCCATATCCCTTGCCAGCGGATAAGCCTCCTGGAAACGGGCGTTCGGATGGCCGATGACCTCCTTGCACTTAAGGGCGCCGTCCCCCACGAAAAGCACCTCTCCCCTGTCTAAATACCCGGCAAAGGATTCCGGGCCGATGATTTGGGCCTCCACCGGCGTAAGACGCTCTCCCGCAGCGTTATAGACAGCCGTATACACTTCCATGCGGCGTGCGTCGATCATGGGGACGATGAACTGGCGTTCATCGTCCATTTTGTCTTCGACAGACTGGGGGGCTACCCCCCCAGACCCCCTGGGTCGCTTCGCTCCATCATCACAAGACACCCCTGCCACCAGGACATCCAGCGTCCCTATGGCCAAAAGGGGAATGTCGGCGCCGAAGCACAGGCCCTTGGCCGTGGAGACGCCCACGCGGAGGCCGGTGTAGGAGCCGGGGCCGGAGCTTACGCAGACGGCGTCGCAACAGGCCATCCCGAGGCCGGCCTCATCCAGCACCTCCTTCACCAACGGGGCCGTGAGGGAGGCCTGCATGCGCGGCTCGCGGCAAACGCGTTCATGCACTACGGCCCCGTCCCGGGCCAGGGCCACGGACAGGACCGAAGTGGAAGTTTCTATCAGCAGGATGTCGGCCATCAGAGTTTCCGCCGGAGGTAATCCTTGATATCGGCCGCATTCCTTACCTTGGCGTCGCTGTCCACCAGGCCGTCCACGATGAACCAGACCATGGGCAGGGAGCCGATTCCGTAAGAAATCACATAAGGAGACTGGGCTCCGCGGGTGTCGCATACGTTCACCCAAGGGAGCTTCTGGTTGCGGATGGCGGCGGCCCAGGCGGCCTTGTCGGCATCCATGGAGACGGCGTAAATCTCGAAGCCCCTGTCATGGAACTGCTCGTAAATGGGCACCAGGGCATCCAGGTTGAACATCTTCTGTTCGGCCGTGGCCTGCCAGAAATATACCATGGTCACCTTGCCCAGGCTCTCGGAAAGAGCCACGTTCCTGCCGTCCAGGCCGGGAAGGTTGATATCGATGTAACCCACCTGCTCGGCCGTCTGGATGCGGCTGTTCACCTCCATGAGGGAAATGCGGCGCTGCGCCTCCTTCTCCAAGGCCTTGACATAGCGGGACTCCGGATAAACGGTCTTGAGGGAATCGCAGACTGCCTTCATCATGATGCCGTCCGTGGGCTGGGAAAACACCTGGAAGGTGGGATTCACCTGCTGGAACAGCACGGGGACCACGGTGAGAGACTTGCTGTTGCCCATCACATAGGCCACGCGGTCCCGGTAATAGCTCACATAGCGACGGCTCAGGGCGGCATCCGGATTATACTCTTTCTCCAGGATGCGGTTCATGTCCCGCACGAAGGAATTGTACTCCTGCTCCACTTTCTGCAGCTTCAGGGACTCCTCGGAGCCCTCCACCGTATAGACACCCAGGGTATCCGTCTCCACCTTCACCTTGTCACCCTTCTGCAGCAGGAGGGAGGCAATCTGGCGGTTTCCGTAGAACAGATATACAAACTCCGGCTGGGCCTGCTTCAAATCCAGGGAATAGGAGAAATGGCCCTTAGCATCCGTTTTCACGCTGTCAAGCACCTGGAAACGGTTCACGTCCAAGAGTTTCACGGTAACTTGCCTGCCGGGAGCTTCGTGCAAAGTTCCTTCAATCTTGGTATTTTTTCCGCAGGCGGCTGTCAGGAGAACCAGGGCAGCGGCGGCGGCCAGCTTAAAGCTTTTCATACTCGCTATAAATTTTGTTGGCAATTTCTTTCATTTCCTCCTGGGAGAGCTGGAGCTTGGCCTTGCGGAAGTCCATGTCCCCTTCTGTCTGAAGAGGCACCAGGTGGATGTGCGTATGGGGCACTTCCATGCCCAGGACGGCCACGCCCACGCGCTGGCAGGGAACGGCGGCCTTGAGGGCCACGGCCACCTTGCGGGCGAAGTTCCACAGGCCCTGGTAGGTGCCGGCGTCCAAATGGAAGACATAGTCGTCCTCCACGTGCTTGGGGATAACCAGGGTATGCCCCTTGGCCAGCGGGGAAATGTCCAAGAAGGCGTAGAAATCTTCGTTTTCCGCGCACTTGAAGGAAGGAATCTCGCCCTTGGCAATCTTGGTGAAAATGGTAGCCATACTTAGAGGGAAATATCCAGAATTTCAAACTTCATGACACCGCTGGGGACCTTGGCCTCCACCGTCTCGCCTTTGCCGTGTCCCATCAGGGCTTTGCCGATGGGCGTAGTGGCGGCAAGAAGGCCTTTGGTGAAATCCGCCTCGCTCTCCGGAACAATCTGGAAATTCATCTCCATCTTGTTGGCGAGGTTCTTCACCTTCACCTTGGAAAGGAGCTGGACGCTGTCCGTGGAGAGCTTGCTCTCATCAATCACACGGGCATTGGCCACCTTTTCCTTCAGGCGGGCAATCTTCACCTCCAACAGGCCCTGGGCATCCCGGGCTGCGTCATATTCCGCGTTCTCGGAGAGGTCTCCCTTCTCGCGGGCCTCTGCAATGGCTGCAGAGATTACCGGCCGCTGGGCCAGTGCATCGGCCAGTTCCTGCTTGAGTTTGTCAAGACCAGCCTGAGTCATCATTTCAATGGGCATATGTTTACTTTTACGATATTCAATCTTTCACTTCGTTGAATCCTTCTTCTTTTTTCCGCACATGCCTTCCCTGCGTCCATCCACGTATTCCCTTCGATTCAACCTTGTTTTGTCAAAAAATTAGCCGACGGCCCTGAAAAGCCGTCGAGCTATGTTGGTAGTGCAAAGATAGCAATTATTTTGAAAACAAATCCCCTCTACAAATCTTTTGCTTTGTCATGCCAACGCCAGAATCTCTTCCTCGCCAAGCCCCGTGGCTTTGGAGATAATATCAACAGCTACGCCCAAGTGCAGGAGCACGGCCAACTACATGGTTTGGATTTGCGCTACGGACAGACCGGTAAGAGAGGCGATGGTTTCCACATCCATACCTTTGTCTAACATGGCCTTGGCCACTTGAAGTTTGCCTTCCTCTCTGCCTTCCTCTCTGCCTTCTTTTCTGCCAGTCTCCAGGCCAATTGCCGTCCCCGCGTAGGCAATCATCCGTTCTATGTCTTCCTTGGTGTGCATATCTTCGAAGTATTGTGTCCGTTCGTCCGTTGCAAAATTAGATAAATCCGCAGACTTAAACAAGAGGTCAAAGATTTCGCCCTCAAGGCCGTCGGGACGCTCCGGCAGGCGGCTGATATTGTGGAGGACATAGCAGAAGTTGTCCAACACGGAGGCGTCAGCTGTCATGGCCTTGGTGCAGTTGGGCAGTTCCAGAAACAGATACTGCAGGCAGTCTGTCATTTGTTCATTGGAGGAATCTTCTCGCAAACGGTATCGGTACAGGACTCTGTCTTCTTCATGCAGGGAGAAGTTCATGACTCCGATGAAGTAAACAGGCGGGAAGGAATAGACTCTGGAGCCTTTCTTCAGCTGATTCTGGATAGCGAAAGTGGAATTAAAGACGGCCCGGTTGTAGAAATCGGCCTGCTTGGCCAGTTGCATTTCCACCACAAAGCGGGTTCCGTCGGCATCCGTGCACTCTACATCCACCCGCGCATCCTTCCCTTCTTCGATGGGGTTGATATGTTCTTGGGGGCCGAAGTTCAGGTCCACAATCTTGCGCTCCGGAATGAGTTCGGTCAGGAAAAGGGTCATCAGGCGTTTGGCGGGCGCCCAGCCAAAGGTTCTTTTGAACCAGCGGTCCATCAGCACATCGGCATACGGACCTTGCGTAAGGGTTTTGTCTGTCATAACTATGATTTTTACTGTCGCACAGAGTTGAGCGGCAGAGGCAAACATAGTCTGAACGGACGAAACAACAATGGATAATAAGAAAAGATGTGTTGTTTCACATCACTTTTGTATGTTTCAACCGAAAAATCGGGCGAATTATTGGCAAGATTCTTGCGAAATGACAAATTTTGATTAGTCAGGGTTCCATCAAGAAGACCTGGGCAGTTTTGTTATTCATCCCCGGCATGGTCCGGCCGATAGAGGCATTGATATATGTAGGGTCGCAGACCACATACTTTTTCCCAGAGACCATAAAGTAATCTCCGGACACATTCTCCGTAAAATGGACGGCCGAAGCCAAATGACCGGGATAAGCCACAAAAGCCACATCCAAATCCATAAGGTTACGCACAAGGTAACAGAATAAGATAGCCCGGTCTTCGCAATCACAGTATGGATAATACAGTGTCTCCTCCGGGAAGAAAGGCCTCTCTCGTCCCCAAACTTCATCATCAGTCTTATAATCGAAGGCAGTCTGGACAAAATTCAACAAAATATTGGCCGCCTCGCCTTCTGATTTACCACTGATTTGATGCATGAGCGAAGCAAAAATCGATTTCACAGATCCACTGGCAAGTGGCATTTGTGCATACATCAGATAATCTGCATAACCGGTTTCTTCCATGGAAGGGATCGGCATGTCTTCCATAAAAGCCAGCATATTTTTGTCAGAGGAAACATTTACTCTTGCTAATGGATATGCATTGGAACACAACTCCCTTGCTGGGGTTGCGTTTTTATCAAAGACATTCCGAGAACTCATCCGCATTCGGAGAGGCTTGGTATTCGGGAATGGCATCTTTACAACACGCAGGGACGAGATAGCATCGTCTGTTATGAGCGAATATGAACCATCTTCTCCACGCCAAAATGGTTTCTCAAGCAATAAGCTCGTTGTTCTCACAAGCAAATGTATTTTCTCGTTCTCCTTCCCAAGTCGAACACTATACCCGCTTTGACTCAAGAGCCAGGCATGAAATACGACACGCTCATTCCAAGATTCATAGATAGCCTCCGCAACCTTCTGGGCCATCTTCAGATAAGCCCAGTCGCAAAGGTCCCGCTCCCGTTGAATGGTCTGGCAATCGGCCACGATGTTATCGTAAGCACTCCCTGACAGGTCCTTCCAAAAACGGGAAACGGCCTTTTCATCGGCCCCTTTCAGACTTGCTTTCTTGCCCATGTCAAACCTGACCTTCCCGGGAGTGCCGTAGAAAGTGAAGGAAATACCTTTCTCTTCCGGTTTGGGCTTGTAAACAACCGGGGCTATGGGTGTAGGTTTGTCGTCCAGTTTGGGGAAGTTAATGTCTACGTCTATGGGATTATCTATTGGAATGTCCGTGTCTATCTCCGGCAACACCACAGGCGGAATGTCCGGCACCTTGTCCGGTACTGGTTTAGGTTTCTCGGCCGATTTCTTCTCCCATGGCTTGCCCAGAAACTCGGCAAACTCCTCGTTCACCTTTTTCCGATAGGCATTCCATTCTTCTTGCGTCTTTTGCTTGTAACGCTGGAATTCCTCCAGCTGCTGCCTTCGGTAGGCATCAAAATCCTGGGCGGAGAGCATGGCCCCGCCCAGGAAAAAGAATGCGATTAATGTAAATATCCGGTTCATATCAGAATTTGTATGCTACGCCCACTCCGTCAGAGGAAGGGGTTACAATAACACGTCTTGCGCCAGGAGCCACAAATGCATCAAGGATATTGTAAATATATGCCGCAGCCAGGCCGCCAAGGCAAATATTCCTGACTGTTGCACAGGTGTTTACCCGGTCATTGTACTGCTTCTTTACATCGGTCGAATGGGTCTGGTCAATCTTGCCCTTGTTGACATTCCTTATGTTTTCCGCGACCAACGCGCCGGCGGCCAATGCAACAGAGCCTCCCATTATGAGTCCACCTTTCAGGTATGACCCTTTATGCATCTGTGCTGCGCCGGGGATAAGAGCGAGACCCCAAGTAGCAGGGTCGGATGCGTAGCTGGTGGTAAATGAAACTTTGTCGTAAACGACCGTATTTGTATTTGGATATGGCAAAGCACAAAGGAAATATACATTATCCTTCTCTTTATACTGGTCGTAGATACTCAATTTCATTTTCACCTCATTTGCAGAAACCAACACGGTATCTTTAAGACGTTCGATAGTCACGGTGTTTTTAGTCCCATTTGCATAGGATTTGACTACATCTGTCGTTTCGAATGTCGTTCCTGAGACGCTATAATTGCGTTCCATATAGTATGAGGCCTCATCCGGAAGCATTTTTTTTGCGTCAAGTAAGTTCTCGGACTGGATTCTAAACACTTTAAACGAATATGTATTGTTTGAAGCTTTTGGGGTATTATGAATCCATTTGGGAGGCAATGACTGCCCCAAAGAGACCTGAACAGATATTATTGTCAAAAACAGGAACTGTAAAACTATGATTTTAGAATTTCTCATTAACAATTTTCTCTATTTCATTTATATAAGTCTCTGCAATCGCTGTTTCTTTGAGAGCGTCAATCATAGCCTCTTTTCTGGCTTCTGATGCAGTATTTTGGGGCACATAGACATAAGCTTGAGCATCAAAGGTATTATCTGGATTTCTCTTGAACAATACAAATGACACCTTCATTTCACTTTCAATTTTTCCTTCATACTTGCTGACACTCGCCATTGTAAGATTATCTATAGCCTGTCCGTTGAGTTTTCCTTCAAGTTCATCCCCTATTCCTCGGAATGCAGAAGTGGCGGCTTCGATACTCTCACGTATTGCATCTCTTCTTGCTGCATTCTTTGCAACCTTCTCATTTCCAAAACCCGACGCGCGGCCAACGAATGTTTCATTTTCCTCTTCAAGTTCTGTAAAACGAGCGAGACAATATTCGAGAGTGTGGTTGGAATCTGCGTACCAACCTTGTTTCTTAAGGCTTTTCGCCGCTTTCTTTGCTTCTTTTTGGATAGCTTTCGATTGAGCAGAAACGAATTCAACAGACACCACAACAGCGATGGCCATACAAATTAGGGATAGAATTTTTTTCATAATTGTTTTGTGTTAATTGGTTGATTATTAAAATGTATTAAATGTTACTGTATTACCATACTCATATTTCCCATCCGACTTCTTTACCCAAGCGCGGACATAATAGGTTTTCATGTCGCCAAGGTTAGTGACAGAGGTCGAATAAGCACCAGTATCGGTTCCGGGAACTGTCACCGATGTGTCCACCCCGACACGTGGCTCGGAAGAAGTTCCATAGACAAAACCCTTGGCGATATAAGCAGGATTACCTGCATTAGTAACTTCTCCGTTAAAAGTAACTTTCCACTGATAATAGAGGCCTCCTCCCATATCGACTTTTTGTAGCCCGGTAATCTCTTTTGTCTCAACTACCGGAGTCGTATGTGTGGTGAATGAAACCTGATTTGCATAGACAGGTTTCCCACTTTGAATTGCATACGCACGTACATAATAAGTAGTCCCACTCTCCAAATCACTGATTTTGGAAGACCAGTTGCCGATAGCTGACGCTTTCTGGGAAACCGTATAATCATTTATGGTAGGATTATCGTTGGTTCCATAACAAAATCCACGTTCTGTATATGCTGGAGAACCCACTTTTGCAATTGAGCCATTGAGTGTAGCGCTGTTCGATGTTACAGAAGTTGCTGCCGAAGTACTCACCTCCGTATCAGATTGATTGGTGCTGAAGTTCACGGTACTTCCATAGAAAGTTTTCCCACATTGTATAGCATAGGCTCTGACATACCATGTCCTCTGAGATTCCAACCCGGCACAAGAATAAGAGTATGCACCAACACCACTACCCGATACTGTTACTTTTGTATCATCCGTCGTAGGCTCTCCACTGTTATTATAGACAAAACCTTTTTCTGCATATTTCGGATCTCCCTCAACAACAATTTCGCCGTTGAACTGAACTGTCCCTGCAACGATATCCAATGAAGACACTTCTTGTGTTTTCACTTCCGTCCAAGCGCCTACCGTTGTAAACTCTTCTTGATTGGAACTCAGTTTGGTTCCAATCGAATTTTTAGCATATGCCCGCACATAATAATGTGTTCCACTTGACAGATTGGAAACCTCCGCAGAGTATGTCATACTATCATTCATCGGAGCGGAAATAAGCCGAAGAGCATTTAAAGAAGCATCAGCAGCAATACTTGACTCACTTAGGGCGAAACCTCTTTCTTCGTATTCCGGAGCTCCTTTACTCAATACTTCGGCATTTAGAACAGCGCCGCCCATCTGTATTTCTGTCACGGGAAGAACATTGGTCGTTGCTGTGCTGCGATCTGGTCCGACTGCCGTGACCTTTAGCTCGGAACGCCCGTTGTCTGACCATATTACCACTACCGCCTCATTATATCCATTGGCCAAGGCTTCATGGTCAATACGTACGACAAGGCTGGCTGTTTTTCCAAAACCAAGCGTTCCCTCCGATTTCCCATCCGGGCCGATGATTTCTCTAAGCCATTTCACTTGATTATCCCAGGTGACACTCCAATGGAGATCAAGATATCCAGAGTTTACGATACTGACTGAGAGTTG
>CAJOMB010000048.1 GCA_905235615.1 uncultured Bacteroidales bacterium | reverse complement strand
ATCTGCATGGCGTCCTTCATTTCGTGAAGGGTGCGGGCGGCCACTTCGCGGGCGGCTTCGGAGCCTTTCCGGAGGATGTTGTACACTTCGGGGATGTCCTGCTCGTAGGCGTGACGGCGGGCACGGATGGGTTCCAGGCGGTCGTTGAGGACGTTGATAAGGAACTTCTTGCACTTCATGTCTCCCAGGCCGCCGCGGCGGTAGTGGTCCTTGAGCTCGTCCAAAGAAGCATAGTCCGGCCAGAACTTGGCAAAGTCATCGGCCTCGATGAAGGCGTCCAAGTAGGTGAAGACGGTATTTCCTTCCACCTTGCCGGGGTCTTCCACGCGGAGGTGGCCCGGATCCGTGAACATGCCCTTCACCTTCTGCTCCATGTCCTTGGCACTGTCGGAGAGGTAGATGCAGTTTCCCAGGGACTTTGACATCTTGGCCTTTCCGTCCGTGCCGGGCAGGCGGCGGCACACCAGGTTGGAGGGCAGGAGGATTTCCGGCTCCACCAGCACGTCGCAGTTGTACGTGCCGTTGAAACTTCTCACGATTTCCCGGCACTGCTCAATCATGGGCTCCTGGTCTTCGCCTACAGGAACGGTGGTGGACTTGAAGGCGCAGATATCGGCCGCCTGGGAAATGGGATAGGTGAAGAAGCCTACGGGAAGGCCGCGTTTGTTGTCATCCGTGGCACCGCCTTCGAAACCGCGCATGGCCATCTCCGACTTTACGGTGGGGTTGCGCTGCAGCCGCTGCACCGTGACCAGGTTGGAGAAGAACTGCGTCATTTCGTGCAGCTCGGGAATCTGGCTCTGGATGAAGATGGTGACCTTGGAAGGATCCAGGCCGCAGGACAGATAGTCCAAGGCCACCTCGATGATATTCTGGCGCACCTTTTCCGGGTTGTCGGCGTTGTCCGTAAGGGCCTGCACGTCCGCGATGAACACGAACATGCGGTCAAAATCGCCCTCGTTCTGCAGCAGCACGCGGTTGCGCAGGGAGCCTACATAATGTCCCAGATGAAGTTTGCCGGTAGGACGGTCTCCCGTCAGTATGATTCTTCCCATAATGTCTCAATTCAAATTGGAGCGCAAAGATACAAAAATTACCAGGTTTCCGGAAGTCCCAGGTCCTTGAAAGTGCGGGGAGCGGGTACGCCGGGCAGCGGCTTGCGGTCTTTAAGTTGCTCTAAGGCCACTTGAACGGCCTTTTCCAACTGCTCGTCCGTGCCGGCAAATTCCTTCACGGGGTCGTTGTCCATGAGGATGTCCGGGTCCACGCCGTGGTTCTCCACGATCCACTCTCCGGTGGCGGCGTCGTAGTTGGTGAAGAAGGGTACGCGCACGTCTGTCCCGTCCACATAGGGCAGGGGACCGCTGATGCCCACGATGCCGCCCCAGGTGCGGGTGCCGATGACGGTACCCAGGTTATTGGCCTTGAAGCTCCAGGGGAAGAGGTCTCCGTCGGAGGCGGAGTACTTGTTGATCAGGAGCACCTTGGGGCCGGTGTGCGTGCCTTCGGGGATGGTCCCGATCATGGAAGAGCCGCGGCGCATGGTAAGCCTGTAGGGCTTCCGCTGCAGGCGCTCGATAATCATGGGCGAGATGTTTCCGCCGCCGTTGGCCCGGTCGTCGATGATGAGGGCCTCCTTGTCCAACTGGGGATAGTAGTAACGGGCCCACTCCCTCAGGCCTTCCGGACCCATGTCCGGGATATAAATATAACCCACACGGCCCTTGGAGAGTTTTTCCACGGTGCGGATGTTCTTCAGCACCCAGGCATAGTGGTACAGGGGGCCTTCGTCGGCGATGGGTTTCACCACCACCTTCCTGCCTCCGACGGTGAGTTCCGTCAGGACATCGGCCTTGCCCACGAGAAGCTTGTAGATATTGTCCACGTCCTTCAGGGAGATGCCGTCGATGGCGGTAATCACGTCTCCCTCCTTCACCCCCAGTCCGGGCTCGGTGAGCGGGGAACGCAATTCGGGCCGATAGGTGGCGCCTTCCAGAATCTTCTCGATGCGGAAACCATCGGCCACCTTGGAGAATTGGGCGCCCAGCAGGCCCATGGGGATGCGCTCCGGCTTGGGATAATCGCCGGGCGTCACATAGCAGTGTCCGCTGGCCACCTCGCTTATCATCTCTCCCAGGATGTAGTTCACGTCCAGGCGGGTGAGCGCATAGGGGAGAAGCACCTCATACTGGGCCTTGACGGCCTTCCAGTCCCTTCCGTGCATATTTTCCAGGTAGTAACCGTCGCGGAAGGCGCGCCAGACCTCGTCATAGAGCTGGGCCCATTCCTGCGCAAAGTCGATGGTGGTGGAAAGCTGGCTCAAATCCGCCTTTTCCTTCAGGCTCACCTTGGGGCCGATACTCGCCACGAACACATTCCCGCCCTTGCGGAAAATGGCCTTCTTGCTGCCCTTGACGGGCCACATGGAGGCATCGCAGCATTCGCTGTCCTCTCCGCTCTTGAAGTCAAAGACGCGGGTGCCGCCGCGGCCCAGATACCAGAGCTTGCCTTCAGAGCAGTAGAAGCTGCGCCCTTTCACCGGCAGCTTGATGATGCGCCCGCCAATGCCCTCCGGCTCAATGGCCGGGGCCGATTCCTCCTTCTTATCCTTCGCATCGGCCTTTTCCAAGGAGACGGAAGGGTCGGAAGCGATGAGCGGGGAAGGGGTCTTGGAAGAGAGCAGGGCCAGGTAGGCGCCGCTCATGTCCTGGAAGCTGTAATTCCATTCGATGCGGCTGTACTGGGGACTCAGGTCCCGGTCGCTGGTGAACAGGAGGTATTTTCCGTCGGTGCTGAAGGAAGGGCTGCCGCTGTTGTACCAGCGCTCCGTCACGGGATATTCCTTCCCGGTAGTGAGGTTGCGCAGATACACGATGCCCATCTCGTTGGCGGCGGGGCGGGTATAGGCCAGCCACTGGCTGTCGGGGGAGATGTCCACGCCGCGGAATTCTGCCTCCGGGCATTCCATTACCGTGCGGCGCCTGCCATCGGCCGGAGATACTTCCACAAAGCGGTTCTTGCGGTCTGTATAGTAGATGTGCTTGGAATCCGGGGCCCACTGGAGGGCGCGGATGTAGGTGTCGGACCCGGAGGTGAGCTGACGGGTTTCGCCGGCCTTCACGTCATAGAGGTAGAGCTCCGTCTCTCCGGTGGCGTCTCCTATCCAGGCAATCCACTTGCCGTCCGGGCTCCAGGCGGCGCCACGGTCGTTGGAGGAAGATGAGCGGGTGAGGTTGCGGGTGACACCCTTGCCCACCGGTACGTCAAAGACCTCTCCGCGGGCCGTCACCACCACGCGGGAGCCGTCGGGGGCGCCGCTGACGGCCGTGATGTCGGCGGCCTTGAGCGTGCGGAATTCGGCCCTTCCGTACACGCCGTCCGCAGACAGGGTGACGGGAATCTTCTTATATTCCTTGGTGGCGGGGTTGAGCCGGTACAGCCAGCCGCCGTTCTCGAAGACGATGGTCTTTCCGTCCGTGGAAGGGAACTTGACGTCAAATTCCTTGAAGTTTGTCACTTTCTCAGTGGCCCCTGTGCGGGTGTTGTACACGAACAGGTTCATGGTCATGTCCCGGTCGCTGGCAAAGTAAATCTCCTCTCCCACCCACATGGGGAAGATGTCCTGGGCGTCGTTGTCGGTGATGTTGGTCACCTTTCCTTTCTTGGGGTTGTAAATCCAGATGTCATCGGCCATACCGCCGCGGTAATACTTCCAGGTGCGGAATTCCCGCATCACGCGGTTGTAGGCCAGCTGACTTCCGTCCGGGGAATAGCTGCACCACCCGCCTTCCGGGAGGGGAATCTGCTGAGGCATGCCGCCTTCCGGGCCGATGGTCCACAGCAGGCCCTCGAAGCCGTCGCCGGTGCGGTTGCGGAAAACAATCTTCTTGCCGTCGGGGCTCCAGGTGAGCACCATGTTGTTGGGGCCCATGCGGTCTCCCAGGTCGTCGCGGCCGTTGGTGGCGGTATAGGTAAGGCGCACGGGCTGTCCGCCGGCGGCGGGAATGCTGTACACCTCGCGGTTGCCGTCATATTCTCCCGTGAAAGCGATGGTCTGGCCGTCGGGGGAGTAGCGGGCCAGCATCTCGTAGCCGATATGGGAGGTGAGCCGTCGGGCCTCACCGCCCTGGATGGGGACGGTCCAGAGGTCTCCGGCATAGGAAAAGACCACTTCGGAGCTGTTGGTGGCCGGGAAGCGGAGAAGGCGTGCTTCCTCGCCCATGGGGGCGGCGGAAGCGCTGCCGGCTGCAGCGGCCAGCAGCATGACGGACAGAAGAATTCGTTTCATATTACGCTGTTAAAAAAGATTCTACCATTTTATCGGCCTCTGCCAAGGCGGTCTGAAGGTCGTCGTTGATGAGGATGCGGTCAAACTGGGAGGCATAGGTCATTTCCTCGGCGGCCTTGTTCACCCGTACGTCAATGACCTCGGGGCTGTCCGTGCCGCGGGTTACCAGCCTCCGGCGGAGCTCCTCCACGGACGGGGCCTGGATGAAGACGGAAAGCGCCGCGTCTCCGAAGTACTTCTTGAGCGACACGCCGCCCTTCACGTCCACATCGAAGATGATGACGTGCCCCTTGGCCCAGATGCGGTTCACCTCGCTCTTGAGGGTGCCGTAGAAGCGGTCCGGGTACACCTCTTCGTACTCCACGAATTTGCCTTCGGCCACCAGGGCGCGGAAGGTTTCCGCATTGTAAAAAAGGTATTCCACACCGTCCTGCTCCGTTCCGCGGGGCGGGCGGGAAGTGGCCGATACAGAGAATTCAACGTCTTTGCGGGAGCTGAGGATGTGCCCCACGACGGTGCTTTTTCCGGAGCCCGAAGGGGCGGAGAAGATGAGTACTTTACCAGGCATATATTACATTAACCAATTAGACATGTCTATCCCCTGCGCCGTGTGACGGCGTATCTGTGTGGAAGAGATATTCACCAAGGGGGCTTTTAACAAAGTTATCTTGTAGCTGGGATCTTCTTTGAGCAGGCGGGCGCGGTCGTGGCCCCGGTGATAGCCCTTGCGGGGGAACACCACCACCCCGTAATCCTTCAGGATGCGCTCATGGAAGAGCCAGCCCTGGAAGCCGGCCAGGTTATCGGCCCCTATCACTAAGGTGAAATCGTTCTCCGGTTCCATCTTCTGCAGGATGTCCAAGGTGCGGATGGTGTATTGGGGAGGGGGCATTTTGAGCTCGATGTCCAGCACTTTCACTTTCAGATGCGGATAGCGGGCAACCGCCTGAACGGCAGCGTCAAAACGCTCCTGGCCGGTGGGAAGGGTATGGGTTTGTTTGAAGGGATTCTGAGGAGTTACGACCAGATATACCCAGTCAAACCCGCCCTGTCGGGTGAGGTACGCCATGATGGCCAGATGTGCAGGGGATTGAAGGAGCCGCTGTAAACCGCAATCTTCATACAAGCAAAAATATGAATTTGTTCTCGTATTTACAATATTTCTGCAATAATAACGTCATGCGGCGATAAAAAGAGGCAGACCAAAGAGATTCTTCACTTCGTTCAGAATGACAAGGTGGCGTCAAAATGACAGAATCATGTCATTCTGAGGCAGGTTTACCTGCCGAAGAATCTCTTTGGTCCGCCAATGTGCGGGAACAGCCTACTTGGCGTAGCCGGCCTTCACGAAAGGCGCCTCCAGGAGGTAGTCGGCACTTTCGCGGAAGCTTTGGCGGATGTCCTCGTAGTTGTAGCGTTCAATCTCCACCACGAAGTTCTCCAGACCGGCCACGTCGGCATTCTTGAAGATGGCGTCGAAGCCCACCATGCCGCTTTGTCCCACTTCCCATTCATCCTTGATGTGAAGCATCCTGAATCGGCCCGGATAGCGCTTGAAATAATCCACCGGTGAGGCTTTTCCTATGACGGCCCAGTACACGTCCATCTGAAAGAAGACAAGAGCCGGATCCGTGTGCTGGAGGAGGTAGTCGTACATGACCTGTCCCTCCACCTTCTCGAACTCGTAGGCGTGGTTGTGGTAGCCGTACTTGAGGCCGGCCGCCTGGCAGCGGCGGCCCACCTCGTTCAGGTAATCACAATAGACCTGAAGGTCGTGCAGGTTCTTCTGGAGGCCCATCCAGGGCGTCACCAGATATTCCATGCCGGCTTTCACGTGGTCTGCGATGCACTTGTCCCACCACGCCAAGGCGGCCGTGAGGTCTCCGCTCTCAAGCTCCTCCTCGGACAGGCCGCGGCTCACATGGGCGCTCAGGACCTTCATTCCCGCGGCCTCCACCTTCTGGCGGAACACCTCGGGCTCGTCCCCGTAGATGAGGCCCTTTTCTCCGTCATAGTTAGCGGTTTCCACGGCGGTATAGCCCATGGAGGCCATCTCTTTGAGGATATCGGCATAATTGTCATGATTCAGGATGCTGCGGGCCGAATACATCTGCACGCACATATCCTTTTTCACGGGAGCCGGTTCTCCGGAAGAGCAGGACGGAAGGAAGGCCATGAGGGCAAGTGCCAGGAATAAAAAGCTTTTTCTCATGTGCTTAGTCCATCACTTTGATGCGGATGTTGCGGTACCACACATCGTCGCCGTGGTCCTGCAGGCCGATATAGCCCTCGTGCTTTTCTCCGCCGCAGTTGTTCAGGAGTTCGAAGGCGAGGGGCCAGTCCTTCTGGGAGAACTTGGAGGCCTGGAGCATGTCGGTCCACTGCTGGGTCCACAGGTGGTATTCCAGCACCTTCACATCGTTCTGGAAGTGCACCACGGTGCCCTTGTAAACCAGGATTTTAACCTTGTTCCACTCGCCGTAAGGGTTCTGGTTCTGCGGAACGGCCGGAATCATGTCGTACAGGGAAGCGGACTGGCGGTTGCCGTCCACGCCTAACAGAGCGTCCGGATGGTTGGCATTGTCCAGCACCTGGTACTCGGGAGCGGAGATGTAGATGGGCTCGTAGCGGTCGTTGCCGTTCTCGTCCTTGGTGGTCACTTCCTGGGCCAGGTAGAAGATACCGGAATTGCCGCCCTTGGAGATTTTCCATTCCATCTCCAGGGTGAAATTCTTGAACTGGTGGGCGAAGATGATGTCTCCGCCTTCGCCGGTCTGGCCTTCACCGCTGCCGGTGCCGCTGAACTTGAGGGCGCCTTCGTCGATGCCCCAGCGCTGGGGAAGGTTTTCCTTTCCGTAGCCGCGCCAACCGTTGGTGGAGGTGCCGTCAAAGAGGACGATGTAGCCGTCTTCATCCACGGGGAAGGTGGAAAGGTCCACCTGAGCGGCCTCCACTACCTTGTAGGCGGGAACGGCGCCGTTTTTCTTGTTACCCTGGTTGCCACAGGAAAGGGCGGAAACCATCAGTGCAGCCATAGCTGTGAGTGTTAAGATCTTTTTCATATCGTTTTTGGTGTTGAGATTACGGAAGTTCGGGGAGCGTCCAGCCTTCGCGGAAGACGGGCTTGATGAGCTCTTTGGCAAATTGGTTGGCATCTACCGGATCGGTGTACACATTCTCGAAGGTGGGATGGCCGTCCGTGATGGAGAATCCGTCATGAATCATGGTACGGATGGTGGCACCCTCGGGGATGTTGGTAAAGCGCATGTTCTCACCGTCCCATTCCAGTTCCTGGTTCAGGCCCTGGAGGCGCACGGCCACGACGCCCATGGCCACCATCTCATTGAAGGGACCGGCCTCGGCAAAGTCGGAGGCGCTGGGGGTGCGGAACTCAGGGTCTTCCTTGCAGGCCCGGACCCAGTCCTGCTGGTGGCTCAGCTTGATTTCGCGGTGGAGGTGCGGCACTTCGGGATTGCGGCCCGACAGGAGGTAAGGATTCACGCCGTAGCAGCCGCAGATGAGGGTGTCCTTGGTTCCGTAGAAGATGACGGCTCCGCCGGAGTCGTTCAGGTTCTTGCCGATCGGCAGGCCTTCGGGGCGGTCCGGGAGGATGCCGCCGTCGGTCCAGGTTACCGTTACCTCGGGCATGGCCACCTTGGGCATGTTGTCACGGGCGGGGAACACGAAGCGTACCTTCTCCGCCTGCGGGCAGGATTCGGTGAGAAGGGCGGTGGAACTGCCCTGTACCTTGGTGGGATAGCCCAACTTCAGGGCCTTGAAAACGGGATGCAGGATGTGGCAGGCCATGTCACCCAGCGCACCGGTGCCGAAATCCCACCAGCCGCGGAAGTTCCACGGAGTATAGATGGAGTGGTACGGACGATAGGGGGCCGGTCCCAGGAACAGATCCCAGTCCAGGGTCTTGGGAACCTTCTCCGCCTTGGCCGGACGCTCCAGGCCCTGGGGCCAGATGGGACGGTCCGTGAAGGCTTCCACGCGGGTCACTTCACCAATTTCTCCGTTCCAGATCCAGTCGCAGATTTTGCGGACACCTTCTCCGGAAGCACCCTGGTTGCCCATCTGGGTGGCTACCTTGTACTTGGCGGCCAGCTTGGTGAGCAGGCGGGACTCATAGACGGTACGGGTGAGGGGCTTCTCGCAATAGACGTGCTTGCCGGCCTGGATGGCGGCGGCGGCGATGATGGCATGGGTGTGGTCCGCGGTGGCCACCATCACGGCATCGGCCTCCGGGAGGAGTTCGTCAAACATCACCCTCCAGTCTTTGTAGCGTTTCGCCTGAGGATAACGGTCAAAGACGTGGGCGGCGTATTTCCAGTCCACATCGCACAGGCCGATGATATCCTCGGTCTCCAGTTCTCTCAGAACGCCGGAACCTCGGCCTCCAATACCTACGCCCAGGATCTTGAGCTTTCTTCCCAACGGGGCGGGGGCGGTCTTCTTGTCCTCTTTCGCGAAGAGTTGGCCGGGCATGACAGAGAGCCCGACGGCTGCGGCGGTTCCTGCTTTGAGGAACGATCTTCTTGACATTTCTTTACTCATATCAGTTTTTTGTTTAGTGGTTATGTCTTTTTTTCAGCAGGCCGTAGCCGTCTGTCATGCGGCTGCGGCGTTCCCGGATCTGCACCAGCTCTTCATCCGTTCCCTTTACCGGCATTTCGTGTTCACGGGCATCCTCAAGCATCTTCCAGGCCACCTCGGAAGCCTCTGCCGCGTCCTTGAACGGAGGCATGGCAGGGTCCCTGCGCCCGGAGAGGATGCTATGTGCCATTTCACTGCACAAGACCGGCAGGTTCTTCTCTCCGAAAGGCTTGTCCAGAATGACCGTCTTGTCCGTTCCCCTCATTTCCACATGGGCCGTCTTGAAATCGTGGGTCAGGTGGATGACTCCGCGGGTTCCGATGAGGTCCACATACGAGTGGTGGGTCTGCTCCTTGGAGAGCTGTCCGTACACGAAACCCTGCGTAATGTCAAATACCACACCGTTTTCAAACGTCCCATGGCTGTTGAGCCACCAGGGGTCTTTGTAGTCCCACATCCGGATGCCCTGTGCGTTCCAGGTTTTATACGGGGCGCCGGCATACCAGCGTGCAATGTCCACATAGTGCATGCCGCAGTCGTGGAAACAGGGACCTTCGTATTCGTGCCCTTCTCCCGGCGCCAGACCCGGTGTCATGTGGCAGATTTTTACGATGGCCAGATCCCCAATCTGCCCCGACTCCACAAAAGCCTTCATTTCCTGGTGATACCAGGAGTTCCTCAGATACAGGTTCACGGCAGAAAACTGGGGCACGGACGCAGCCAATGCCACCAATTCCTTTTCCTGCCCGGGAGTAACGCCTATGGGCTTCTCGGATATCACATGCTTGCCGGCGGCAAAACAGCGCTCAATCTGCTCCTTGCGGGAGTTGGCCAGGGCGCAGAGGACAACCAGCTGAATCTCAGGGTCTGCGTAAATCTGCCCGGGATTGTCCGTTACCAGGGCCTCCGGGGCATCCTTGGCCGCCCATTCTCTCTGGGCGGGGGAGGCATCACAAATCACCTTCAGCTCAAGGTCCTTATTATCGAGAATCACCTTCCGATAACACGCTCCCATCCTTCCATATCCGATGATTGCTGTTTTGATGCCTGCCATTTTAGTTTTAGTACGCTGAGTATTTCCTACAAATATAGTAATATTTGCCGATATTTAAAAGAGCTTTCCCGTATTGAATTTACTGGCCAGTCCCTGCAGCTCGTCCGAGGTGGCGGGGCGGTTCAGGGCCTCTTTCTTCTCTTTCTGGAAGCGGGCCTTGAGATTGGCAAACTGCCGTTTGGTGTCCAAGGTGAAGTCTCCGCCCTCAATCCAGGCAAAATAGGAAGGCTCCGTCTCCCATACTTCCCGGGCCGTCTTGCCCTTGTGCTTGCCAAAACTCACGATGGGCTCTTCACCCTCTCCCATGAGCAGCCTTCCGGCATAATCCACCGTACGGGGCCTTCCGGCCACGGTGGAGAGGAAACTCACGTCGTTTTTGAGTTTGTCCGGATACATGTCCAACTGGCCTTTGAGCACCTCATAGGTGGCCACGGTGTCCGCCTCGGCGGTATGGGCGTTCTCAAAATCCTCGCCGCCGCAATAGAAGCGGTAGGCGGCCTTGAGGTTGCGGGGTTCCATGTAATGGTAGATGTTCTGCACGTCCACCATCAGCTTGGCGTGGAGGTCTATGTCAATGTCCTTGTGCATGTAAAGCCTCACACGCTCAATTTCCTCGGCCAGCATGGGGAGGTCGAACTTGGCGGAGTTGAAGCCCGCCAGGTCTGCGTCCGCAAGCCACTGAACCACCTCGTCCACGCTGTCGCAGAAGCGGGGGCAGCCGGCCAGGTCTTCGTCCTTGATGCCATTGACGGCCGATGCCTGCGGCGCAATGGGATACTGCCGCTGGGTCACATAGTCCCAGGGCTTGAAACGCCAAGTCTTGATGCGTGTCTCCCCTCCGGGGAACACCTTTACAAAACTCAGCTCACAAATGCAGTCAGTGGCAATATTAAGGCCGGTGCTCTCTATGTCGAAGAAGAGCAACGGCCGTTGAAGATTGAGTTCCATAGAACTATTGAATCATAATTGGCATAAGGATGCCACACACTTTCTCGGTATCGGCCTCTTCCTCCGCGGGGAGGATGAGCGCGGCGCGGCGGGCATCGGCAAACTTGATGGTGAGGCCGTTGCAGCTCATGTTGGCGAGGATTTCCGTGAGGAAAGTGGATTTGAAGCCGATGGTGAGCTCGTCTCCGGCGTAGTTGCAGGAAATCTTCTCATAGGCGGCCAGGGCGAAGCCCAGGTCCTGGGCCGATATCTCCAACTGGCCCTCCTTGAGGGTGAACTTGATGTGGTTGGAGGCCTTGTTGGCGCACACGGCCACACGCTTCACCGTATTCATGAGGAGCTGACGGTCTATCTGCAGCACGTTGGAGTTGTTCATGGGGATGACTTCCCGGTACTTGGGATATTTGCCCACTACCAGCCGGCACACCATGGTGGTGCTGCCGAAGGTGAACTGGGCGGTGGCGCTGTCAAAGGCAATCTCCACGTTTTCCACGTCCTTGCCGATGATGGAACGCAGCACGGCGGCCGGCTTCTTGTGCAGGATGAAGGAAGCCTTCTCCGTGGCCTTCACATCTTTGGTGGTGTAGCAGATGAGCTTGTGGGAATCGGAGGCCACCAGCGTGGTGCTTTCCAGGTCTATATCGAAGAAGATACCGTTCATGGCCGGACGGATTTCGTCGTCGGCGGTGGCGTAAATGGTGCCCTGGATGCCGTCCACCAGGCTTTCGGCCGGGAAGACAACCTTGAGGGCGTCCTCTCCGGTGGTTTTGATTTCCGGGTAATCATCGGCCGGGAAATAGGGGAGGACGGAGTTGCCGCTGGCCCAGCTGCACTCGAAAGAGGCGTCGGAGACGGTCTTGATGCGGAGCGGCTGGTCCGGGAGTTCTTTCAGAAGGTCCGTCATGTGACGGGCTGGAACGGCCACGGAACCTTCCTCGTCACAACTGTCCACCTCGATGGCGGTGCGCAGGGTGAGCTCGGAGTCCGAGGCGGTGATTTCCAACTTGCCGTCCTTGAGTACAAACAGGAAGTTCTCCAGGATGGGAAGCGGAGACTTGGACGGGATGGCCTTGGAAACATCCATGAGGGCCTTCAGGAGATTGGTGCTGGAAATGGTCAGATTCATATTGCGTTCTTTTTATTTTCAAGTCCTACAAATATAAGCATTTTCTTGCAAATGGCATAAGTTTTGATTTCCCAAAGCCGGAAAAAATTAATGCAACTATAGACATGAAAAACATGACAACTGTACTATTATCTATTCTGGCCGGCGGTCTCACCGCATTTGGCGTGGTGAAGGCCAGCGCTCCTCAGCCGGCTTCCGAGCCCACCACCGTGGTGACGGACGTTGCCGGCAACACCGTGGAATATCGCACTGTCAATTTGGCAGACTCGGATTATCCGGACTTCACCTATGCCGCTGAGACGGCCGTGGAGTCCGTCGTTTATGTGGAGGTGACCGTTCAGAGCCAGTCCCGCTCCATCGACCCCTTCGAATTCTTCTTCGGCTTCGGGAACGGTTACGGCTTCGGCCAGCCCCGCGAGCAGCGCGGCAGCGGATCCGGCGTCATCATCCGTCCGGACGGCTACATCGTGACCAACAACCACGTGGTGGCCGGTGCCACCAGCATCCAGGTCACGCTCAACAACAACCAGCAGTATGAAGCCACGGTGGTGGGCACGGACCCCGCCACGGACGTGGCCATCATCAAGGTGGATGCCACCAATCTGCCGGCCATCGCCCTGGGCGACTCCGACGCCCTGCGTCTGGGCGAGTGGGTGCTGGCCATCGGCTCCCCGCTGGGCGCCCAGCTTCGTTCCACCATCACGGCCGGTATTGTGAGCGCCAAGGGCCGCAGCATGCCGGACAATTCCGGTGAATTCAAGATCGAGTCCTTCATCCAGACGGATGCGGCCGTGAACCCCGGCAACAGCGGCGGCGCTCTGGTGAACAAAAAGGGTGAACTGGTGGGCATCAACACCGCCATCGTGAGCCAGACAGGCTCCTATACCGGCTACTCCTTCGCCGTTCCCGTGAACATCGTCAAGCGCGTGGCGGAAGACCTGATGGACTTCGGCAGCGTGAAGCGTGCCGTCCTGGGAATCTCCATGAGCAACGTGGACAAAAAGTTTGCCGACGAAATGAAACTTTCCGCCGTGTCCGGCGTATATATTAACGAGGTTTTGAAGGGAAGTGCTGCCGACAAGGCCGGCCTTCAGAAGAACGACGTCATCGTGGCCATTGACGGTCAGAAAATTACGGACGCTTCCTCTGTGCAGGCCCGCGTGAGCAGTTACCATCCCGGAGACAAGGCTGCCATCACCTATATCCGTGACGGGAAGCAGCAGGAAGCCCAGGTGGTCTTCCAGGCCAGCTCCCAGACCAACGGAGCAACCAGCCTGGACGGTGCCGTCTCCTTCTACGGAGCCAGCCTGAAAGCGGCCGATCCGGAAACCCTCAAAGCACTGGGCCTCAAGGGCGGTGTGGAGATTGTTTCCCTCGGAAGCGGCAAGATGGCGGAGGCCGGAGCCAAGGCCGGAAGCATCATCACTTTCGTGAATGACACCGCCGTTTCAAAACCCGAAGAAGTCGTAGCCAAGGCCAAGAAGGCCACCCGCGCCATCTATCTGGAAGGTGTGGACAAGAACGGAAGGTCCTTCTACTTTGGTTTCGGCAAGTAAGGGATTGCCGCGCATCCAGTGATTTCGGTCAGTTCCTTACCCCATGGAGCTGACCGAAATTATTGTATATAAATGAGACAACTTAAAATTACCAAGTCCATCACCAACCGCGAGAGCGCGTCGCTGGACAAGTACCTGCAGGAAATCGGCCGGGAAGAGCTTGTGACTCCCGACGAAGAAGTGGAACTGGCCCAGCGCATCCGCAAAGGGGACCAGGAAGCCTTGGAAAAACTCACCCGCGCCAACCTGCGTTTCGTGGTTTCCGTGGCCAAGCAGTACCAGAACCAGGGCCTCAGCCTTCCGGACCTCATCAACGAAGGCAACCTGGGCCTCATCAAGGCCGCCGAGAAGTTCGACGAAACCCGTGGTTTCAAATTCATCTCCTACGCCGTGTGGTGGATCCGTCAGAGCATCCTCCAGGCCCTGGCCGAACAAAGCCGTATCGTCCGCCTGCCCTTGAACCAGGTGGGCTCCCTCAATAAGATCAACAAGGCCCTCACCCGCTTTGAGCAGGAGAACGAGCGCCAGCCCACGAATGAGGAACTCTCCGAGATGATAGACGTTCCCAAGGACAAGATTTCCGACACCCTGCGGGTGGGCAGCCGCCACGTGAGCGTGGACGCTCCCTTCGTGGAAGGGGAGGACAACAGCCTCCTGGACGTGCTTCCCAACGACGATTCCCCGTCCGCAGACCGCGGCCTGGTGAATGAAAGCCTCAATACGGAAATCGAGCGTGCCCTGAGCACCCTCACGGACCGTGAAAGGGAGATTGTGAAGTCCTTCTTCGGCATCGGCTGCCAGGAAATGACCTTGGAAGAGATTGGAGAACGCTTCGGCCTCACGCGTGAGCGTGTGCGCCAGATTAAGGAGAAGGCCATCCGCCGTCTCAAGATGCCCAACCGTTCCAAACTCCTTAAAGGCTATTTGGGATGACGGCCGAGGCATTTATCCAGCAAAAGGCCGCCCTGGCCATGCAGGCCCTTTACGGGGCCGATGTCCCCGCCGCCTCCCTGCAGGTCTCTGTAACCCGCAAGGAGTTCGAAGGGGACTATACCCTGGTTACCTTCCCGCTGCTGAAAATCTCCCACGCCGCCCCCGATGCCACCGGCAACGTCATCGGCCGGTGGTTGGTGGACCATGTCCCGGAAATCAGCGCCTTCAACTCCGTGAAGGGTTTCTTGAACCTTTCCTTCTCTCCCGTCTATTGGAACGAGAGCCTGCAGGCCCTGTCGGCCGATGAAAACTTCGGCCAGCTGCCGGCCAGCGGAAAACGCATCATGGTGGAGTTCTCCTCCCCCAATACCAACAAGCCCCTCCATCTGGGCCATATCCGCAACAACCTGCTGGGGGACAGCGTGTCCCGCATCCTGAAGGCCTGCGGCAACGAGGTCATCAAGAGCACCATCGTGAACGACCGCGGCGTCCACATCTGCAAGAGCATGTATGCCTGGGAGAAGTGTTTCGACGGCGCCACGCCCGAGAGCACCGGCAAGAAGGGGGACCACCTGGTGGGAGACTGCTACGTGGCCTACGCCAAGATGGAGAAGGAGCACCCGGAAATTATCGATGAGGTACACAGGATGCTGGTGGACTGGGAAGCCGGAGACCCGCATGTGCGTGAGCTCTGGGCCATGATGAACGGCTGGGTGTACAAGGGATTCGACGAAACTTACAAGGCCCTGGGCATCACCTTCGACCAGGTGGACCACGAGTCCGAGACCTACCTCCTGGGCAAGGAACTGGTGCAGAAGGGCCTGGAAACGGGTGTCTTCGTGAAGGAGGCCGACGGCTCCGTCTGGTGCGACCTCACCGCCGACGGCTTGGACCGCAAGCTGGTCCTGCGCGGAGACGTTCCGTCTATATCACCCAGGACCTGGGCACGGCGGAACGCCGCTTCAATACCTATCAACTGGACTCCCACGTGTATGTGGTGGGCAACGAGCAGGATTACCACTTCCAGGTGCTCAAGCTCATCCTCAAAAAGCTGGGCTTCGGCTGGGCCGATCAGATTTACCACCTCTCCTACGGCATGGTGGAGCTTCCGGAAGGCAAGATGAAGTCCCGCGAAGGCACGGTGGTGGATGCCGACGACCTTATCGAGAGCATGTACCAGGAGGCCAAAAAGACCTCCGAGGAAAGCGGCAAGCTGGAAGACCTCCCGGAGGAGGAGAAGGAAAGGCTGTATCACATGATCGGCCTGG